>JAJYHH010000009.1:0-4832 GCA_021784845.1 Pseudomonadota bacterium
GGCCGGTGTTCGGATTCATCCCGCCGGCCAACGAGATAGGCGCCCTCGAGTTCGCGGCTCGTGGCCGCCACCGACGAAACGGTGCGCCCGGTGCGCCGGCTGAGCAGGAGACCGGCGGCAAGGCCGATGCCAAGCGCGGCAACGGGGTGTTCACGGGCCCAGCGAAGCGGCCGGGTCACACGTTGCTCGACGCCACCGATGGTGCTGTTGATCCGGTCGCTCAGTTGGGTGATGGTCTGTGACAGGTCGCGTCGATGGCGTTCGGCCCGCGCGCGCGCCTCACGCGCCGACAGCGTCGGAATCAGGTCGTCAGGGTTTTGCATGGGGACCCCCGTCTCTTCGATGACCCCACGGCGTGCGCCGGGGATCCGTCTCTTGCGTGTCCGGCGACGGCGAGGGCGCGCCTGCCCCCATGCGCCGGGCGTGGCGCCACGCCATGAGTCCGCCGGCTGTGGTGAACACGACACCAATGACCAGAGGGCTTGCCCAGAACGCCGCCATGGCGTTCATCTCGCCGGCGATGAGCGCGGCCAGACCAATGATGAGGAAGGCGAGCAGGCTCAAAAGGCCAAGAAGCGCCACGGCGCTGTAGAGCGTGGTCTTGATCGCATCGAGGATCAGCGCGCGCGTGCTTTCCTCCATTTCCAGGCGGATGAGGGCCACTTCGCTGCGCAGCAGCTCGCCGGCTTCCTCGGCCAGATGCCGCAAAAGCCCGGCCATCGAAACGGGCCGCATGCCGGTGTCCTGTACCGGAGGATCCTCCCACGAATGCGCCATGTCTGCGCGCCAACCCGTCAACGGCTCAGTGTCTTGCCGAGCAGAAAGCCCACCCCGGCGCCGACCAGGATCGTGACGACCGGGTGCTCGCGCATGCCGGTTTCGATGTCGGTGCGTATGTCCTGCAGACTGTGCTCGCGCATGTAGCGGCCGATGCGCTCGGCAAACTCCGGTTCCGGCGCGGCCTCACCGGGCGCTTCGGTGGCCTGACTGGCGATGTGCATGGGTTGGGCCCTCCTGTCGAGGTCACCAAGCCTAGAGTGCGCCTGCGGGGGCGGGAATCGGACCTTGAGGTAAGGTGCAGCGGACCTTTCAGGGGTTGTTGATGCGCGCCGCGAGCCATCGGGGCAGCAGGGTGCGCCACTGCATCCAGAGGGTACCGATCTCCTCGTGGATGATAAGTGATGATACCGCCAGCGCGTGCGCGGAAGGCAGCATGCCGAGTACGGTGCGGCTGCGCCGGCCGGCCCTGATGAAATCGGTGGGCGCCGGAATCACGGTCAACCCGCGCGCGGCGAACAACGCCGCGGCGCGGCGCATGTGCCAGGCCTGCGTGACGAGCACGACGCGGCGCATATGCGCGCGCAGCAGGATGCGGGCGCTGAAACGCGCGTTCTGCGCGGTTGTGCGGGATCGGCTCTCGACAAAGCGCACGGGCACATGGAAGGCATGGATCAGCACATGACGCATGAGCAGGGCATCGGGTGTGCCGCCAAAGGGGGCACCGCCGCTCACCAGGATCGGCAGGGGCCGCCGGCGGTAGAGGTGGGCGGCGTAGCGCAGGCGCACGAGCGTATCGGCGCCGACCGTGTCGCGTCCGCCATACTCGGGGGCATGCCGGTCGCGGCCTGCCGCCAGGACCACGATTGCCTGTGCGCTGGCGGGAATACGCAAGAGCGCGGGCACGGTTTCCACCCGTCGCGCCAAAGCCGTTGCGACCACCGGGAGGCTTGCCATGACCAGAAGCGCCCACCCGCCGATCAGCAGCGTCCAGCCGGCCACTCGCCATCGCCAGACGGCCAGAAAACCAGCCGCCATGAGGATCAGCAAGGCGCCCGGCGGCGTGACACAGGCGTTGACCACGCCATGCCACACGACCATTCAGCCCACCTGTTCCCCGGCCGCCTGCCGGTCGGCGTGATAAGACGAGCGCACTAAAGGCCCGCTTGCGACATTGGTGAAACCGAGGCCGCGTGCCGCCTCGCTGAGCTCCGCGAATTCCTCGGGGCTCACATAGCGGTCGACCGGCAGGTGCGCGCGGCTCGGGCGCAGGTACTGGCCAAGCGTGAGCCACTCGCAGCCATGCGCGCGCAGGTCGCGCAGGACCGCCATGACTTCCTCGCGGGTCTCGCCCAAGCCAAGCATGATGCCCGATTTGGTGGGAATCCCCGGATGGCGTTCCCTGAAGGCGCGCAGCAGGGCGAGCGAACCCGCGTAATCCGCTCCCGGGCGCACCGCCCGATAGAGCCGCGGCACGCTTTCCATGTTGTGGTTGAAGATGTCGGGCAGCGCGCTACCGAGCGCATCGAGTGCTGCATCGACGCGGCCGCGGAAATCCGGCACCAGCACTTCGATGGTGACTTCCGGCGCGTGCCTGCGGATTGCGCCGATGCACGCGGCGAAATGGGCGCCGCCGCCATCGCGCAGATCGTCGCGATCGACCGAGGTCACGACGACGAAACGCAACCCCATGGCGGCGATGGCTTCCGCCAGATGGCGCGGCTCATCGGCATCGAGCGGATCTGGCCGGCCATGCGCGACGTCGCAGAAAGGACAGCGCCGCGTGCACAGGCGCCCCATGATCATGAAGGTGGCCGTGCCGTGGGTGAAGCATTCGCCGATGTTGGGGCACGAAGCCTCTTCGCAGACGCTGTGCAGCGCATGGTCACGCAGGACCGTCTTCAGGCGGCCGACTTCGGGCGATAGCGGGGAGCGCACGCGCAGCCACGGGGGTTTCGGTCCCGCCGCGACCGGCGTTTCCTGCACGACCCGGATCTTGCTCAGGCCTTTAAGGGCGCGCGATGACTGATTTTGTGGATCCACAGGCCGATCCATGGGTTCCTCTTGATGGTTGGTAATGAAACGTGGCCGCAAGGGCCTCGACGAGGACGGGCGCAACGATGGCGATATCGCGAGGACCACCGAGATCGGCGATCTGTGTTACGCGCAGGCCCTGGTAGCCGCAGGGGGCGATAGAGCCAAATGGCGCAAGGTCCATCGCGACATTGAGCGCCAGCCCATGATAGCTGCGTCCGCCGCGGATGCGCAATCCCAGTGAGGCGATCTTGGCATCGCCCACATAGACACCGGGCGCGCCGCTGCGCCGTTGCGCGCCGATGCCAAACGCCGCGAGCGTGGCAAGGACGGTCTCCTCCAGACCGTGCACCAGCTGACGCACGCCGATGCCAAGGCCCGTGAGGTCGAAAAGCGTATAAGCAACGAGCTGGCCCGGCCCATGGTAGGTCAGGTCGCCGCCGCGGTCGGTGTCGACGGTCGGAATCAAACCGGCAGGCGCGCGCTCGCGCGCGTTGCGGCCCCGCGTGTACACGGGCGGGTGCTCGATCAGCCACAATTCATCTACGCTATCCGGCCGACGCTCTTGCGTGAACACACGCATGGCGTCCCAGGTGGCTTCGTAAGGCGCCTGTCGAAGCGCGCGGACGCACAGCGTCCTCACAGGGCGATCAGGACATCCGTGCACTGGGTGAGCTCATGATAGATGGCGTCGATTTCCTCGCGATCTTGCGCCTGTACGGAGATCGTCACGGCCACATACTTGCCGCCGCGGCTTGCGCGGCTCGAGGTCGCAAGGAGCCGCCCGGGCTCGATGTGCCGCGACACGATCCCGAGAACCAGTGCCTGAAAGCGATTGCTGTGGAGGCCGAATGCCTTGATGTCGATCCGGCAGGGAAAAACGAGCAGGCTCTGCCGGGGTCTGGTGTGTCCGTTGCCAGTAGTCATCATTGGGCCTCTCCGCGGCGCACGGCCTCTCTGAAGGCCTGCAGGGCCTCATGCAGGAGCCGGAAAGTCGGTCCGGGCTGGCCGTCCCCCACGACCGCGCCATCGAGAGTGGTCACCGCCAGCAGGCCGCGTCCGGAGCTCGTGATCAGGACTTCGTCGGCGCCGCGCACGCGGTCTACGGTGGGGCTTTCCTCCACCACATCGACTCCGCGCGACCGCGCAAGTTCCAGGACCAGTTGGCGGGTGATGCCGTCCAGGATCAGACGATCGGCCGGCGCCGTGTGCAGGCGGCCGTCGCAGACCACAAGGACATTGCTTGCGGCGCCTTCATTGACCCGGTCATCGCGCACGAGCAGGGCCTCACTCCCGCCGCAGTCGGCGGCTTCCTGGGTGAGCAGGACGTTGGCGATCAGCGACGTGGTCTTGATGTCGCAGCGGGTCCAGCGGATGTCCGGCAAAAGGACTGCGGCAATACCCCGGCCCACGTCGCGGCTCGCCGTGGCGCTGGCGGGGCGCGCGTACGCGAATACGGTGGGCGGCGCATGGGCGGGAAACGCGTGTTGCCGCGGTGCCACGCCGCGCGTCACCTGCAAATAGATCGTGCCCTCGCCCAGGGGCAGGGTCTGGCCGAGGCTGTCAAACAGATCGAGCCACTGATGATCCGTGTACGTGGCGTCGATGCGGGTCTCGGCGAGACTGTGTTTGAGGCGCGCAAGGTGCGCCGCGACCCGGAATGGCCGGCCCCCGTAGACCGGGATGACTTCATACACCCCGTCACCGAAGGTAAAGCCGCGATCAAAGACGGAGACGTGCGCGCGTTCGCCGGGGAGCCATTCGCCGTTCAGATAGACACGCATGGGGGTCAGTGACCGACGATGTAGGTGCGGCCAAGACCCACGTGTCCCGCGTAGGCCGCCATCTGCTGGGCCGCAGCCAGATCCTGCGCCGGTCCCTGCCGGACCAGATAGAGGCGTTCGCCATGGATCCGGCGCGTCATGACGTGGATGTGCACAAGACCGGCCTCGCGCAGCCGCTGTGCTTCGCGGCTTGCCATGCCGTGCGTTGAGTAGGCGCCAAACTGCACGAAGGGCCCG
>JAJYHH010000009.1:5369-19167 GCA_021784845.1 Pseudomonadota bacterium
GGGGTGTTGCCATAGGGGCTGCGCGGCAGTTTGCGCGGAATCACGGCCGTGCCGCGCAGGTGGGCGGGATTGCGGTAGCCCACGCCCGGCAGAAAGCCGCAGCCCGAAAGCGTGGCGGTCGTCGCCGCGACGAAAATCGCAAGGTGTCGCCGGATACAGGAAAGCGGACCGGTTGCCATGGTGCCACTCGGCTGTTGATCAGGAGGCCCAAGAGTACCGCACATGGCGTCTGCGCAAAACATCACCCCGGCCGGGCCTCGCCCGCACGGGCCACGCGCCCCCGTCCGGTGCCTAGCTGACCAGGCGCCGATGACCGTGGATGCTCATCAGGATGCCAAGGCCGGCCATGATGATAAGCAAGGAAGTTCCGCCATAGCTCAGCAGGGGCAATGGCACACCCACCACCGGCAGGATGCCCGATACCATGCCCATATTGATGAAGACGTCGAAAAAGAAGAGCACGCTCAGGCTGCCCGCCAGCAATCGCGAATAGCTGTCCTGGGCGGCGAAGGCGATGCGCAGTCCGCGATAGATGATGAAAAGGTAGAGGGCAAGCAGGATCAGGTCACCCGTCAGGCCGAATTCCTGGCAAAAGACGGCAAATGCGAAATCGGTGGTGCTGTCGGGCAGAAAATGCAGATTGGCCTGGCTGCTGTGCAGCCAGCCCTGTCCGAACAGACCGCCGGAGCCGACCGCGATCATGCCCTGGATGGCATGATAGCCGGCGCCCAGGGGATCCGCCTCGGGGTGAAAGAGGATGTAGATGCGCTGCCGCTGATAATGGTGCATATGGGCCCAGAGCAGGGGTGCGGCGGCAGCACCCGCGAGCACGACCACAGCGATCGTGCGCCAGCTCATGCCCGCCAGAAACAGCACGATCACCCCGGACAGCAGCACGATCACGGCGGTGCCCAGATCGGGCTCCTTGGCGATCAGCAGCACCGGGATCAGCATGATGAGCGCCGCCCCGATCACATGCATCAGCCTGGGCGGCAGACTGCGCCGGGAGAAGAACCAGGCCAGCATCATGGGCACGGCCAGTTTCATGAACTCCGACGGCTGGATCGACAGGGGACCGAAGGCGATCCAGCGCCGCGCACCGAAGCGCACGACACCGATGGCCAGCACCGCCGCCAGGGCCAGCACCCCGCCCGCAAACAGGGGAACGGACCATTTGCGATAGGTTTCCGGCGGCACCTGGGCGGTCGCGAACAGGACGATGAAGCCGATCCCCAGGCGCGCCGCGTCATCCAGGGCAAATACGAGACTGTTGCCGCCGGCGCTGTAGAGGACGATGAGACTGATGGCCGCCAGCGCGAGCAGCGCGTGAAACATCGGCCTGTCGATGTGCCAGCGTTCGTAGAGCGTCATGGATGACTCCCGACCGGGAGGACTTTCCCGTTCGTCTGGTTGACGGCCCGCACATGCACATGGCCCAGCAGGTAAAAATTCATGAGCGCGCGCGCGATCGGCGCGGCGGCCAGGGCACCAAAGCCTGCGTGTTCGACGATGACGGCAAGGGCTATGCGCGGATTGTGAACGGGGGCGAACGCGATGAACAGCGCGTCCGAATGGATGTGCTTGCCGTTGTAGCCGGGACTGGCATTCCACAGCTGCGCCGTCCCCGTCTTGCCGGCCACCGAGTACGGAAGCACGTGATCCCAGTCAATGCCGCGCGCGGTCCCGTGCGGTCCCTCTACCACCTGGGCCATGTCGTGGACGAGGATCCCGAGACTCTTTTTGCGGCGGCGGGGTACCGGCGGATAAGCGACCGGCCGGATGTACCGGACAGCACCCGTCACCGGATTTTCTATGCCGCGCACCACTTCCGGGCGCATGCGCACACCGTGGTTGGCGATGGCGGCCACGGCGTCGGCGAGCTGCACGGGCGTGACCAGCAAAGGCCCCTGACCGATGCCGGTGATGACGGTCTGCCCGGGGTACCACGGCCGGTGGGTCGCGCGCCGCCAGGCCCGGGTGGGTACCAGGCCGCGGGACTCGCCCGGCAGGTCGATGCCGGTGCGGTGGCCGAACCCGAAATACGTCAAATAACGAACCATGCGGTCAATGCCCTGCTTGAAGGCGAGGTGGTAAAAGTAGACATCGCAGGATTCCTCGATCGCCGTTTTCAGGTCCACAGGTCCCATGCCCATGGGTTTCCAGCAGTGAAACAGGTGTCCGTTGTGCGGCAGGTGCCAGTAGCCGGGGCAGACGTAGGTCGCATGGGGATCAAACCATTTGGTTTGCAGCGCGGCGTAGGCGAAAAACGGTTTGATGGTCGAGCCCGGCGGATAGAGGCCGTTCAGTGCCCGGTCGTTCAAGGGGGCCGCGGGGTCGGTGGCGAGTTTGCGGTAAGCCTTTTCCCGGATGCCGTCGACGAAGGGATTCGGGTCATAGAGGGGGCTGCTCACGAAGGTCAAAACGGCGCCCGTGCGCGGATCGATGGCGACGATGCTGCCGGGGCGGTTGTCGAGCATCTGCTCGCCGATCGCCTGCATCTGGGCGTCGATATTGAGATAGAGGTTCTCGCCGGCATGCGGTGCGATCCTTTTCAGGACCTTCACGGCCCGTCCGGCCGCATTCATCTCCACGTCCTTGAAGCCGATGCGCCCCATCAGCTGTTTCTGGTAGGACCGCTCGATCCCGAATTGGCCGACATGGTGGTAGCCGAAATAACGTGCGGCATGCGGTCCCTGTTCCTCGGTCTGGTTGATGCGGCTTACATAACCGATGGTATCGACGGCCAGACCACCGAGCGGGTAATACCGGCGCAGACGCGCATGCAGGGATACGCCCGGCAGCTGTGTCAGATGGACGGCGACGTGTGCCGCCTCCGCCTCGCTCAGATGGGCGCGCAACGTGACGTCCTGGAACGCGCGGTGCTGCGCCAGGCGCCGGTCGAAATTGCGCAGATCCTGCTTGTTTAGCGCCACCATCGTCTTCAGTGTGGCGATAAGCCGTCCCATGTTCCGTACGCGATCGGGCATCACCTGCAGCGTGAACACCGGAATGTCCTCGGCCAGGACGATGCCGTTGCGGTCGAGAATGAGGCCGCGCGCCGGGGGGATGGGTATGGGACTTATGCGGTTGTTGCGCGCAAGCGTTGCGTAATAGGCGTGACGAATCACTTCCAGATAGCTCAAGCGCCCGACCAGTGTCAGGATGAGCAGTCCGGCCAGGATCGCCGCGACCGTTACGCGCGACCGGAACAGGCGCGTTTCTTGGCCGGAGTTTTTCAGAGGGATGCGATACATGAGCTAACTGATCTTGGCGCGCCGGCGCACCTCCCGCAGAAGGGGAAACAGAAACGGCCACAGCACCACATTGATCATCATCGGCACTGTGTCGCCCCAAATGGGCGTATTGCCATGCACCAGGGACTTGGTCATCAGAACCACCACGTCGCTCGCTGCGATGAGCAGACCGATGGCCACCGCCTGTTGCCAGCGCGGGAAGATGCGCAGACGCAGATAGAAACGCAGCGCCAGATAAGCCAGGAATGCCTTTGCCAGCGCCTGTTCGCCGAGCAGGGATCCGTACAGCCCGTCGAGAAGCAGGCCGATCAGCCAGGCGATGCCGATGCCTATGCGGTCGGGGATGGCAATGCACCAATAGACAAGCACGATCGCCACCCAGTCCGGGCGCAGCAGGGCCGCATAGCCGGGTGTGGGCATCACGCCAAGCAGAATGGCGACCGCGAAGGTCGCGGCGATGGTGGCGATCTGGCGGGCCGTCAGGTTATCCATGGTGTGTCCGGGCGGTGCGCGACAGCGGCCAGAGCAGTACCACGTCGGTGTGGTGATTGAGCTGTGCAAGCGGCCTCGCCGTGACGGTCAGGAACGCCTCATTGGGGTCACTGATGACGCGTTCGACCTTGGCCACGGGATACCCGGCCGGAAAGACGCCGCCCAGACCGGAGCTCACGAGGATGTCGCCTGCACGGATATCGGCGGTCATCGGCAGGTAGGGTACCTTGAGCCGGCGCAGGGAGCCGGTGCCAAAAACGATGGCGCGCAGGCCGTTGCGCTGCGAGACCACCGGTACGCCACTGTTTGGGTCCGTCACGAGCATGACGCGGCTGGTGTCGGGTCCTACCTTGATGATCTGGCCGACGATGCCGTGGGCGTCGATCACCGGCTGGCCCACATAGACATGCTGCGGCCGCCCCTCGTCCAGGGTGAGTTCCCGGGTAAAGGGTCCCGAGCTCACGCCGAGGATCCCGGCCAGGGTTTCCCGATAGCCGGGCAAGGGGGGCGCCTTCAGGATCTTGCGCAGCCGCTGGACCTCGGCGCTGAGTGCGCCCAGGCGCGTGACCGCGGCCTGCAGAAGACGGTTGTCGCGGGTGAGCCGGTCGTTTTCGTGGCGCAGCCGGGTGTTGGTGCGCATATCGTGCCACACGCCTTCCACGGTGGTCGCGGGCCACGCCGCGAGCACCTGCAGGGGGTAGGCGATGCGGGCCATGGCGCCATCGACCGCTATGGCCACGTGCCTGTGGCGCGCGTCGGCGATGATGAGGGCAACCGACGCGACGGCCAGCACCGCGAACTTTGCGAAATTGGAAGGTCGCGTGATCGACCAACCCAAGAAAGTGCCCATTTCTGGTTACCGGGTGATGCCGTCCAGGCCGCTCTGTCGGGCCGGCCGGCGATTATTCGTACGCGAATACGTCCCCGAGTACGTCCATCTCCTGCAGTGCGCGGCCGCAGCCTCGCGCCACGCACGTCAGGGGATCGTCTGTAATGACGATCGGCAACCCGGTTTCTTCCATCAGCATGCGGTCGATGTCGCGCAGCAGGGCCCCGCCTCCGGTCACGACCAGACCCTTTTCGGCGATGTCTGCGCCCAGTTCCGGCGGTGTCTGTTCCAGGGCGACCCGGATCGCGCCGACGATGCCGGCCAGTCCCTCGCTCAAGGCCAGATGCACCTCTTTGCTGTTGATGACGAGGCTGCGCGGAACGCCATCGGCGATATGTCGCCCCTTGATTTCCATCTGGCGGACTTCACTGTTGGCCCAGGCCGTGCCGATGTCCTTCTTGACCTTTTCCGCGGTCGACTCACCGATCAGCAAGCCGTATTTGCGGCGCACATAATTGATGATGGCTTCATCCATCTTGTCGCCGGCGATGCGCAGCGAGTTCGAGTAGACGAGGCCGCCAAGCGAGATCACCCCCACTTCGCTCGTGCCGCCGCCGATGTCGAGCACCATGGATCCCGTTGCTTCGGCAATCGGCAGATCCGCGCCGATGGCCGCCGCCATCGGTTCCTCTATCACGTAGACCTCCTGGGCGCCGGCTTTCTGAGCCGATTCCCGGATGGCGCGCCGCTCGACCTGTGTGGAGCCGCAGGGTACGCAGATGACGATGCGCGGGCTTGGCTGGAAGATGCGGCGTTCATGCACCTTGCGGATGAAATACCGGAGCATTTCTCCGGTGACCGTGAAATCGGCGATGACGCCATCCTTCATGGGCCGGATGGCCTGGATGCTGCCGGGTGTCCGTCCCAGCATCCGCTTGGCTTCCATGCCGACCGCCAGGATACTGCGCCCGGCACGGGACCCATACTCTTGCCGTATGGCCACCACCGACGGTTCGTTCAGAACGATCCCCTTGTCCCGCACGTAAATCAACGTGTTGGCGGTTCCGAGGTCGATGGCGATGTCATTGGAAAAGAAGGAGCGCAGGCGTCCGAACATAGAATTTTAGGTGTCCTAGTTGGTGTCCCAGTTTCGGTAGGAGGGAATTGGAATCGGCCTACTGTAGCAATCGGCTCTCATGGGTTCAACCGGAGCCTGAAATATGGTAGCGTGCGACCGATCAGTGCAGAACCGAGGCCCGTTGCGTTGAATCAGAAAGATATCGAAAAGATAGCGCATCTTGCCCGTTTGGACGTAAGCGAGCAAGAGTGTGTGTCCTATGCCGAGGACCTGTCCCGGATACTCGGTCTGATTGAGCAGATGAACGCTATTGCCACCGAGCATGTCGCGCCCATGGCGCAACCCGAAACCACCGCATTGCGGTTTCGCGAGGACGCCGTGACCATGAACGGCGACCCCGACCGCCTGTTGGCCCTGGCGCCGGCCTGCGCCCACGGGCTCTACCTCGTCCCGCGGGTGATCGAGTAAGCGATCGGCCATTCGTCCGACTTCACTGTGATCCGAAGGAATATGTGTGAGTGAGACATTAGCGGAACTCGTGCGTGGCCTTGCGGCCGGTCAGTATTCGAGTGTCGAACTGGTCGATGCCAGTCTGGGCCGTATCCGCCGCCACGCGGACCTGAATGCCTTCATCACGGTCGATGAAGAGGCCGCCCGGGCCGCCGCAGCGGCCGCCGATCAGGCCCGCGCCGCCGGCGCGACCGGCCTGTTGCTCGGCGTGCCGTTTGCGCACAAGGACATCTTCTGCACGGCCGGGATGCGCACCACCTGTGCCTCGCGCATGCTGGCCGGGTTCGTGGCCCCCTACGACGCGACGGTGGTGGCGCGGTTACGCGCCCACGGCGCGGTGACGATGGGCAAGACCAACATGGACGAGTTTGCCATGGGGTCGTCGAACGAAACCTCGTACTTTGGGCCGGTGCGCAATCCCTGGGACCGCGCGCGCGTGCCCGGCGGGAGTTCCGGCGGGTCCGCCGCGGCGGTGGCCGCGGGACTCGTGCCGGCGGCGACCGGCACCGATACGGGCGGATCCATCCGGCAACCGGCGGCGTTTTGCGGCATCACCGGCCTGAAGCCGAGTTATGGCCGGGTCTCGCGTTACGGCCTGATCGCGTTTGCCTCGTCGCTCGATCAGGCCGGACCGATGGCGCGTTCGGCCGAAGACTGCGCCTATGTGCTCGCGGCCATGGCCGGGTTCGACGAGCGGGATGCCACCGCGAGCGAGCGACCGGTCGACGATTATGTCGGCGCGCTGTCAGGCGACCTCGCCGGGCTGCGCATCGGTGTGGTGCGGGAGCATTTCGGCGCCGGGCTCGATGGGGCGATCGGCAGCGCGATCCTCGCAGCGCTCGCGGAATTCGAGCGGCTTGGCGCCACCCTGGTCGATGTCAGCCTGCCAAACAGCGCCGCGTCGCTGCCCTGCTACTATGTCCTGGCGCCGGCCGAAGCGTCCTCCAATCTGGCCCGCTATGATGGCGTGCGCTACGGTTACCGGGCCACCGGCTACCGGGATCTCGAGGACATGTACAAGAAGACCCGCGGCGAAGGGTTCGGCGCCGAGGTCAAGCGGCGCATCATGATCGGCACCTATGCCCTGTCGAGCGGCTATTACGACGCCTACTATCTGAAGGCGTTGAAGCTGCGCCGGCTGGTCGCCGACGATTTCGCTGCCGCCTTTGCGCAATGCGATCTCATCGCCGGGCCGACGGCGCCGACCACGGCGTTTGCGCTCGGCGCCAAGATGGACGACCCGGTGAGCATGTACATGAACGACATCTACACCATCCCCGTGAATCTTGCCGGTCTGCCGGCCCTGTCCATGCCGGCGGGTTTCGTCGGAGGCCTGCCCGTCGGCCTGCAGCTGGTCGGACGCTATCTGGACGAAGCGCGTCTTTTGCGCGCCGCGCACAGGTACCAGCAGGCCACCGACTGGCATCGCCGGGTGCCCCCGTTGTCGTGAAGGCAGGAGAGAACATGGAGTGGGAAACAGTCATCGGCCTTGAGGTGCATGCGCAGTTGAGCACGCGCAGCAAGATCTTTTCGGGGGCGCCAACCGCTTACGGCGCGCCGCCAAACCAGCAGGCCAACGAGATCGACATTGCCCTGCCCGGGGTTTTGCCGGTACTCAATCGCGAGGCGGTGCGCATGGCGGTCCGCTTCGGGCTCGCGGTGGATGCGACCATCAACCATCATTCGGTGTTTGCGCGCAAGAACTACTTCTATCCGGATCTGCCCAAGGGCTACCAGATCAGTCAGTACGAGCTGCCGATCGTGGAGCGGGGACGGCTGGCGGTCGACCTGGACGGGGAGGCGCGCACCATAGGCATCACCCGGGCCCATCTCGAAGAGGATGCGGGCAAGTCCCTTCATGACGCAGTCGACGGCATGACCGGTGTCGACCTGAACCGCGCCGGAACGCCGCTGCTCGAAATCGTTTCCGAACCCGACATGCGTTCGTCGGCCGAAGCGGTCGCCTACCTGAAGACCCTGCATACACTCGTGCGGTATCTGGAGATCTGCGATGGCAACATGCAGGAGGGATCCTTCCGCTGCGACGCCAACGTGTCGGTGCGGCCTCGCGGCGACAGCCGCCTGGGCACCCGCACCGAACTGAAAAACATCAATTCGTTCCGCTTCGTCGAGCGCGCCATCGACTACGAGGTGCGCCGCCAGATCGCCGTTCTCGAGACCGGCGGCGTCATCCGCCAGGAGACGCGGCTCTACGATGCCGATCGCGATGAAACCCGTCCGATGCGCAGCAAGGAAGAGGCCAACGATTACCGGTATTTCCCGGACCCCGATCTGCCGCCTTTGATGCTGACGGATGCGTTCGTGCAGGATGTGCGGACCAACATGCCGGAGCTGCCGGCGGCCAAGCGCGAGCGCTTTTGCGCGACCTACGGGCTGTCGCGCTACGACGCGGCTCTGCTGACGGCGACGCGCGAACTGGCCAGCTATTACGAGAGCGTCGTCGCAGACGGGGGGCTCGATCCCAAACTGGTGGCCAACTGGGTCTCGGGGGAGCTTCTCGCCCATCTGAACAGCGCGGGCCTCGATCTGGCCGCGACCCGGGTGAGTGCCGCGGGTCTGGCGGGACTTTTGCGGCGGATCGCCGACAACACCATTTCCGGGAAGATCGCAAAGGAAGTGTTCGAGGCGATGTGGGCGGACGGGGCCGACGCCGACCGCGTGATCGCCGCACGGGGGCTTGTGCAGATCACCGATGACAGCGCCATCGAATCGCTGATCGATGAAGTCATGGCGGCGCACGCAAGACAGGTTGCCCAGTACCGTTCCGGCGAGGAAAAGGTTTTCGGTTTCTTTGTGGGCCAGGTCATGAAGGCCAGCCGCGGCAAGGCCAATCCGGCCAAGGTCAACGATATCTTGAGGCGCAAACTCGCGCCCTGATCAGCCAGCCGGTTTCAACTGGTCAGGTGGCGGTAGATGTCGGAGATCTTCAGTGGCAGTTTGCGTACGTCGTCTATGAGGACATAGTTGGCCGGTCCGTACATGTGCGGCAGATAGTCGCGTGCGTCATGATCGATGGTGATGCAAAACGCGTGGATGCCGCCGCGCTTGGCCTCGAGAAGCGCCTGTCTCGTGTCTTCTATTCCGTACTCCCCCCGATACCCGTCGTAGTCGTCCGGCTTGCCGTCAGACAGCGTGATCAGCAGTTTCGTGCGCGCGTCGACGCCGTTGAGAAGCCGGCAAAGATGGCGGATGGCCACGCCCATGCGCGTATAGTCCTGCGGCCGGATGCCACTTATACGCGCGCGCACGGGATCGCCGTAGGGTTCCGTGAATTCCTTGATGCGGTAGAGTTCGCAACGCTTGCGTGTCGTCCCCGAGAATCCGTAAATGGCGTAACGGTCCCCCAGGATCTCCAGGGCCTCGCTCAGCAGCAGCAAAGATTCGCGTTCGGCGTCGTTGATCCAGCCCTTGGTCGAGCCGCTCATGTCCACCATGAACATGACCGCGATGTTGCGCGCGGTGCGCCGCGACCGCAAAAACAGCCGGTCGTTCAGTTCGCGCCCGCACTTCAGGTCGGCCAGGGCATCGACAAGCGCGTCGAAGTCGATGTCGTCGCCGTTTTTTTGCCGTTTCTGCACGGCGTTTTCGCCGCGCAGCGCCTCGAAGGTCTTGCGCAGCCGCGCAGACAGTCCCGCGTACTTGCGTAACGTGTCGGCCACGAACCCGTCGTGCACGGGATGCACCTCGACTTCGCGCAGGACGCACCAGTCCTTTCTGTAGTGTTCCCGTCTGTGGTCCCATTCGTTGTACAAAAACGCGCCATCTTCGTGATACGTGCCCTTCCAGACGTCATCGGCGCGTTTCTCGCCGTCTGGTGCGTACCCGCCATCGCCCGCGGCCACCAGGTATTCGTCCGGTATGTCGCCCAGATCCTGGACAATGGATTTCATGAGATTTTGCACGTCGGGCGGCGTCACAAGTGGCTGTCCGTCCAGCATGAGTTGCACCGTCCCCTCCGGCCCCGGGTCGTTGCTGACGGTAAACTGTCTTTCCTGCGGCGCCATGCCGGCGTGCTCGCGGGCGAGCTTGCCGAGCGCATTGCGCAACGCCGCGCGTTCCTGTTCGATCCGCTCGTTCATGGCCTGCGCGACGGCGTCCAGGTCCAGGATGCCCTGATAGATCTGCGCCTGCGGCAGCGGGCCCTCGTAGAGGGCCGCTACCGCCCGCTGGGTGTCCTCCACCGATGCGTCCTTTTGCGCAAGACGCCTGCCTGCATCCGCCCATTGGGGCGGGGCGTCTGCGCGCAGCGTGCGCAGCTCCCGGTACAGTCCCGGCAGTTCGCGCTCGAGGCAGGCGTCGAGACGGATCGTTTCCAGGGCGTAAAAGAGCCGCGCGGCTCGCTCGGGTTCGGCGTAACGCTCCCATTCGCTGCGCAGGCTCAAAGGGTCTTTGCGGAACGTCCCGAACCAGCCCTGTGCCCACAGATGCGTTGCCATGATCTTATACAGCATGCGATTGGCCTCCCGCGTGGGGAGGATCGCAAGCCGCGCAGGCAGAAACAGCGTGGTGGTGTCCGTGTAGATGCGTTCGCCTGGCGCGATCTTCAGCCTGCGCCCCGAGAGCGCCTGCAGGAAGAGTTCGAGCATGGGCGCTGTCGTTTCCAGCGTCGCGGTACGCGCCTGCCCGTCGCGGGCCGCCGCAAAGGACTCGGCGTCGGCGAGGATTGCGACCGCCGGATAGAGACCCAGCCTGTCGTATGTGTCCATCGCCTCGATGATCCAGGCCTCCCTGTCTTCGCTGCGCATCCGTGTGAGTGCCGCCGTCACGTGGGAGGCAAAATGAAAGGCCAGTTCCGGGTTGGTCTTGGCGATCACCTCGACCCAGTGGCAGGCGTAATCCTGGTCTGGACGCGCAAGACGCGCAAGGGCCGTTGCCGCCGCGGTCGTCGATCGCCTGATCGACAAGACCGCATCGAGCATCTCGTCGAGACGGTCTTCGAGTTCCGCGACCGTGAGTGCGTCCTGCGTGTTCGTCTGGTCGCCTGGGGTAGCCATGTCAGAAAAGCGAGCGGCTCAGTTCGTTGATGGCGGCGATCATCTCCGCGTCGTCTGTCAGCGCCTGAGCGACTGCGCTCTGGCATGCGTAGGGTGCGCTTACACCGGAGACCATGAGCTTGGCCGCATGCACGAGCAGGCGGGTGCTCGCGCCTTCCTCGAGGCCGCTGCCTTTCAGGTTGCGTGTCATGGCGGCGAAGCGTACCAGTTTGGCGGCGCGTTCGGCGCCCACGCCACTTTCGTGATCGACGATCTTCTGTTCAAGCTCCGGTGACGGATAGTGGAACTCGAGTGCCACGAAGCGCTGGCGCGTGCTCTGCTTCAGGTCCTTGAGCACGCTTTGATAGCCCGGATTGTAGGAGATGGCCAGACCGAACTCGGCCGGCGCGGCCAGCACTTCCCCGGTCTTCTCGATCGGCAGCAGGCGGCGGTCATCTGCAAGCGGATGGATGACGACGGTCGTGTCTTTGCGGGCTTCCACGACTTCATCCAGATAGCAGATGCCGCCGCAGCGTACCGCCTGGGCAAGCGGCCCATCCATCCACACCGTCTGGTCGGCCGTGATCAGATAGCGTCCGACGAGGTCGGATGCCGTCAGGTCGTCATGGCAGGACACCGTGATCAGCGGGCGCTTGAGACGCCAGGCCATATGTTCCATGAAGCGCGTCTTGCCGCAGCCGGTGGGCCCCTTCAACAGCACCGGAATCAGGTTGCGATAGGCGTTTTCGAAGAGGCTGATCTCTTCGCCCTGTGCTTCGTAGTAGGGCTCTTGGGTGATCAGGAAGGATTCAGGCTGCAGGGCGCGCGTTTTCAAGGGGGGACCTTTGCGTGTTGAGTGGAACACCCCCGCATTATGCCAAAAAGGAAACCCGCGGGATGCCAAATAAAGTTATTGACGGCCCACAGGGCCTCTTTCACAATAGATTGTGCGTTCGCCGGACTCATGCGGGCGGCGGTGATATTAATCAAATTCGCTATTTTATTAGTAGCTAATATACGGCGGTCTTATCAGGGAGCATAGAGGCGGCGTGTCGCGACACAGCCGTCACCCGCTGGTCATTGAAGATTTTCTGCATATTAGCATCTGCCGATGCAGATTCCGAGGAGGTTGCCTAGATGGCGGACGTAGTCGCAACGAACGAGACCATCGTCGTGGTGGGGGGCGGCATCAGTGGTATGACGGCGGCGGTCGAGGCGGCCGAGACCGGCAAGGATGTCATTGTGCTGGAGCGCTCGCCGTCTCTCGGTGGCCGGGTCAACCAGCTGTACCGCTATTTCCCGAAGCTCTGTCATCCGACCTGTGGCATGGAAATCAACCTGCGGCGCCTGCGCGGCAATCCGCGCATCCGTGTGCTGACTCTGGCGGAGGTCGACAGGATCGAAGGCAAGGCCGGCGACTACAAGGTTTCCGTTACCATCCGTCCGCGCTATGTCAATGAAAACTGCACGGCCTGCGGCGCCTGCGCCGAGGTGGTGACAAGCGAGATTCCCAATCCCTTCAATTACAACCTGAACACGATGAAGGCCGTGTATTTGCCGTCGGCCATGGCCTATCCGCAGCGCTACTGCATCGATCCGAGTCTGATCGGTACGCCGGAAGCCGAGAAGGCGAAGGCCGCATGCCCCCACGATGCCATCGATCTGGGCATGCAGGAACAGAAGCTGACGCTAACGGCAGGCGCCGTCATCTGGGCAACAGGCTGGCGTCCTTACGATGCAGCGAAGATCCAGCCCTACGGCTATGACCGTTTTGCCAATGTCATCACCAGTGTGGAATTCGAGCGCCTGTCCGATCCGCGCGGGCCGACGCAAGGGCGTATCCTGCGGCCATCGGATGGCAAGGAGGCCCGGAATATCGCGTTTATCCAGTGCGCCGGGTCGCGCGACCGCAACCATTTGAAGCATTGCTCGCGCATCTGCTGCATGGCTTCGCTCAAGCAGACCCATTACGTGCGCGAGAAGTACGGCGATGAGGGACAGTCGACCATCTACTACATCGATATTCGCGCCATCGACCGCTTCGAGGATTTCTATCAGAAAGTCCAGGCTGACCCGAAGGTCCGGTTCATCAAGTCGAAGGTGGCTAACATCACCGAAGACAAGCAGACGGGCGATGTCATTTTGCATGGTGTCGACACCGAAGGGTATCACCGCTACGACGCGCGTCATGACCTGTGCGTTCTGGCCGTGGGCATGGAGCCCGGCGCGGACATCCGCGCGGTAGCAGACGTCAAGGTGGACGCCAGCGGCTTCATCCAGACGGCGTCGGCCAGGGACGGTATCTTCGGTGCGGGTTGCGCGACCAATGCGCTTGATGTCAATCGCGCCGTGCAAAGCGCCACCGCGAGCACGCTCAGGGCGATTCAGGTGGTAAATCGGGTGGCGAAGGTGGAGGGTCGGTAATGGCGGACATGAAGATTGGCACCTATCTGTGCAAGGGGTGCGGGCTCGGCGAACGCCTGGACATCAAGGGCCTGGCAACGGTGGCGCAGAAAGAAGGCAAGGCGCAGGTGGTGCGCGAGCATGAATTTCTCTGCAACAGCCAGGGTGTGGCGATGATTCAAAAGGACGTCGCCGAAGAGGGTGTCAACCGGGTCGTGATCGGGGCGTGTTCCCGCCG
>JAJYHH010000009.1:19750-22310 GCA_021784845.1 Pseudomonadota bacterium
TTCGGCAGCAGCCCGCTTGTGGTCGACCAGGCCGGACTGGAGGCGCTGGCGCGTGCCGCCGCAGCCAAGGGTCAGGCGATCACGCGGCCTGATGGCAAGCCGGTCAAGAGTGTCGTGTTCGTCCAGTGCGCCGGTCAGCGCGACGAAACCGGCACGCATCTCAAGTACTGCTCCGGCCACTGCTGCAATACGAGCATGAAGCAGGCCATGTATTTCAAGGACGGGAACCCCGGCGTCGACACCGCCATCATCTACACGGATCTGCGCACGCCCGGCAATGGCGAGGATTTTTACCGCAGCGCCCAGCGCAAGGGTGTGACGTTCACGAAGGGCCGTGTCGCCAAGGTGGAGAAGGCCGGCGACGATCTGACCGTGCACTTTCACGACCTCATCCTGAATGATCCGGCGGCGACGATCTCGCACGTCGATCTCGTGGTGCTCGCGACCGGACAGGTACCCAATTCCGGCGTGAACATCGAGGCCCCGCCGGCCGCCGAAGGCCAAATGCAGGAGGCCAATGTCCAGTCGGTGTCGATCCTGAACCTGACGTATCGCCAGGGACGGGACCTGCCGCAGCTCAAATACGGCTTTACCGACTCGCATTTCATCTGCTTTCCGTACGAAACCCGCCGTACGGGTATCTATGCCGCAGGCCCCGTGCGCCGCCCGATGGACATCGCCCAGGCGGTCGAGGATGCGACCGGGGCTGCCCTGAAGGCGATTCAGTCATTGGAAAGCGCCGATCACGGACGTGCCGTCCACCCGCGCGCGGGCGATCTCAGCTACCCCTCTTTCCGGCGTGAAGGCTGCACGCAATGCAAGCGGTGCACCGTGGAATGCCCGTTTGGCGCCATTGACGAAGACGAGCAGCGTTATCCGCAGTTCAATGAAGGACGTTGCCGTCGCTGCGGCACCTGCATGGGCGCCTGTCCGGTGCGCGTCATCTCCTTCGAAAACTATTCCGTCGATACGGTCGGTTCACAGATCAAGGCCGTGGATATTCCGGACGAATTTTCGGAAAAGCCCCGCATCCTGCTGCTTGCCTGCGAAAACGACGCTTACCCCGCGCTCGACATGGCGGGCATGAACCGCCGCGTCTCGAGCGCCTTCGTGCGCACGATACCGGTGCGTTGCCTGGGCTCCGTGAACATGATCTGGATCACTGATGCGCTAAACAGCGGCTATGATGGCGTGATGCTCATGGGCTGCAAGCACGGCGACGAATATCAGTGTCACTTTGTGAAGGGCTCCGAGCTCGCCAACTATCGCATGAGCAAGATCGACGACACCCTGAAAAATCTCAATCTCGAAAAGGATCGTGTTCGCAACCTCGAGGTGGCGATCGCGGATATCGAGCGGGTGCCGGCCTTGATCGATGAGTATGCGGCGAAGATCAATGAAATCGGCATGAGCCCCTTCAAGGGCTTCTAGGAGGCGGCACATGGGTGACCTCAATACATCGATGAGCGAGAAATACCGCAACGACTTCCTGAAGGAAGTCGAGACCAATGTCGAGGAAGGCCAATGGGTAAAGATGTGCATGCAGTGCGGCGTGTGTTCCGGGTCGTGTCCGCTGGGGCCGGCCTGGGAGCACCCCCCGCAGGAAATCTTCATGATGATCCGTGCCGGACGGCGCGATGAAGTCCTGAAGAGTGAATCGATGTGGATGTGCACGTCGTGTTACAACTGCATCGTCCGCTGCCCCCGTGAACTGCCGATCACGCATATCATGCATGGTCTTGCCAATTACGCTCATCGGCTGGGACTTGCGCCCAAGATGAACCCGACACGGCGTTTCGCGAAGATCTTCTGGGACAACATCGCCAAGAGCGGACGCGTCAACGAGCTCGAATTGTCTGTGCGGCTTTATTTCATGGACGGGTTCAAGTCCGGCGTGCGCAAGGGCCTCGAGATGAAGGATATCGGCATCGGCATGCTAAAGACCGGCCGTCTCAATCCGTTTGGTCTGTTCGCCCACAAGGGCTGCAAGGACGTCAAGGGCATCCACAAGATGCTGAAGAAGGCTTACGAGATCGAAGACCGCAAAAAAGGCTTCGCCGCCTAAGGGGTTGGATATGGCTAGAAAGGAGTATTCATTTTATCCAGGCTGCTCTTCCGAGCGCCGGGCCTCGGCATCGAACTACATGGTCTCGGTCGAGTCCATGTGCAAAAAGCTTGATATCAAGCTAAACGAGATCCCGGACTGGAACTGCTGTGGCGCGTCCATTGGCTATGCGCAGGGCGGCGAGCTGCCCCGTCACGTCATGAACGCCCGCAATCTGGCGATTTCCGAGCAGGTCAACAAGGGGCAGGATGTGGTGGCGACCTGCGCGGCCTGCTGGCTCGGCGCCAAGGAGACCAAGGACCGTCTGGCCCACGACAACGATCTGCTGGCCGAAACCAACGAGGCCTTGCGCGAAGCCGGCATGAATCTGGTCTACAAAGGTGAGCAGCAGGTGCGCCACATGGTCGAGGTACTGATCGAGGACCTCGGTTATGACGAACTGCGCAAGCCCGTGGTCAAGCCGCTCGAGGGCATGAAGATCGCGGGCTACGTCGG
>JAJYHH010000010.1 GCA_021784845.1 Pseudomonadota bacterium
GGTCAGGAGTCCGACACAGGGCGGTTTGCATGTACAAAGAGGCCGCTTATGTTCTGCAACATCAGCAAAAGTCCGACGAACGCGATCATCCAGAACACACCCGGGGCCCCGATACGGCCGAGCGCAACGCCCCCTACCGCACTACCCACAAAAATGCCCATGAACTGGGACACGGAGTACACGCCGCTGACCGCACCGCGCAGTTCCGGACCCGTCGTACGGCTCATCATCGATGGCAGCAACGCCGACGCGAGATTGTAACCGGTGAAAAACACGGTCGCCGCCACCATAACCGGCCAAAACCGGCCAGGCCAGACCGCCATAACGGCTGCGCCAACCAGAATCAGCAGACCACTTGCGGCAAGCATGGGCAGATGCTTCTTGCGTCGCTCGACCAGGATCACGGGGTAGATCATCAATGCGCCCGCGACCAGCATCACCGGCACATACACAAGCCACAGGTGATCCGTCGGCACATGCAGGACGTGAACGAATTCCGGCGACAGCACGACAAAACTCGCCCCAAGCGTCATCTGCAAAAGAAAGATGCCGGTACTGACCGCGATCACGGGCATACGCGCAAGCACCCGCACAACCGCATGCCAGTCGCCGGTGGCGGATTGCACCTCGGTCTCTACCGGCGGAACCCATCGATACAGCGCCCACAGGGCCACCACACCAAGGGCGGCGGCACCCAGGAAGGTCCCCCGCAATCCGGTCAGACCATAGAGAAACGGCCCCAACGCCACCCCGAGCAGGTAGGCAAGACTGATACTGCCCCCGATCGCAGCCATAGCCTTGGTCCGGTTGGCTTCCGCCGTCAGATCCCCGGCAATGGCAAGGAGCACCGCCGATACCGCACCCGCCCCCTGCAGAACCCGGGCCACGACCACACCCACCATCGAATCCGTGAACGCGCCAAACAGAGAGCCGCCGATGAAAAGCGCCAGACCCACGGCGACCACAGGTTTGCGCCCAAAGCGGTCAGAGGCGTAGCCGAATGGAAACTGCAGAAGGGCCTGCGCCAGACCATAGATGCCGACAGCCAAACCCAGCAGGAAGGGGGTCGCTCCCCGCAGATGACCACTATCGAGGGACAAGACCGGCATCAGCATGAAAAGCCCCAGCATCCGCGCGACGTAAATCGCGCTAAGTCCCATGACGGCCTGGCGTTCCCCGGGTGACATGCCCCCGCCCGATTTCCCTGCTCCGGTCATCATGTTTCCTTTGTCAGACTGCCGACAGTCCCGTCATCTGGACGAAATGCCCGAAAACCAGGGCAGCAAACAGCACGAACAGATAGGTGATCGACACGGCAAACACCCGTCGCGCATAACGATCCATGGCCGCACCCTCACTCATCCGGCGCAGACGCACAGTCATTGCCAGATACCAGACCCCGGCTGCGAACGCGACCATGCCATAGACCCAGTCGTGCGCCAGATAGGCCGGAACCAGGCTCACCAGGAGTGTCGCCGCCGCATACCGGACCACCTCACGGCGCGTGCGCTCGATGCCGTGTGTTACCGGCAACATGGGTATGCAGGCCTTCGCGTAGTCCTCGCGACAGGAGATCGCAAGCGGCCAGAAATGCGCCGGCGTCCAGGTAAACACCAAAGCCACCAGCCAAAGCGGCAGGGCTTCGATGCGATCGCTCACCGCCACCCAGCCAATGAGAGGCGGCAAGGCCCCCGCAAGACCACCCCAGACGATATTCCACGGCGTGGCAGGCTTCAGATAGAGGGTATACACGACACCATAACCGACCGTGCCCACCAGCGTCAAAACCAGCGTCAGCATGTTGGTGCCCCACGCAAGCACCGCAACCGACAAGGTCATCAGCAGGCCGGCGAATGCAATGGCCTGGGCGCGGCTCATGCGTCCATCGACGAGAGGGCGCCGATGCGTGCGTCGCATGTGCTGATCGAGACCCGGCTCCACCAGTTGATTGATGACCCCGCCGGCCCCACCCGCCAGGGCAATGCCCGCAAGTCCCGCAAGTGCCGCAAGCCAATGCTGCCGAAAACCCGGCGCCAGTACCTCGCCGACGGCCGCCGTAAAAACAAGCATCGACACAACCCGCGCCTTGGACAGCACCAGAAGATCCCGCACCCGCATCGCAAACGGCGAGCGCGGCGGCACAACGAGCCCCCGAACTCCCTCGTTTGCACGCACATTCGCTTCCATCATGGCTTATCTCCCGAATCTCTACCCGATCACGCCCAGACGATCCTCGCGGAGGCTTCCTGCCGATCTCCTATCTCCACTGGAACACGATCGCCGTCGTCATGAGCAGCGACATCGTTTGATGAAACGCCACGACGCCACCGGGCGTCTTCGGTTTCAGATTGACCGCCTGAAAGAGAAAAAATCCCACGGCGGCCTGTCCCAGAACCAGCCAGAACGCCACCGGGTAGGCCGGCATAAGCCAGCCCAGTGTGCCGATCACGAGCAGTGCGGCAAACGCATGCAGGATAAAGACCCACTGCGCGGTCTTGTGCGGACCATAAAACGCACCGATGGGCTGACCGAAGCCCCGCTGGCCCGTGACCATACCGCCCATGAAGACGGCAAAGAGGAGGGCGTGCAGGGCAATGGTTTCCTTGAGATAGAGCCAGATCGGCAATCCCGGGGCCGCCAGCGCGACGAGGTAGGTCAGAAACACTCCGTAAGCCAACAGGCCGTGCGTGCCATGCACGAAAGCGGGCGCCCGCCCGGCCAGCACATACAGCGTGCCCATGCCAAAAAGTGCCGTGATGACGATCAGGCCGAGCCCGACTGCGGTCGTCGCGCCAGGTGCCAGGATCAGGAGCAGCACAGCCACCAGGCCTACCGCCGTTGCGACCAGCCGATGCGCGGCTTCCGGGTCACCACGCCACATCAGGACAAAGATGTTACGGGTGTAGGGCCACTGTGTCCCGAGCGACAGCCCGAACCCAAAACCCTCGACGAGACTGCCAAGCAGGATGAGCGCCGCCGCAAAGAGCACTTCGGTCACCATGAGGCCGGAGGCCCACGCGGCCTTGCCGCCGAGCGGACTCATCCAGCCGTGCCACAGACCGGCCAGCACCGCCACCGCCATGAGGACGAGAATGCCGACGTTGAAACGGCGAACGAGAGGCGTGACTTCGCCTTCCACGACGCCCGCTTGCGCTTTTGCCATACCGCTCCTTCAATCCCGCCGGACACCTCCGCCCGATCACCGCCAGGCCCAGGGAAAGGGACCATGGACTTTGGTCGGATTGCACTACGGACACCCGGTTGTATGAGGGCAGCATTTTGGTTTAAGTGCCGCCTTATTGCAATAAGAACCCGTCTAAACAGCGCTTGCCAGCGCATCCACTCCGCGCGCCGGAACCAGTCTGGTTCCTGTCGCCGAAAGACCCCCTGACCGCGTCTGGTTTTCGATTCCGGTAACGGAAAAGCCCGGCCCGCCTGTGGTTACAGACGGGTGGGGTCTCAAGGACGCCGCCGGACGCGGCGCCCCGCCGGCCACCCTCAGGTTCCGGAAGGCGGCTATTGGGCCAGTCCCTTCGCACACGCATGACCGCGCGCACAGCGAACCTCTCGCACAAGGGTCCGGGGCTTGCCCGCAACAAGACGGCGCGCCGGCAAGGCTCTCGGCCACAGGGGGTGCCGGTCTGGCGAGCTCCGGCAAGCCGCCGGACCTCTCCCCGCAAGGGGACCCCGACGGCACCTTCCGGGATTGCGCCTGCCCGGGCTTATGAGAGCGCCTCCTGGGCGCGCAACACCTGGACTACGGGTGACCAGACCCGGCGAAGCTCCGGCAGAGCGCGTCCCAGTTCGGCCTCGAGGGCCGCGAGCTCAGGGGTATAGAGCGCCGCGAGATAATCGCGCGCCCGGGGGTCCATCACCGGCTTGGGCGCCTCCTTCTGCATCCACCGTTGCCATACATATTCGCCGAGCCGGCGCGGCACGACATGCTCCCCGAGAAAGCGGCTGATGGGGCTGCCGGCGAGACGGCGCGCCCACTCTCCCTTGGGCTGACGGTAATGGTTGTGCGCGATATGCGTATCGATGGCATCAAGAGGTTCTGGGGCTATACCCAGAAAACGTCCGATGGTGCGCAATGTGCCGTGCGGATCCTTCTTCAGATCCTCAAGAAGCAGAACGAGGACCTGATCCGTCCCGAACGTCTGACGGTAACGGCGGATCTGCTCCGTGTACTGACCCAGTTCCACATACAGCTGCGACACGCCCCAGCCCTTGTCCGGACGCAGCCAGTCACGCTCTAGCGCCTCAAAAAACGGCTCCTCGATGGCCCCTTCCGAATAATCCATCAGATACTGCGCATAGGCGCGCTCCACCGGATCGCGCAGGATGATGAGGATCCGGGCGGCCGGCGACACCTCATGGATCCGCGCCGGGGCTTCGGGTGCCCATAGGTAGGAAGGGCTGGCATCGCCCCGCCATGCATACCCTGCCCCCCTGGCGTAGAGCCGGCGATAGTCGGCCTCGTCCTTCACGTAGGTGATGAGGTGCGTCTGGGCCGTCGAAGGCTGCGGCCGCGAAAAAAAATGCGGCTCCTTCATGTCCGGAAAAAAGACCTCCGGATGCTGACCAAGATACGCATAAAGAGATGTCGTGCCACTTTTGACGGCACCGACGATATAGAGATTGGGCCACGTCCAGCCTGCCACCATACCCCCTGATTGACTCTTCTTCTGAATTGGGATTTATCAGACGGATCCTGCTTGTGTTTGCCTCTCGAGGTTTTGCGCCGTCCGCAACCTGCGCTCGCTGCGCACCCAGGAACCAAGCACGGGAAGGCCGAACACGATCTGGCGCAGGCGCCGGGTGAGCGACACCGCCAGTGCCACATCCATGGGTACCCCCGCCACCACGCCTGCCGCCACCAGCCCCCCCTCCTGCACACCAAGCGCTCCCGGCAC
>JAJYHH010000100.1 GCA_021784845.1 Pseudomonadota bacterium
GCCACGTTGTCGACCGCGCGGCCGGCCACAGACAGAATGACGTCGCCAGGCTCTATGCCGGCCTTCTCGGCGGCGCCCTCTGTCACCCCCTCGACCAGCACCCCCGCCGCCACGCCCAGCTGGCGCTTCTCGTTGGGGCCCAGATTCTCGAGTGCAAGACCGAGGATGGGGGAGCGCCGCGGCCGTCGCACCGCCTGATGGAGCGCTGCGGGCAGCGCATCGGGCAGCGCGGCGACGGTCAGGTGCAGGTGCACCGGATGGCCAAAACGCCAGACGGTGACCGGCACACGGGCGCCGATCGGCGTCAGCCCGACCAGCGGCGGCAGATTGGTGGACCGGATCACCGGCTGATGGTCGAAACGCACGATCACATCGCCCACGCGCAGGCCCGAATGGGCCGCCGGGCTCCCCGGGATGATGGCCGACACCAGCGCCCCATAGGGCTTTGGCAGATGAAAAGACAGCGCCAGCCTGCGGGTGACATCCTGAATGGTGACGCCAAGCCACGCCCAGGGGACGTGCCCGCTCGTGCGCAGATCCCGGCCGATGCGCATGGCCAGGTTGATCGGTATCGCAAACGACAGACCCATGAAGCCGCCGGTGCGGCTGTAGATCTGGGAATTGATGCCCACCACATGCCCGCGCAGGTCAAAGAGCGGCCCCCCGGAATTGCCGGGATTGATCGGCACATCGGTCTGGATGAAAGGCACGTAATCGGAACCCGGCAGGTCCCGTCCGGTCGCCGACACGATACCTGCCGTAGCCGAATTGCCGAATCCGAACGGCGCACCGATCGCCAGCACCCAGTCACCGACCGCCAGATGCGTTGGGTGTCCGATCGTGACGGTCGGCAGATCGTGCGCGGGGATCTTCAGGAGCGCAATGTCGCTTTTGGTGTCGAGCCCTACCACACGGGCCACATAATCGCGCCGGTTGTACAACCGGACCGTGACCTGCCGGGCGTGATCGATGACATGGGCACAGGTCAGAATGTAGCCACTGGGCGAGATGACAAAACCCGAACCCAGCGACTTGGTGATGAGCGGCTCGGGCGCAAGCGCCCGCCCCGGCAGATGGCGTGGAAAGTGGTTGGGTGTAAGACCAGGCTCGGCACGTCCGAGGCCCGGAACCGGCTCGGTCGTCACGGAGGTGCTGGAGATGTTGACCACGGCCGCCTGATTGGCGGCGACGATCGCCGCAAAATCCGGGGCATTGGTTGCCGCCGCAGCGGCCGCACAGGCAAGACACCAGAGTCCGGCCACTCGTGCTACCGCCAGTGTGCGCATAGATACACCTGTTTTAGAACATCAAACCGCCACCGGTTCCCCCGCGGGAACGGTGCCCCTCGCGTTGCGGCTTTCGTGCGCGTGCGTGATGTTCCTTATAAGCCGGATACGGCCTGCCACCTATCGGACTTAAGGCAGGTCACGCCGGGCTCCCGACGGGCCCGGGGGCGGATCAGATGACGCTTTCAGGGCGCGTGGCCGGGAACCAGTTCCCCATCATATGTGGCGATGTGCGTATACGAACGGTTCAGGGGGGGCTGGAATGGGGTGCCTTCAGGGTGCTCCAGAAGATAGTTGTTGGGTCCACTGGGCCAGCGCACCGTCTGGCCGAAATGGGCGCGCTGTATGAACGGCTGCGGTGTCGACAAAGGACCCAGCACCGCCTGCTCGGGCCGGGTGCTGCCCTGATCACCCATCACCGCCATATGCAGACCAAACAATGCGGCGGCCGCCGTCACCGACGCGGCCAGCGCCAGACGGACGAAGTGACGGCCCCTGCCCGTTTCGGCAGGCCGCACACCGTCGTCGAGCTGCGCGAGCACGCGCTCGCTGAAATCACGCGACAGCATCACGACACACTCCTGTCGCAAAATGCCGCCCATCATGTGGTAACGCTCCCATGCCGCCCGCAGATCCGGATCCGCGGCCACCTTCTGCAACATGCCGGCCCGTTCCCTGGCCTCGAGCTCCGCATCCACCAATGCCGACAATGATTCGTTCATGCCCCTTCTCTCCAAAACCCCTTACGTCTCCAACAACGGCTTGATCTCCTTGTCGATCGCCTCCCGGGCCCGGAAGATGCGCGACCGCACCGTTCCGATCGGGCACGCCATGATGGCGGCGATCTCCTCGTAGCTCAGGCCCTCGATCTCCCGCAAGGTGATCGCCGTGCGCAGGTCCTCGGGCAGAGACTCCATGACCCGTGATACCGTCTGCGCGATCTCCTCTGTCAAGACATTGTGCTCGGGCGTGGTGATGTCCCGCAACGCCGATCCTTCCGCCGTCAGTTCCGCCTCTTCGGCCTCGATGTCGGCCGCTGGCAGGCGCCGGCCCTGGAACACCAGATAATTCTTCGCGGTGTTCACGGCGATCCGGTAGAGCCACGTATAAAACGCGCTCTCGCCACGAAACCCGTCCAGTGCCCGGTACGCCTTGATAAAGACCTCCTGCGTCACGTCCTCGACTTCGGTGCGGTCGTAGACATAACGGGCCACGAGCTTGGCCACCTTGTGCTGATACTTGCGCACCAGCAGATCAAAGGCACTCTTGTCGCCGCGCCTGACCCGCGCCACCAGCTCCTGGTCGAGGGAACGATCGACTGTCGTCTCCGGGACACCATTCGTCACTGGTAAGTGACCACGTCCATGGGAAAAAGTTCGCCAAAGCGCGAAGGGGGGATTCCTGCTGTTCTTGTCCGCATAATTGTCAGGTTGCTGGCGTCCGTTTTGAAAACCGCGACTTAAGCACTATGATACCGCAAAACCCACAGCGTTGCCTTCAGGATCATGCCCAAGCGCCCGCCCGCCTCCGAACCGCCCTCAGATCTCGTCGTCATCGGCGCCGGGCTCGCAGGCCTGAGCCTCGCGCTGCGCTTTGCCGAGCAGGGCCAGGTGACCGTCCTTGCCAAGGCCGACCTCACATACGGATCGAGCCTCTACGCCCAGGGCGGCATCGCCGCAGTCCTAGATCCCGAGGATTCGCTGGCCGCCCATGTGGCCGACACCCTGGACGCCGGCGCGGGGCTGTGCCATCGCGATGCAGTCGATTTCGTCGTCCGCGAGGCGCCGGCCGCCATCACCTGGCTGATCGAGCGCGGCGTTCCCTTCACGGCGCAAGGCGTGGGCTATCATCTGACGCGGGAAGGCGGACACACGCACAGACGCATCATCCACGCCGCCGATGCGACGGGCCGTGCCGTGGAGACCACGCTGGCCGAACTGGCCCGGCGTCACCCGCGCATCCGCATCCTCGAGCATCATATTGCCATCGATCTCGTCACGGCCGCCAAGCTCGGCTTGCCGGGCCCCAACCGCTGCCTCGGCGTCTATGTGTTCGACAAGGCAGGCGGGCATGTGCGCGCGTTGCGCAGCCGGCTTACGGCGCTCGCCACCGGCGGCGCCTCCAAGGTCTACCTCTACAGCAGCAATCCCGACACGTCCACAGGCGACGGGATCGCCATGGCCTGGCGGGCCGGCTGCCGGGTGGCCAACATGGAGTTCGTCCAGTTTCACCCCACCTGTCTCTATCATCCGCAGGCCAAATCCTTTCTGATCTCGGAGGCCGTGCGGGGCGAAGGCGGCCATCTGCTGCGCCCCGACGGCACGCGCTTCATGCTCGATTACGACCCGCGCGGGGAACTGGCGCCGCGCGACATCGTCGCCCGCGCCATCGACAACGAAATGAAACGGGGCGGTCTCGATGCCGTCGCGCTCGACATCAGCCATCGCGGACACGGCTTCATCGTCAGCCATTTCCCGAACATCCACGAACGCTGCCTGCAGTTTGGCTACGATATGAGCAAGGGCCCGATCCCGGTGGTGCCGGCCGCCCATTACACCTGCGGCGGCATCATGACCGATCTGCGCGGCCGCACCGACCTCGCGGGCCTTTATGCGGTCGGCGAATGCGCCTTCACCGGACTGCACGGGGCCAACCGGCTGGCGAGCAACTCCCTGCTCGAATGCGTCGTGCTCGGCGCCGCCGCGGCGCTGGATGCGTCCGCGCAGAGGGCCGCCGAACCGCCCATGCTGCCCCCATGGGACGAGAGTCGCGTGACCGACGCCGACGAAGGCGTGGTGGTTGCACACAACTGGGAAGAATTGCGCCGCTTCATGTGGGACTACGTGGGCATCGTGCGCACCAACAGGCGCCTTGAGCGGGCCCTGCACCGCATCACGGTGCTCACCGGGGAGATTCACGACTACTACGCCAATTTCCGGGTGACGAACGACCTGATCGAGCTGCGCAACCTGGCGCAGGTGGCCGAGCTCATCATCCGCTCCGCCCAGCTGCGCACGGAAAGCCGCGGCCTGCACTACTCCCGCGACTATCCCGAGACCGACACCGCCCACAGCCCGCGCGACACCGTCCTCACGCCCGGCCAGTTCGCGCGCGCCGCCGAAACCCCGGGGTACTGGCCCGTCTAGGCGAAATGCCAGACCAGGGCGGCCGCGCCCACCGCCAGGCAGTAATACCCGAACGGCCGCAGCGCCTCGACTTCCTGTCTGTTGAAATAGCGCATCAGGATCCATGTGCTCGCATAGGCAAAGACACCGGCAATGAGGCCCGATGCGATGATCGCCTGCAGGTGGATCGCGCCCTTTATGTGGAAGAGCTTTGGTACTTCAAGGAGACCGGCGGCCCCGATGATCGGAGTGGCCATGAGAAAGGAAAACCGCGCCGCGGCGGCGTAGTCAAACCCCTTGCCGAGGCCGGCCACGATCGTGACCCCTGAACGCGACATGCCCGGAATGAGCGCGAAGGCCTGCGCGAAACCGATGAAAAGCGCCTTCGGCCAGGTCATGGCGGTCAACTGATGACTCGGTTTGCGCTTCTT
>JAJYHH010000085.1:0-11638 GCA_021784845.1 Pseudomonadota bacterium
ATTGCGGCTCGAATTCGAGGCACTGCTCGTAGAGCCGCGTCACCTGGCTGTGCGCGCTCAGCGCGATGACCCGAAACCGGTCCGGGTGAAGGCGGATCACGCTCAATGTGCTGACACCGATCGACCCCGTCGCGCCCAGGACCACAACCCCCCGGCGCCCCTGTTCTTTCTTCTCTTGCGCTGCCATGTCCCTTGTCCTGTTCACGAGCGGTCTCCCGCCAACCAACGAATACCCAGCACGAATACGGGCGCCGCCGCCGTCAGCGCATCAATGCGGTCGAGGATGCCACCGTGACCTGGCAGCCAGTGTCCGGAGTCCTTGACGCCCGCCAGCCGCTTCGCCTTGCTTTCGGTGAGATCCCCCACCACGGAAAAAAGCGCGACAACAATCGCAAAACCGGCCATCTCCGACGCCAGGGCGCGCCCGCGTCCGCTTGCCATTATCCAGCTGAAAGTCAGCAGGGCAGCCCCGATCACGCCTCCCGCGAGACCTTCAACGGTCTTGCCCGGACTCACATGCGGCGCGAGCCGGTGACGCCCGAAGGCTTTGCCGGCGAAATAGGCCGCGCTGTCTGCGGTCCACACGAGCAAGACCAGTAAAAGGAGCCAGTACGGGTGCAGCGGATCAACCGCTTTCAGCGTGACACACGCGCGCCACGCCGGAATGAGGATGATAAGGCCGATCAGGGGCCGCGCATGGGCAGGGCGCCACAGTCCGGCGCTCTGATCCTTGTGCGCCACAAGGTCCCAGGCGGCGTACAGCCACCAGGCAAGAGCTGCGAAGAGCACGATCGAAAGAGGCAGGGCAAGGGACAGGGCGCCGAGCGCGATCACACCCAGGACATAGAGAGTCCGCAGGGAGCCTTGCAGCTCGCACAGCCCGGCCCATTCGAATCCCCCGACCGCGATCACCGCGCCAATCAGGAGGGCGACACCCGCGGTGTTCAGCCAGAAAAGTCCGGCAAGAACCAGGGGCGCCAACACGAGACCGGTGAGGATCCGTGTCTTAAGCACGCCAGGCGGCCTCGACCTGGTCGCCCGTGCGCCCAAAGCGGCGCTGACGCCCGGCGAAGGAGTGAAGAGCCTTTTCAAACTCCCCGCGGTGAAAATCCGGCCACAAGGTCGGGGTAAAGTAGAGCTCGGTGTAGGCGAGCTGCCACAAAAGGAAATTGCTGATGCGCTGCTCGCCGCCCGTGCGGATAAAAAGATCGGGCTCGGGGATGCCGCCGAGACTCAGGTGCGCCTCAAGGGCTTCGGCTGTCACATCATCTGCCCGCATCCGCCCGGCCTCGACCTCCAGAGCCAGCTGTTGCGCCGCCCGGGCAATGTCCCAGCGCCCCCCATAATTGGCCGCGATGGTGAGCTGCAGCCGCGTATTGCCCCGTGTCAGGGCCTCGGCGGCCTCGACCCGCTTGACGATTTCACTGCCAAAGGCTGCGATATCGCCGATCGCCCGGAAGCGCACCCCATGACCGTGTAACCGCGCAATCTCCCGATCCAGCGCAAGCAGAAACAGCTGCCGCAACAACCGGACCTCCAGTCGCGGCCGCCGCCAATTTTCGCTGCTGAACGCAAACAGCGTCAGATGGCCTATGCCCATCTCCGCGCAGGTCGCCACCAGCTCCCGGACCGTCTCGACGCCCTGCCGGTGTCCCTGTATGCGCGCCTGGCCACGCCCCTTCGCCCAACGCCCATTGCCATCCATGATGACTGCCACATGCTGCGGCAGCACGGAAAGGGGCACGGGGTTGATCGGATCCTTGGTTGTCATGAAACTATTATAGGTCGAACCTTCTCCATGGGGTTAAATCTCGAGGATATCGTGTTCCTTGGCGGCGACGAGCTTGTCGATTTCCGCGATGAACTGATCGGTGAGCTTCTGCACCGCATCCTGCAGGCGCTTCTCCTCATCCTCGGAAAGGGTCTTCTTTTTCAGCTGTTCCTTCAGATGATTGTTCGTGTCGCGGCGGACGTTGCGGACCGCGATCTTCGCGTTCTCCCCTTCGCTGCGCGCAACCTTGCTGAGATCCCGCCGGCGCTCCTCCGTCAGTGGCGGCATGGGAATGCGGATCACCATGCCGGTCGTCACCGGATTGAAGCCAAGCCCCGACTCCATGATGGCGCGCTCGATGGCGCTGACCATGTTCTTCTCCCACGGGGTGACCACGACTGTCCGCGCATCTCCGACCGTGACGTTGGCCACCTTGCCGATCGGCGTCCGGGTACCATAGTAGTCCACCGTAAGATGGTCCAGCAGACCCGTATGGGCCCGCCCGGTACGGATGCGGCCCAGCTCGCCCTTCAGCGCCTCCACGGATTTTGCCATCCGCGCCTGCGCATCCTTCCTGATATCATCACTCACATTCGGCTCCTTCTTCCACCAGGGTGCCCTGATCCTCTCCCGCCAGTATCCGCGCCAGCATGCCCTTCGTGGTCATATTGAACACCCGCAGTGGCATGCGATGCTCGCGCAACAGGGCGATGGCGGTGGCGTCCATGACTCCGAGCCGGCGCCTCAACACCTCATCATAACTGAGCCGCCGGTATCGTACCGCCTGCGGATCGCGTTTGGGATCCGCCGAATACACACCATCCACCTTGGTCGCTTTCAGCATGATGTCGGCGCGCATCTCGAGCGCCCGCACGCTCGCGGCGGTGTCGGTCGTGAAAAACGGATTGCCGGTGCCGGCGGCAAAAATCACCACATCTCCCTGATCAAGCAGTGCCAAAGCGCGCAACCGCTCGAACGGCGGCACCGCATGACCCACTGGCAGCGCCGACTGCACGTGGGCGCGCACGCCCTTGCGTCCCAGGGCATCGGCCAACGCCAGTGAATTCATGATCGTCGCCAGCATTCCCATGAGGTCTGCCTGCGCCCGATCCATGCTCTGCGCGGACGCCGAGATTCCGCGAAAGATGTTGCCGCCACCAATGACGATGGCAAGACCGGTCTTGACCGCCGCACCCTGAATCTCTCCGGCCATCGCCTCGAGCACTCCGGCATCAATACCGTACTGCCCCGCACCCATCAGCGCCTCGCCGCTCAGTTTGAGCAAAACCCGCCGGTACGGCCCCACGGCTCAGGTCCCTTGCACCTGAGACATGACTTCGGACGCAAAGTTGCTGGCCTCGCGCTCGATTCCTTCTCCCACCTCCAGGCGGTAAAAGCCCGTGGCGACCGCCTTGGCCCGCTTCAGCTGTTCGGCCACCGTGGTTTCCGGATCCTTCACAAAGGGCTGACCGACCAGGCTGATGTCGTCGAGGTATTTCTTGACCTTGCCCATGACCATCTTTTCGACGATCTCGCGCGGTTTGCCGCTTTCCTCCGCCTGCGCGACATAGATCGCCTTTTCACGCTCCATCACATCGGCTGGCACATCGCCAGGCTGCACATACTGGGGACGGCTTGCGGCGATGTGCATCGCCAGATCGCGTGCGAGCGTGGCGTTCCCGCCGGTCATGCGGATCAGAACGCCGATCTTGCGACCATGCACATAGTGGCCGAGCTGGCCCCCATCGGCGGTCATACGCACGAAACGGCGTATGCTCATATTCTCGCCAAACTGCGCAATCAGGGCGGCACGCTGCTCGGCAACCGTCCCTCCCTGCGCAACAGGCAGCGCCATCAGCGCCTCGACATCCGCGGGGTTCTTCTTCGCGACCAGCTCGGCCAGTGTCTGCGCAAGGCCGATGAAGCGATCTTCTTTGGCCACGAAATCCGTCTCGGAATTGATTTCGACCAGGGCACCGACATCGCCAGCCTCGCTGACATAGAGTCCTATTGCGCCTTCGGCGGCGATGCGGTGGGCCTTTTTCTCCACCTTCGCGCCGGCCTTCTTGCGCAGGACATCAATGGCGGCCTCCATGTTGCCGTCGGTCTCGACGAGCGCCGCCTTGCACTCCATCATGCCAAGACCCGTGCGTTCACGCAGTTCTTTGACCTGTGCTGCTGAAATTGCCATATCGTCTACCTCGTGCCAAACAAAGGGGGGCAAAGCCCCCCGTTGTCATCTTTTTCGGATGGATTTACCGCTTTACGAGCGCGCGCGGCCACGACCACCGCGCCCGCTGTCATTGCGACCTTTCGGGCGCGCCTTGCGGTCATCGGACGGAGGGCTCTCGGCATCCCCGTCTGCCTCGGTCGCGATCTCGGCCACCGCAGCCCGCTTGCGCGCGGCCGGACGGGTCTTTGGTTCTTCCTTGATCTCGACGAACTCCTCATCATTGGTCGGGATCACGATCTCCGAGGACCGGCCTTCGAGAACCGCATCGGCGATGGCCCCGGCATAGAGGCGAATCGCCCGAATGGCGTCGTCATTGCCCGGCACCACGTAATCGACGCCATCGGTCTTGCAGTTGGAATCGACGACACCGATCACGGGAATCTCGAGCTTGTTGGCTTCGCTGACGGCAATGTACTCGTGCCCGACATCGATCACGAAGAGGGCGTCCGGCAAACCGGGCATATCCTTGATTCCACTCAAACTGCGATCGAGTTTCTGCCGTTCCCGTTCCAGATTCAGGTTTTCCTTCTTGCTCAGCCGCTCCGCACCGCCGCCTTCCGCCAGCAGCGCTTCAAGACGCTTTAACCGCTCGATCGAGCGGCGCACTGTCTTGTAATTGGTGAGCATGCCGCCCAGCCAGCGATGATCGACATAGGGGCAGCCGGCGCGCACTGCTTCCTCGCGGATGATCTCGGCGGCCTGCCGCTTCGTACCGACGAACAGGACGACGCCCTTGTTGGCGGCGAGCTTCTTCGCGAAATTTGTCGCCTCGACCAGCATCGGCAACGATTTCTCGAGATTGATGATGTGGATATTGTTGCGTTCGCCGAAGATGTAGGGTCTCATTTTCGGGTGCCAGAAGCGGGTCTGGTGACCGAAATGGCAACCAGCCTCGAGCATGTCGCGCATAGTGATCTGCATGTTTTCTCCTTTTGGGTTTGTCCACCGCGGATCCCGAACGCCGACCAGCCATCAGGCTGGCACCCGAACGTCGTGACGATCCGTGTGTGATTTAACCTTTCCCGGCGAAGGGATAAGGGCCAGAACTCCGGCGGCCAAATGCTAACATGGGCGCCGCTCCGCTCCTAGCCTCATCCGCCGGAAAGACGACCGGCGCCCTGCGCCCTGCAGGGAGCCGTCCCGGGCCCGAAGGGCAAGCCATGCCAGAGCCCTGTTGAATTCATGCCGCCAACGCCCGACAATGGCCGCCTAGACAGAGTCAAGGACACCATGGCGATAACGATCAAGACCCCCGAGGAAATTCAGAGGATGCGCGTGGCCGGGCGTCTGGCCGCCGACGTCCTGGAGATGATCGCGCCAGCCGTCCTGCCGGGCGTCACGACAGGCGAGCTCGACCGCATCTGCCACGATTACATAGTCGATGTGCAGCAGGCGATCCCGGCCCCCCTGAATTATCGGGGCTTTCCGCGCTCCATCTGCACCTCGGTCAACCACCAGGTCTGTCATGGCATTCCGGGGGATCGCGTTCTGAAAAAAGGCGACATCGTCAATATCGATGTCACCGTCATCAAGGACGGCTTCCACGGGGATACGAGCTATACCTTTTTTGTCGGCGAACCGTCCGTGTCGGCCCGCCGCCTGACCGAGATCACCTATGAGTGCATGGTGCTGGGCATTCAGGCCGTGCGGCCCGGCCGGCAGCTGGGCGACATCGGCCATGCGATCCAGGCCCATGCAGAACGTCACCATTATGCCGTGGTGCGTGAATACTGCGGACACGGGATCGGCCGCGCCTTCCATGAGGACCCGCAGGTACTCCACTACGGCAAGCCCGGCACGGGTGTGGTGCTCGAACCGGGCATGACCATAACGATCGAACCCATGATCAACCAGAAGAGTGCCGCAGTGAAGCTTCTGCCCGACAACTGGACTGTCGTGACGCGCGATCACGGACTGTCTGCACAGTGGGAACACACCATTCTTGTGACGGATACAGGCTACGAAGTGCTGACTCTGCGTACCGGGGAGCAGATATAGAAACCGCCTCCGGCCGGCACCAGCACCTGTCGACGCAGACGCGCGTGGCGCGCCTGCAGGCGTACCGCACCGCCCTCGACGCAGGCGACAAGGAGATCCGGTCGGTCTATGCGCGCGACTGCGCGGCCCGCCGCAACCTCGGCGTGGGGGCTGTCACGCTACGCACCCGCCTCATCGACCGCACCCTCATCGAGGCCTTCACGGAACACAGTCATCTTTTGCCCGGGCGGTTACCGGTGGCGCTGGTGGCAGCTGGCGGCTATGGGCGTGGCGAACTCCAGCCACACTCTGACATCGACCTGCTCGTGCTCCTCGGCCGGCCGGAGTACGAAGCCATCGCGCCCTTCGCCGAAGCGCTTTTGCACTTCCTGTGGGACATGGGGCTTACCGTTGGACACAGTGTCCGCTCTGTAAAAGACTGCCTGGCGGCCGCCGCAGCCGATGTCACCGTCATGACCAATCTCATGGAGGCGCGATTCCTGACCGGCGACGAGGGACTGACGGTCGACCTCGTACATCGCCTGAATTCCCCCCGCCTGTGGCCCAGTGCGCGCTTTTATGCGGCCAAGCGCGAAGAACAGCGCATCCGCCACGCGCGCTACAACGACACCGGCTATAACCTTGAGCCAAACGTCAAGGAAAGCCCAGGTGGTCTGCGCGATGTGCATGTCATTGCCTGGATTGCCCGCCGTCACCTCGGATCAAGCGATCTCCGTGAGCTCGTACGGATCGGCTTTCTCGATGAACGCGAATATCAGGCGCTGATCGACAACCGGAATTTCCTGTGGCACGTACGCAACGGCCTCCATCTCCTCGCCCGCCGCCGCGAAGACCGCCTGCTGTTCGACCACCAGCGCACACTTGCGCAGCAGATGGGTTTCGTCGATCGCCCGGGCCGCCTGGCGGTCGAACAATTCATGAAGCGTTACTACCGGACAGTGCAGCATGTCCGTCTCTTGAACGAGATCACCCTCCAGCATTTCGGCGAGGCCCTGGCGAGCCCCCGGCGCGCGAAGATCCGGCCCCTTTCCGCGCAGTTCCAGGCGCGCAATGACTTTCTCGAAGTCACCGACCCGCAACTTTTTGCGCGCGATCCGACCTCGATCCTTACGCTCTTTGCCCTGCTCCAGCAACATCCCACCCTAAAGGGTGTGCGCGCCGCCACCATCCGTCTTGTGCGTCAGCATCTGCGCCGTATTGACAGCCACTTCCGCCAGAATGCCGAGGCGCAGGCCCGCTTCATGGCTCTTCTGCGCGCCGAGTCCGGTGTCACCCGCGCCTTGCGCCGCATGAATGCCTACGGCGTCCTTGGCGCCTACATTCCGGCGTTCGGCAGGATCGTAGGTCAGATGCAGCACGACCTCTTTCACGTCTATACGGTCGATGAGCACAGCCTCTTTGTCTTGCGCAATGTGCGCCGTGCGCTGCAACCCCGGTACCACGACGAACTGCCGCTTGCGAGCGAAGTGGGCCGCGCCCTCGTCAAGCCCGAGCGCCTCTATCTGGCCGCGCTCTTTCACGACATCGCCAAAGGGCGGGGTGGTGACCACTCCCGCCTGGGCGAAATGGAAGCACGCGCCTTCTGCGAGCGCCACGGCCTCAGTGAATACGACACGGGACTCGTGGCCTGGCTTGTCCGCAATCACCTCGTCATGTCGCAGACGGCCCAGCACAGCGACATCTCCGACCCTGCGGTGGTAAACGCCTTTGCGCGACTGGTCGGCGACCAGGAGCATCTCGACAATCTTTATCTCCTCACCGTCGCCGACATTCGCGCCACCAGTCCCACCCTCTGGAACGCCTGGAAGGGCCGACTGCTGTCACAGCTCTACAACGACACGCGCCGCACGCTGCGCCGCGGCGTCGGGGAACCCATCAACATCGGCGCGCGGGTGGCGGACATCCAGCGGGACGCACTCGAACTCATCGGACCCCGCCTGCCCGTCGCTGTCACGCAGGGCTACTTTGCGCGCATGGACCACGATTATTTCATCCGGCATCCCGCCGAAGCCGTGGCCTGGCACACCCTGGCGGTGGCGGGCGCTTCTGCGTCCTCCCTGCCAGTCGTCGACGTGCGACTCGCTCCCGATGCGTCCGGTGTCGAATTCCTGATCTTCGGCGCAGCCGACGATGAACTCTTCTCTCTGGTCACGGGAAGTCTCGATCGCCTGCAGCTGTCGATCATGGACGCCCGTGTCCATGAGGCAGGCGAGTACACCCTCGGCTGTTTTGTGACCCTCACGGCCGATCATGCGCTACCGGATGCAGCCGCACTCGCGCACCTGCGCGCGCAGCTGCGCGATGATCTCTCCGCCCGGCGCATGCACACCATAAGCCACAGCATCGGACGGGCATTGAAGCACTTCCCGATCACGACGGAAATCAGCTTTACCGAAACCGGCCATGGCATGACCGCCATGGAAGTCGTGGCACAGGACCGCCCCGGCCTGCTCCATCAGGTGGCGCTCGCGTTGCGCACCTGCCGGGTGCGTCTGGTCACGGCCAAGGTCGCGACTTTCGGAGAGCGCGCAGATGATGTGTTCTATCTCACGAACGAAGAGGGGCAACCCTTGCGCAACGAGGACCCGGCGCAGGTTCACGCTTTGGCAGACGAAGTGCGCCGTCGCGTCGACGGCAACCCGTAAGGCCGCGTCCACGCGCGCACCCAACGGGACCGCATGCATGGGCTCACCCTAGCGCACGAGCGGCTCCCCGGCCGTATCGGCGAGCGCGCTGTGCCTTCGCCCATAGCCCGCGTACACGGCAAGACCGATGATGAGCCACACGATATACCGTATCCAGGTCACAACAGGCAGGCTCGTCATCAGATACAGGCAGAACACCATGCCCAGAATCGGCAAAAGCGGGCTCGCCGGCACCCGGAAGGGCCGGGGCAGATCCGGACGGGTGACCCGCAAAACCAGCACGCCGCCGCAGACTATGGTGAAGGCCGCCAAAGTACCAATGTTGACGAGCTCGGCCACGTCGCCTATCGGGGTAAAGCCTGCGATCAGCGCCATACCGATGCCACAAAGCGCAATCACGCGCACGGGCGTCTGCGTACGCGGATGCACGAGGGCAAAGAATGGTGGCAAAAGGCCATCGCGCGACATGGCCAGGAAAATCCGCGTCAGCCCGTAAAACAGCACCAGCATCACGCTCGTCAGTCCGACGATGGCCCCAAGACCCACCAGAAGCGCCACCTTCGGGTAACCGAGGAGAAGCATGGACCGGGCGACGGGAGAGGCGCTGTTTAGCGCAAAATAGGGCACGATGCCAGTCAGCAGGCCCGCCACAACAATATAGATGGCCGTACAGATCACAAGCGAGGCGATGATGCCGATCGGCAGTGAACGCTGGGGGTCGCGCGTCTCTTCAGCCGCCGTCGACACGGCGTCAAAACCGATGTAGGCAAAGAAGATGATCGCCGCGCCCCGCATGATCCCCGGCCAGCCAAACGGCATGAACGGATGCCAATTGCCCGGTGTCACGTGCAAGGCGGACACACCGATGAACACCCCGATGACCGCAAGCTTGATGACCACCATCACGGCGTTGGCGGTCGCGCTCTGGCGCACACCCGCCATCAGCACGCCGCTTAGTCCCAGCACCACGAGTGCCGCCGGCGCATTGATGAAGCCCCCCGCGTGGGCCGCCCGGGCCACTGCCTCCGGCACCGGCTGGTGCGCCAATCGCAACATCAGGGCCCATACCGCGTCATAATTCACGCGCGACACAGCCTGCGGCAGATGGATCCCCACGGCGAGCAGCGCGTCCCGCACATACCCCGACCAGCCGATGGCAACGGCCGCCGTCGCCACCCCGTATTCGAGAACCAGATCCCAGCCCACGATCCACGCGATGATTTCCCCGAGACCCGCGTAGGCGTACCCGTAGGCGCTACCCGAGCCACCGATGGCGGCCGCCAATTCGGCGTAGGAAAGAGCCGTGAATGCGCAGGCAAGTCCGGACACGAGGAATGACACGACGATGGCGGGACCTGCGTCCGTCGCGGCGGCGACGCCGGTCAGAACGAAGATGCCGGCACCGATGATGCCACCGATGCCAAGGAACACCAGATCCGTCGCCGACAGACAGCGCCGCAGACCGGCGTGTGTCCCACCGGCCATGATTGGTTTCGTGCGAAATATACCCATGGCGCCCTCGTCCGCCCTGCCAAAGCGTCCCAGTATAGCGAATTCCACCGGGCTACGTAGGTGGCGGAATGTGCAGCTGCGTACCCGCATAGAGAACCGGGCCCTTAAGGGCATTGGCCTCTTGCAATGCCGACAACGATACATGAAAACGCGCGGCGATCCCCGATAGCGTCTCGCCCGCACGCACCATATAGAGACGCGGCAGCCGCGTCTCACCAAGCCTGGCACGCAAGGCGGGCGCATCCCTAACAACACCCCGCCAGATCGCCCGTGCCAACCCGCGGTCATAGACCGGATTATTCAGCTTGAAGGCCATCCGGGGGTTCGATATGAAGGCCGTTTCTATCAATACCGAGGGAATGGTCGGTGACTCAAGCACCAGGAAATTCGCTTTTTGCACATAGTCCACATGAATGGGTTCCATATGGCCAATCTGACCCAGGATGTCGTTTGCCAGCTGGTAGCTTGCCCGGCGCGTCCCGTTCTGGGTCATATTGAGCAGGATGTTGTGCAAAAATCCGTTGTGCGTACCAAAATGCACGAAACCCACCCGGTCCGCCGCGTTTTCACTGCGTGCCAGCCAGCGGGCTTCCCGCGTCACGCCATGCCGCGACAAAATGAAGATTTCCGCGCCGCGGATGGTGCGTCCCTCCGGTCCCGGCAAAGAATTGGCATGAATCGAGATGAAGGCCGCCGCATGGTGAGCCTCCGCCTTCAAGACACGCGTTCGCAGCGGCACGTAATAATCCCCATGGCGCGTCAGGTAGGCATGCAGGCCGGGTGTGGCATCGATCATTGCGGCCAGGTCCAGGCCGATGCGCAAGACGACGTTCTTCTCACAGATACCATCGATGCCGCAGGCTCCGGTGTCGATTCCGCCGTGCCCGGGATCTATGGCGATAACCAGATCCGCAGGCGATGACGGCGCCTGCACCGCCACACGCGAAGGCACAACACGCTCTGTCACGCGCACCCTGTGCGCAGACCTTGCCGCCGCGCGCGATATCGACACGGTCAGGCCACCTGGCATATTGGTCACCAGATAGGATGCCTTGTGCCGCAGGTCAAAGACGAACCGCACCATGCCGTCGCGATGCCGGAAGACGCGGATATCCTTGATGACACCGTCGTTCTCCGGCCACACGTCGTCGCCGTCGGCAAGTGTCACTCCGTGGAGATCCAGCACGATGCGTGCCGGACGGGAGAGGCTAAATGAGCGCCACACCAGATCACGCGCGGCGGTGAGCTGCACGAGCCAGGCCTGCGCCGTGGCATGAACAACGGGTTCACCCAATCGGATGGCGCCACGGGCCTCCGACTTACAACAACACAGGACTGCCACAGCGACAACTAGGAAAAGGCGTTTCACCGGTCCAGGCTTTTGAGAATTTCGTCTCCGCGCGGCGACAGACTGCGTAGCCGCGCCTTCCGGCCATGATCAGTCACGTCGAGTGAAACGTCAATATCGCCCGACACCAC
>JAJYHH010000085.1:12262-15311 GCA_021784845.1 Pseudomonadota bacterium
GCACGCGCAATGGCGCGCGCAGCCCCGAACCTGTCTGCGCCAATCTCGCGCACCGTGCAACCCAGCAGGCGCGCCGCCTCTCCCTCATGCGGCGTGACGATCCGCGCCGTCACACGCCGCTCCTGCGCCAACCAGTAAAGTCCGTCGCCATCGATCACCGCCGGTATGCGGTGCCTATCCAGGTCCACCCATTGCTCGTGCGCAAAAGCTCCACGGCCAAGCCCCGAACCGATTATTGCCACAGTGGCGCGCTCCCACATCGGCGCCGCCTGCGCCGGCGTGAGCGCGATCAGCTCCGGATAGGCGGCCGCCAGATTGGACGCGTTGCGAGGATGGACGATCGCTCCCACAAGACCGGCGCCGGTCCGATAGGCCGCAGCAGCCGCCAACCGCACTGCGCCCGGCATGCCCTCGTCGCCACCCACGATGATGACCGTTCCCGCAGTCCCCTTGTGCGCATGCTCGGGCCGCCGCGGAAGACGCGACCCGAGATCCCCGCTTGCGGGAATCCGGGCGCGCGGTGGCAGGTCGATATCCCGCGCCGCCCCAATGCGCTGAAGCCTCCCGCAATGGTCCCGCGCCGCACCGGTCCAGAGCCCGAGCGCGGTCACCGGCTCAAGATAAGTTGCCGCCGCCCGATACGCCACCGGCGTCACCGCCCCCCGGTCCGGATCGATGCAGGAGGGCACGCCGAGGGCGACAACAGGCACCACCGCCCGCGCAAGTCCCTCGACCGGTTCGTCAACACATCCCGTACCACCGCCTGCGCACCATGCATCCACGATGACATCCGCCGTCTCCATGGCGCCGGCTAGATCACGCACACCAACAACAAGAGCCGTGCGTCCGCGCTCCCGCAGGGCTACCTTCCATAGATCTGCAGACAGTGAAGGCACCGGACCCGCCAAAACGGCGATGGTACGCGCCAGAGGAAAACGCAACGTGAGGTCATCGGCCACGGCGTGCACGCATGCCTGCGCGTCCGCCCCGGTCATATGGCGGGTCCACCATGCCTGCAGACCCGCACTGCCGTAGAGGGCCGTCGATTCAGGCCGGCCCATCATGATCAGGGAAGAGATGACCACGGTAATACCGCAGCTCGCCAATCGACTCCAGGATGTCGTCAAGCGCCTGATGCGTGTTCTGTTTGCTAAAGCCGCCCATCCACTCCGGCCGCCACCGCCGGATCAGCTCCTTGACGCTGCTGACATCGAGATTGCGATAATGCACGTAGGCTTCAAGCGCCGGCATGAACCGGGCAAGGAAGCGCCTGTCCTGACAGATGCTGTTGCCGCACAGCGGCGAACGGTTGCGCGGTACGAGCGGCTCCAGAAAGGCGAGCGTCTGGCGCTCTGCTTCAGCCATGTCAATGCGTGAGGCCCGCACACGCTCGACCAGACCCGATTGCCCGTGGGTTTTCTGATTCCACTCGTCCATGCCACGCAAGACCTCGTCGCTCTGATGAATGGCCAGCACGGGCCCCTGGGCCACCACATTGAGCTGACTGTCTGTCACGACAGTCGCGATTTCGATGATCGTATCCGTGTCGGGCCGCAGTCCCGTCATCTCCAGATCGATCCAGACCAGGGCGTTCGGATCCTGTGGCATGCCTTCCTCCGGGAAGTAGATTAAGATGAAGCGCGACGGGCAAAGCGTCTGCCACTGTAGCACAGCAGACAGCGGCCCCCAATACGGATGGAGGCGTGCCACGACGCCTAAGGATGAGTTCGCCTGACGCGGGTATACCCCAGGGAGACACCCATGAATGACCTGTGCACGCGGTCGTGCAAACCCTGTGAAGGGGGAATCGCAGCCTTGTCGCCCGCACAGGCGCAGGATGCGCTGCGCCATGTTCCCCAATGGGCCCTGAACACGGAGGCGACGGCAATCAGCCGCCTGTTCACTTTCAAGGATTACTACGAGACCATGGCTTTCGTAAACGCGGTCGCGTTCATCTCCCACCGCGAGGACCACCATCCCGACCTTGGCGTCCATTTCAACCGTTGCGAGGTTCGCTACACCACTCACGCGATCTCGGGTCTAAGCGACAACGATTTCATTTGCGCAGCGAAAGTCGACGCGCTCCTCTCAGGTCTCCCGGCGTCCTGAAAAGGCCCTGGCCAGGGTGCCGCGGTCGATATATTCGAGCTCCCCGCCCACCGGCACACCATAGGCGATGCGCGTGGCGAGCAGCCCGTGTTGGCGGGCGATCTCGCTGATGTAGTGCGCGGTCGCCTCGCCCTCGACAGTTGCGTTGGTCGCCAGTATGACCTCCCGCACCGCACCGCTTTCGAGGAGGTTCTGAAGTTTTGGTATGCCGATCTGGTCGGGCCCAATGCCTTCCAGAGGCGAAAGGCGCCCCATCAGAACGAAATATGCGCCCGTAAACGCGCCCGACTGCTCGAGCGATACCAGATCCGCCGGGGACTCGACCACGCACAAAAGACCACTGTCACGCCGCGGTGACGCGCAGATTCTGCACACTTCAGTCTCGCTGAAATTGTTACACACCTGGCAGTGACCGACACACGCCACCGCGTGTTCGAGCGCCCGCGCAATATCCTTCGCCGTCGCGCGGTCCCGGCTCAGCAGATGAAAGGCGATGCGCTGCGCCGCTTTCGGGCCGATACCCGGCAGCCTGCGCAGGGCCTTCTTCAATGCCTCTATGGCCTCGCTTTCGTGGACCATCAAAAGGGCAAATTGAGTCCGGGAATGTTCAGGCCGGCCGTCAACCCCTGAAGCCGTTCCTGGCTCGTTTGCTCGGCCTTGCGCAAGGCATCATTCATGGCCGCCGCAAGGAGATCCTCGACCACCTCGCGATCTTCCTGCAACAACGCGTGGTCGAGCTGCACCTTGCGCACCGCATTGCGGCACGTGACAGTGATCTTCACAAGCCCTCCACCTGCCTGCCCTTCCACCTCGATGGAGGCCAGCTGTTCCTGCGCCTTGCGGAGATTTTCCTGCATGGCCTGCGCCTGCTTCATCAACTGCCCCAATCCGCCTTTCATGTCCCTTCCTCTTGAGTTAATGCGCCCCGCACAGGGCGTAC
>JAJYHH010000085.1:15898-17685 GCA_021784845.1 Pseudomonadota bacterium
CCGGTTTCTTCGCTGGCGGGTCCGCCCCAATTCGCTGCCGCGACCCTTCTGCTGCGACTTGAGCCGGCTTGAACGCCAGCATCCGCAACAACGTCATTTTTGCGCCGATACGCGGATCGGGCGCCAAGGGCAGCTGCCGCCGTCCGAGACATCCGATCTCGTAATAGAGCTGGATTTCATCCGCCGCCAGTGGCGCCCCGGCCGCGACCACCGGCATCCATTCATCAGACACCGGGCAATCCGCCTTGGCAAGCGCCAGCTCGTGCAACGCCCGTAGCGTCTCGTCTAGCAGCATCTCCATGCCAAAACCAAGCGCATAGGCTTCATCGGCGAGCGCCATGATCCTGGGTGCATCCTCGCCAACCAGCGCCTCGATCAGTTGCCGCACAAAATCAGGCGCGATGAGGCCAAGCATAGCCTGGACGGCATCGATTCCGACCCGCCCACCACCGCTCGCCAAGGCTTGATCGGTAAGGCTCAGGGCATCACGCAAGCTGCCGTCTGCAGACCGCGCAAGGGCCGCCAGAGCCGGCTCGTCGAATGCGACCCCCTCTTCCCCAAGGACATGTCGCAGCTGATCGGCGATCTGTGTATCCGTCAGTCGCCTCAGGGTGAACTTGAGACACCGTGACAAAACAGTCACCGGCAGCCGCTGGGGATCGGTAGTCGCCAGAATGAACTTCACATGGGGGGGCGGTTCTTCGAGGGTCTTTAAGAGTGCATTGAAGCTGTGCGCCGACAGCATGTGCACTTCGTCAATCAGATAAACCTTGAAACGTCCACGGGTCGGCGCGTACTGGACGTTATCCAGCAACTCCCGCGTGTCATCGACCTTGGTCCGCGATGCCGCATCCACTTCAATCAGATCGATGAAACGGCCGCCGTCAATCTCCTGACACGCGGCACACCGTCCGCAGGGATCCGCTGTAATGCCGCATTCGCAATTCAACGCCTTGGCAAGGATCCTCGCCACCGTCGTCTTGCCGACGCCCCGGATGCCACTAAACAAATACGCATGATGGAGGCGCCCTTCCGTCAGTGCATAGCGCAGCGCCTGCACCACCGGCTCCTGCCCCACCAACTCGGAAAATGTGCGTGGCCGCCACTTTCGCGCGAGCACCAAGTAACTCATCCAGATCCTCAGTCACGCCAGGGTGGCGGTTTGGGCCGGCCCTTCGCTGCACCCGACCGGATCGCTGCGGCTGCTTCCTTCCGGACCTGACCGGGTTCACGATCGATCGCCACAGCGGGGGCCGACCGTCACCGCCATAACGCGTTTCTGACTGTGTGCCAGATATGCGCCGACACACGAATAAGCCTACCACACTTTGTCCGCCCGGCCTACGGGAAAGACCCCGGCTTCGTCCATTTGCGCACCCGGAGTTTTCATGGCAGCCTAAGCTGTTCCCGTCCACCGGAGTCCCGCCCCGGCGACCACCCATGCACCGCAAATTCCGCTCACACTCTCCCCCCACGCGGCAGACCCGCTGGCGGGACCGCCTGCCCGATCTGCTTGGCGACCTCTACCATGCGCTTTTGACCATGGGCTGGCCGCGCTTCGTGCTTGGCGTGGGCCTGCTCTTCCTTTTTGTCAACACGCTCTTTGCGTTCGCCTACTGGTCTCAACCGGCTGCCATCGTCCATTCCCGTCCTGGCTCATTCATGGACGCGTTTTTCTTCAGCGTCCAGACGATGGCAACCATCGGCTACGGGATTATGTATCCGGGCACCCTTTTCGCCAACATCCTGATGACCCTGGAGACCCTGATCGGCCTCTTCGGCCTCGC
>JAJYHH010000085.1:18071-21623 GCA_021784845.1 Pseudomonadota bacterium
TCCACGCACGCCATGTCTATCGCCCTGATGAAATCCTTGCCGGATACAGGCTGGAGGACGTTCTCTCAAAGAGCGGCGACACCTATGTGATCGACTACAGTCGCTTCGACAACGTCGTGCCCGATACGGCAGCACAGACACACCCCCCCTGGTAAATACCCCAATTCGACCCCTGCGGGCTCGAACCTCTCCATCGGACTGGCCCGACGCGTGTTGCGGAGATGGGCATGGGGTGCGGGCGAGACAGATCGCCTTTTCTGTCGCTTCGGCCGAGGATCCTCCCCTGATAACTCCCGGTTGGGGTGTGAAAGGACCCGTGCAGACACATGCCGCAGGCCGCCATAGGTCCCTGCGCGCCCGCAACGCAGTCCCACGTTTGGCATCACGCTGGCCGCTTCTGCCCCGATCGCGCGACCCATACCGGCCCTCTGCCCAAAGTCCCTATTGATCCGGCGTCTTGAAGGTTGAAGTAATCATACTGCGTACTTGACGCGCGGATCCTGGAAGTAGGCCTTCACGCGTCCTGGGTTTGTTTCGATGGATTTCATGTGTTCAGCGGCGGCGGCATGCAGCTTGGCTTTCGTGCGCACAGGCACCTTGCTGCCGATGGCATGTGCGTATTACGCTGATCATGAACACTCAAAACGCTGATCGTGAACACGCCGGCGGGCGGATTCAGCTGGTCAAGGACTTTTTACTCCGAGTGTTCACGATCCGTCAACTTGGTTCTGGTCTTCCGAAGCGATTCCCCGGTGAGTTCGATCTTGTGGGCGGCGTGAACGATACGATCTAGAATGGCATCCGCCACGGTGGGGTCGCCCAGATATTCGTGCCAGGCGGTGACGGGGAGCTGGCTTGTTATGATCGTACTTCTCACGCCGGCGCGATCATCTAACAGCTCCAGGAGATCCTGACGGTGACCCGCCGTGATGGGACTAATGGCCCAATCATCCATGAGTAGTAAATCGACTTTAGACAGGGCCGCGAGGCGCTTACTAAAACTCCCGTCACTGTGCGCCACCCGCAGTTCTTCGAGGAACCGCGGCACACGCAGATAGCGCACGGTCAGACCCTGCCGACAGGCCTGATGGGCTAAGGCACAAGCGAGCCATGTCTTACCCACCCCGGTGGGTCCGGTAATGAGCAAGGGAAGTCCCCGGCGGATCCAGTCACAACTGCCTAACGATACCGTTCGGGAACGGTCAAGCCCGCGCTTCGCCCGATAGTCGATATCCTCCATACAGGCATTGTGCTTTAAGCGCGCCAACTGCAAGAGGCGGGTCAAGCGCTTGGTATCGCGGTTTGCCACCTCGCGGTCGATGAGCAGCGTCAAGCGATCGGTGAACGCCAACTCCTGCGTGATGGCTTGGCTCTCTTGCTCTTCGAGGGCCTGGGCCATGCCGGTGAGCTTTAAGGTCTTGAGGGTGCTTAATGTCTGTTGCAATAACATGGTGTCTCCTGGTGGGTGGTGTTTACGTAAAACGCATTATCATCGATTAATGGTAGTACCCCGGTCCGCGCACATTCTCGTGAGCGGGAAGGCTGTCCGGTTCCTCCGCCTCCTCCGGGGGCGGAGGCGCGCGATCCAGGCCTTTCTGTAAGATCGAGAGCACGGTCTGGCGGGTATGGCTCGGGATCACGACTGCCCGCACACAGGCCGCCTCCAGGCGCTCAGGGGTGTAGCGGCGGGCGAGGCTTAAGAGCCCGAGACACGCCCGATAGCCCTGCTCGGGGTGGGGCTTATGGGTCAACTGCCAGTCGACTACGGACCGGGTGGCCGGGCCGATCGAGGCCCCCCAGTCCAGGAGCCGCTGGGGCGTCCAGGAGAGGTGTTTCTGATGGGCCTTGGGCAAGATGGTCCACGACGGTGGTATGGGCGCCTTGCACGGCGCACCGGGCGTGGCTGGCCACCCGGTGGTGTTGAAAGAAGACCTCGAGGGTGTGGTGCGCGATCCGGACCTCCACCTGTTGCCGACACAAGGAGTGAGGCACGGAGTAGTAATGACCCTCCACCTCGATATGGGTGTCAATAGCGACGCGTGCGATCTTCCAGGTGGCCAGCTCATAGGGGGCAACAGGTAACGGTTTCAAAGCCGGTCTGTCCAGGCGTTCGAAGGCCTCTTGCCGACACCCCGGCAACTTCTGGAAGGGACGCCGATTCATGTCCGCCACTAGGCGATGAATTGCTTGGTTTGACTCGGCCAACGTAAAAAATGTCTGATGGCGCAGACGCGCCAATATCCAACGCTCGACAATGAGCACCGAATTTTCCGCTTTGGCTTTGTCTTTTGGTTTATACGGACGCGCCGGTATAATGACGGTTCCGTAATGGTTCGCGAATTCCTCCGCCATCTTGTTCAGGACCGGCTCATAACGACACGCCGTCGTGACTGCGGCCTTCAAATTATCCGGCACCAGGACGCTCGTGACCCCGCCGAAGGCCGCGAAGGCCCGCGCATGGCTTGCGATCCAATCGGGCAGGGTCTGGGTCCAGGTGGCCTCGACATAGGTGTAGTTGGAACACCCCAACACCGCGACAAAGATCTGGGCGTGGCGGACTTCGCCAGTGTGGGCATTCACGACCGGGACGGTAGGACCGGCGTAATCCGTGAAGCATTTTTCCCCGGCCACATGGGTCTGGCGGAGGCTGCGCTTCAAGCCCTCCTTGAAGCGCCGATAATAGGCGCAGAACTGCGTATAGCGATAGCTGTTGGGCCCATGAGACTCACAGTATTCTTTCCACAAGAGCTGCAAGGTCATGCCCTTGCGTTTCATCTCCTGATGAATGGTGGCGCAGTCGGGGGTGGCGTAGATCGGGGGCGCGGGTGCGCCGGTCGGGGTGAGCGCGCGGGCCAGAGCGCCATCATCTAAACAGGCGACCTGGTCTAGGCTTACGCCGTGGCGGGTGCAGGCCTTTAAGATCTGGCAGACCGCCCCAAGCGAGACCCCGGTGGCGCGCGCAATAGCCCGCTGATTTAAGCCCAAAATACGCAGACGAACGACTTCACGGGTCTGTTTCATGGTCAATCTCACTGTAGGCATGCCGTTCTCCGAGGAAAAAGCCCGGTAGCATGCGGACTTACAACGGAATTGACCAGCTGGAACCGCAACGTTGCGCGATCGTGAACACGATTACGCAGATCCCCCCAAAAGTGTTCACGATCGCGCGTAATGGACCATCACAACGAGTGTTCACGATGGTGCGTAAGGGTGTTCACGATGGCGTAATGGGTGTTCATGATGGTCCGTAATACGCACTTCGATGCGCGGGCCCGGACGTTGACGATTGCCGTGGACTTTGTGCCCGGCAGCCGATTTGGACATCCCGAAGCGGCCGGAGAACATCCCGTGCATGACACCGGGGTGAAGCGCTACCGGCACCTCAACTTCTTCCAGCACGAGTGCATCCTGGAGGTTCGGGTGCCGCGTGTACGACTGCCCGATGGGTCTGTGCGCCAGGTGGAACCGCCATTCGCTGGGAAGCTCACCGGCTTTACGTTGCTCTTCGAGGCCCTGATCCTCGCCTTTTGCCGGGAGATGCCCTTTCGAGCC
>JAJYHH010000080.1 GCA_021784845.1 Pseudomonadota bacterium
GCCGGCAATCTCACATCGCAGGTGCGCAACATTGCCCTGGTCACGACCGCCGTGGCCAACGGCGATCTCTCCCAGAAGATCACAGTCGATGCCCGCGGCGAGATCCTCGAGCTGAAGAACACCATCAACACCATGGTCGACCAGCTGCGCTCGTTCGCCGCCGAGGTGACACGCGTGGCCAAGGAAGTGGGCATCGAAGGCAAGCTCGGCGGTCAGGCGCGGGTGCCAGGCGTAGCCGGCACATGGAAAGACCTCACCGAAAACGTAAACCAGCTCGCCGGCAATCTCACATCGCAGGTGCGCGCGATCGCCGAGGTATCCACCGCCGTGACCAAGGGCGATCTGACCCGCTCGATCACCGTCGAGGCGCAAGGCGAAGTCCTGGCGCTGAAAGACAACATCAACCAGATGATCAAGAACCTGAAGGAGACGACCGAACAAAACCGCGATCAGGACTGGATGAAAACGAATCTCGCGCGTTTTTCCGCGATGATGCAGGGACAGAAGAACCTGTCGGCTGTGTCCCGGCTCATCATGAGCGAACTCACGCCCCTCGTTTCGGCGCAACATGGTGCTTTCTACACGGTGAACTTCGAGGATAACCGTCTCGATCTGGTGGCGTCTTACGCCTACACAAGGCCTGTGGGTGGGAGCGGCTCCGTGAGCTTCGATTTCGGCGAGGGTATCGTAGGGCAGTGCGCGCTCGAAAAAAAGCCGATCCTGCTGTCGCGGGTTCCCGACAATTACATCCGCATAGCCTCAGGGACCGGTGACGCGGCGCCAAGTTGTATCCTTGCGATCCCGGTTCTGTTCGAAGGCGACGTCCTCGCGGTCATAGAGCTTGCTTCCTTCGAGATGTTCAACCCCATCCATCGCGTGTTTCTGGATCAGCTGATGGTCAGCGTGGGCGTGGTGCTCAATATAATTGGCGCCTCCATGCGCACCGAGGAGCTTCTTCAGGAGCTGCAGAATTCCAATGCCGAGCTCGAGACGCAGGCCAAGGAGCTCGAGGAAAAAGCGACGCTTCTTGAGATAAAGAATCAGGAAATCGAGATGGCAAGCCTGTCTCTCGAGGAAAAAGCCGAGCAGTTGGCGATGATATCCAAGTACAAATCGGAATTTCTCGCCAATATGTCCCACGAGCTGCGTACGCCGCTAAACAGTCTGCTTATCATGGCAAAGCTTCTTGCGGAGAACCGGGATCTAAACCTCAATGTCAAGCAGGTCCAGTTCGCCAACACAATTTACGCTTCCGGCCGTGATCTCCTGAATCTGATCAATGAAATCCTGGATTTGTCGAAGGTCGAGGCGGGCAAGATGGCCATCGTCGCCAGTGAGACCCCCGTAACGGATCTGATCGAATATGTGGTGCGCGATTTCGGCCCCATCGCCCAGCAAAAAGACATCGTCTTTAGTATTGAAAGCGGGGACGACCTGCCGGAATCCCTGTATACGGACGGGCAGCGCCTGCAACAGGTACTGAAGAACCTTCTGTCCAATGCGTTCAAGTTTACGGAAAAGGGCTTTGTATCCCTGACCGTACAGCGGTTTTCCGGAGACCCCTCGCTGTTTCATGCCGATTCGCTACGCGACGCCGGGGTGGTGGTGGCGTTTGGTGTCCGGGATACCGGCATAGGTATAGCCGAAGCGAAACAGCGGCTGATCTTCGAGGCGTTTCAGCAGGTCGATGCGACCACGAGCCGCAAGTACGGCGGCACCGGACTTGGTCTCACCATCAGCCGTGAAATCGCCCGGCTTCTCGGTGGAGAAATCCACCTGCACAGCCGCCAGGGGCAAGGGAGCGAATTCACCCTGTATCTGCCGGCCACATACATCGGGCCAGAAGGGGAGATTCGGCCTGGCGAGGTGGGTATCGCCGAGACCGTGGAGGAGAAGAGCGACGATGCGGAGGGGATCATCGATTTCGAGGGCGAGCGGATTCTTGTCGTCGACGATGATGTCCGTAATGTGTTTGCGGTGTCCTGCGTTCTTGAAAATCACAAACTGAATGTGCTTTTCGCGGAAAGTGGCAGCGAGGCGCTGCGTGTCCTTGGGGCCCACGATGATATCCGCCTCGTTGTGATGGATGTCATGATGCCCGGCATGGATGGCTGCGAGGTGACGCAGGCCATCCGGCAGATGGAGCGCTACCGGGATCTGCCGGTGATTGCGCTGACGGCAAAAGCCATGAAGGGGGATCGGGAAAAGTCTCTCGAGGCCGGCATGTCGGATTACCTGGCTAAGCCTGTTGACGGCGACGCTTTGCTGCAGATGATCAGGAAGTGGCTTTATGAAGGGCACCAATCATAAACAACATGGAAGGAGCGGGGCCGACATGGAAGCAGCGGGAACTGTCGTGATTGCCGACGAAAAAGATCCGGTCAGGATCCTGGTGGTGGACGATCGCCTGGAAAACGTCATGGCATTGGAGGCGATGCTCGAGACTCCCGGTTATGAGGTTGTCCGGGCGCTATCGGGCGAGGCGGCACTGAAGGAAGTCCTGCAGGAGGAGTTCGCGGTCATTTTGCTTGATGTCCAGATGCCAGGTCTTGACGGCTTCGAGACCGCCGCACTGATTCGCAAACGACGCAAGTCGAGGATGGTGCCCATCATCTTCATTACGGCCATTGACAAGGAAGAGCGCTATGTCTGCAAGGGCTACAGCCTCGGGGCCGTGGATTATCTCTTCAAGCCTCTCGATGTCGATATGCTGCGCGCCAAGGTGGCGGTGTTTGCCGATCTCTATAGTGCCAATCGACAGATCAAGGCGCAGGCGCGACTTCTGCAGGAGAGCGAGCGGCGGGAGCGGGCGCGGCAACTGGCGGAGGTCCAGCGCCGCTGTGACCGCCGCTACCGAAATCTGGCCGATTTCGTGCCGCATCTCATATGGGCCGCCAACAGCGAGGGGCATGTCGATTACCTGAATCGCCGCGCCCTCGAATACACGGGCGCGGATCTTGCCGCGGGGGTGTTCCCCGCTCTTCAGGAACTCTTTCATCCCGATGACCTTGGCGCACATCTGGCGGAGTGGACGGAAGTGCTGCGTCTGGGCGGGGATATGACTGCCGAGATGCGTCTTAGGTGCGCGACGAGTCACGAATACCGATGGCATGTTGTGCACATTCAGGGTCAGCGGGATGCGGGCGGGCGAGTTAGATCATGGCTTGGGACAGCCGCTGACATTGATGAACAGCGGCGCATGGCCGATGCGCTCGCCGCGGAGAAGGAACGGCTGGCGGTCACGCTGCGCTCGATTGGGGACGGGGTCATCACAACGGACGAAAACGTGCGGGTCGCGCTCATGAACAAGGCCGCCGAGGTCCTCACCGGCTGGACGCAAGACGAGGCGCTCGGGCGGCCGCTCTCCGAGGTCTTTGCACTGCGTGAAGACTCGCTCGCCGGTGACGACGCGGAGATCGCAGGCGGCAGGGATTGCGACCGTCGCGCAACTCTTATCAGCCGGGACGGGCGGGAGCGCTGGATAGCAGAGTGCGTGGCGCCAATTCGCGACGCCACCGGTATTCCCCGGGGAAGGGCCGTTGTATTTCGCGATATCACGGATGCGCAGCGCCTCGAAGAGGAGCGCCAGAAGGCCGGTCGTCTCGAATCCGTGGGCCTTCTGGCGGGAGCCATTGCGCATGACTTCAACAATATTCTCACGGCCATCATGGGCAACATCTCGCTTGCGAAGCTCTACTGCAGGCAGGGCGAAAAGATTCAGGAACGACTGGATGAGGCGGAGCGTGCGGCGCTGTGGGCCAAGGATCTGACTCATCAGCTTCTCACTTTTGCCAAGGGTGGCGCTCCCGTGAAGCGGCCCATCGAGATCGCCACCGTGGCGCGCGATGCGGCGGAATTTGCCTGCCGCGGTTCAGGTGTGCTGTGCGAAGTCGAGATCGACGCGAACCCCATTGTCGAGGCTGATGAAGGGCAGATCCGGCAGGTCATGCACAATCTCGTGCTGAATGCCCAACAGGCCATGCCAGGCGGCGGGCGCGTGCGCGTAGTGGTGCGCGAGGTCGATCTGCCCGTCCGGGTGACGCAACCATTGCCGGCAGGGCGTTACGCCGAAATTTCCTGCGAAGACCAGGGTGGTGGCATCGAGAGCGAGCATCTGCCGAAGATCTTCGATCCGTATTTCACCACCAAGGAACATGGCAGTGGCTTGGGTCTGGCCACGACATATTCCATTATCCGCAAGCACAGTGGCTTCATTACTGTCGAGTCGCAGGTTGGTACGGGCACCGTGTTTCGCATCTATCTGCCGCTTTCAGACAAGACGGCGGCGCGGGAGAACGCCGCGCCGGTATCAGCGGCCGGGGGTTGTGGCCGCATTCTGGTGATGGATGATGAATGCTTCATTCGCGATATTCTCGGCCGTTTTTTTACGCATTTTGGCTACGAGGTCGGGTATGCCAAGGATGGCAGCGAGGCGCTCGTGCTCTACAAGGCGGCGTGCGAGGAGGGGCGGCCCTACCACCTGGTCATCATGGATCTCGTGATTCCCGGCGGGATGGGAGGGCGCGAGGCGATTGGACAGCTTCTGGAGATCGACCCGCAGGCCAAGGTGGTGGTATCGAGCGGTTATTCCAACGATCCGATCATGGCCGACTACCGGCGCTACGGATTCCAGGATGCGATCGCCAAGCCCTATCGCAACGAGGAATTACGGGCGGTTGTGCAGCGGCTCCTGGCGCGCTGAGTGCCGAGGCTGCCGCTGCAGAGGGTGACGGGACGGGCCGGGTTTTTGCGGGTTTGGGTCCGCGGGCACTGCGTGGGCGGATTGAGGGCCGGGTGGGGGGTGTGGTGCTGGCTTGCGCGTGTCGGCATGCCCAAGTAGTATCGCGCTTTTCCCATGGGGCAGGCTATGTTTCGCGGAAGTATGGTAGCCCTGGTCACGCCGATGCGCGATGACGGGGCCGTGGATTTTGCCGCTCTGGACAGGCTGGTCGACTTTCATCTCGAAAGCGGTACGCATGCGATCGTCGCCGTCGGGACCACCGGCGAGGCGTCGACCCTGGATGTCGATGAGCATATCGGTGTTGTGGAAGCGGTCGTTCGGCGTGTCCATGGCCGGATACCCGTGATCGCGGGAACCGGAGCCAATGCCACCCGCGAGGCCATCGACCTGACCCGGCGTGCCACCGACGTCGGCGCGGATGCCTGCCTGCTGGTTACGCCCTATTATAACAAACCGACCCAGGAAGGGCTTTATCAGCATTTCCGGGCTGTGGCCGAGGCCACTTCGGTGCCGATCCTGCTGTACAACGTGCCGGGCCGGACGGCCTGTGACATGTTGGCCAAGACGGTGATCCGTCTGGCCGGCATCCCACGCATTGTCGGCGTCAAGGAGGCAACTGGGGACATCGGCCGGGGAGCCGCCATCCGCGCTGCGACACCGCCGGGTTTCGCCCTGATTTCCGGCGATGATGCCAGCGCCGTGGAGTTGGCGGCGGTTGGCGCAACCGGTGTCATCTCGGTGACGGCCAATGTCGCGCCAGCGCAGATGCATGCGGTCTGGGAAGCGGTGCACGCGGGGGCGCTGGATCGGGCGCGTGAGCTCGATCGGCCGCTTGCCGGACTCCACAAGAATCTCTTCGTCGAGTCCAACCCGATTCCGGTCAAGTGGGCTCTGCAGGAAATGGGGCTGTGTGGCGGACATTTGCGGTTGCCGCTGACGCCGCTTGCCACTGAAAAGAGAGCGCATGTGCGCGAGGCGCTCGCACAAGGGGGGATTTTGGCATGAAACAGACATGGCTGGTGGCGGGACTGATGGCGGGTGCGGCCCTTGGAGGATGTGGAATGTTCGGAGGAGGTGGGCCGCAGTGCACAGCTCCCGCCTATGTCGTACCCTCGCCGCTGCCCCCGCTTGGCATCCCATCGGGACTCAGTACGCCCGCAGATCACAGTCGCTATCACATCAATAGCGGCATGCTGCCCAAATCAGCGGTGGCACCGGCGCCGGGGACGCGCCGTGAAGCGCAGCCCCCGCAGGGATCGGTTGGGCCCCTGTCCTCCCAGCCGCCTCCAGTGCAGGTTGTTCCGGGAATCGCCGGTCCACCCTCTGCAACGCAGGTGCCTCCAGGAATTGCCGGTCCACCCTTGAGCAGCACCCAGTCGGCTGTCGGCGGCAATGGCAGCGGTTCCTGACGGGAGACAGCAAGCGCGTCCGGGCGCGGGAGTGACGCGTGCGCACAGCTGAGTCTGGCCTGGGCGATACGCTGAGGTTGCCAGGGCCCACCGCCCTGCCGCTGTTTCGCGCCGAGCGCCTGCGCCGCCAATTGGGCGCCTTCATACCGCTGACCGGGATCTTTGCGCAGTACTGGCATTTCGTGCAGGTCGATGCCCCCTTGCGGGCCGATGAGCAGCGGCTGCTCGATTCCCTGCTGCATTATGGCGAGCCGCCGCTCATTCCCGAGTCGGTGGATGCGAGTTTTCTCGTGGTGCCGCGGCTTGGGACCATATCTCCCTGGTCCAGCAAGGCCGCAGACATCATCCAGCGCTGCGGGCTCACCACAGTGACACGCATTGAGCGCGGCGTGATGTGGCATCTGGCCACCGAGCGGCCCCTGACCCCGGGTGAACAGCGGAAGGTCGAGGGATGGCTGCATGATCGCATGACGGAATCCGTGTTGCCCGGCGTGGCGGCAGCCGGCAGTCTTTGGGACCATTCGACCCCGGGCGTCCTCGGCTTTGTGGATGTTATCGCAAGGGGCCTGACGGCGCTTAAGGAGGCCGACGAGCGACTGGGTCTGGCGCTGTCTGCCGACGAGACGCGCTATCTGGTCGAATATTTTGAGGGGGCCGGGCGCAACCCCACGGACGCAGAGCTCATGATGTTTGCGCAGGCCAATTCCGAGCACTGCCGCCACAAAATCTTCAATGCCCGTTTTTTTCTGAACGGAAAAGCAAGTGAGTATTCGCTTTTTGACATGATCCGGTACACGTCGAAAGCGAGTCCGGAGGGACTGCTCAGCGCCTACAAGGACAATGCCGCGGTGATCGCGGGGGCTGCCGACGGCGCCTGGCTTTTCATAGACCCGGATCAGCGCCGCTATCACATCGTCCGCGAACAGGTCCCGATCCTGGCGAAAGTCGAAACCCACAATCATCCCACGGCCATTTCGCCATTCCCGGGTGCGGCCACGGGTGCCGGCGGCGAAATTCGCGATGAAGGCGCGACGGGTCGCGGGGGCCGTCCGAAGGCGGGGCTGGCCGGTTTTTCGGTGTCGGATCTGCGCCTGCCCGATGCCCTGCGCCCGTGGGAGGTCGATCGCGGCGCGCCACCACGGCTTGCCACAGCGCTTGAGATCATGCTTGAGGGTCCCATTGGCGCTGCCGCCTTCAATAACGAATTCGGGCGCCCGGTGATCAGCGGGTATTTCCGCACCTACGAACTGGCAACCGGAAATGCCGTGTTCGGTTACCGCAAACCGGTGATGCTGGCCGGTGGCGCAGGTGCGGTACGGCACAATCATGTGCACAAGCAGGAGTTGCCCGTCGGTACGCCACTCGTCGTGCTCGGCGGACCGGCTTTTCTGATCGGTCTGGGTGGCGGCGCGGCCTCCAGCATCGGCAGCGGGAGTGGGCAGGAGGAGCTCGATTTTGCCTCGGTGCAGCGCGGCAACGCGGAAATGCAGCGGCGGGCCCAGGAAGTGATCGAGGCCTGCATCGCTCTGGCCGACGACAATCCCATCCTGTCGATTCATGATGTGGGCGCAGGCGGCCTTTCCAATGCGCTGCCCGAGCTTGTGCACGGGGCAGGCCGCGGCGGCGACATCGATCTGGCCGCCGTTCCCAATGCGCAACCCGCCATGTCGCCTATGCAGATCTGGTCAAACGAGGCGCAGGAACGGTACGTATTGGCTATCGCGGAGCCGCATCTGGGCCGGTTCCTTGCCTTGTGCGCGCGGGAGAAATGCCCGGTTGCCCTCGTCGGGCACGCGACGGCGGAACAACGGCTGCGCGTGGCTGATACCCATAAGGATCGCTCTGCCAGAGACCCGATCGATCTGCCGTTGTCGATGTTTCTGGGAGACCCGCCTCGCATGGAACGCCGGGCACGGACCGTGCGGCGGCGGCCCCGGTCGCTGGCCACCCGACGCCTTGATCTCGAAGACAGTGTGGCGCGCGTCCTGACGTTGCCGGGCGTAGCCAGCAAGGAGTTTCTCATCACGATCGGCGACCGCAGCATCACGGGCCTTGTGTGCCGTGATCAGATGGTCGGCCGCTGGCAGGTGCCCGTCGCCGACTGCGGCGTGACGGCGAGCGGCTACGGCGATGTGACCGGAGAGGCGATGGCCATCGGGGAGCGCGCGCCGATTGCGGTCATCGATGCCGCAGCAGCAGCGCGCATGACGATTGCAGAGGCCATCACCAACATCGCCGCATCGCGTATCCGCTGTCTGCCCGATGTGAAGCTGTCTGCGAACTGGATGGCGAGCGCCGGCAGCGAAGGGGAAGACGCCGCGCTGTATGCGGCGGTCCGCGCGGTCGGTCTCGAACTGTGTCCGGCCCTTGGTGTGGCGATTCCGGTTGGCAAGGACTCCTTGTCGATGCGGGCTTCGTGGACGGAAGAGGGCGCCACCCGCGAGATCCGTTCCCCGATTACGCTGGTGGCGAGCGCTTTCGCGCCCGTCACGGATGTGCGCAAGACGCTGACTCCCGTATTGCGGTGCGGGGAGGCCACCGATCTTTTGCTGGTTGACTGCGGCCGCGGCCGGAATCGCCTGGGGGGCTCGGCGCTCGCGCAGGTCCATGGCGTAGACGGCGGGACGCCTCCGGATCTGGATGATCCACGTGTTCTGAAGCTGTTCTTTGGCGTCGTTCAGGCCCTGAACGAGCTGGGTCTCCTCTACGCGTATCACGACCGGTCGGACGGCGGCCTTTTTGTGACCTTGTGCGAAATGGCCTTCGCCGGGCACTGCGGACTCGATGTGGATATCAGTGCGCTCGGCCGGGATCCGATCGCAGCCCTTTTCAGCGAGGAGATCGGCGCCGTTTTGCAGACCCCCAGGGGTGCGCGCGAGGGCATCCTGGGAGCCCTGAAGAAAAAGGGACTTGCGCGCTATACGCGCCTCATCGGCGGCACCCGCGAGGACGACCAGATCATTATCCGCAGCCGTGGCCGGGTCCTTCTGGAAGGTGATCGTGTTACCTACCAGCGCCTGTGGGCGGAGACATCATTCCGCATGCAGGTGTTACGCGACGAGCCCGAAAGTGCGGCCGAGGCCTACGGTCTTCTGAGCGAGCGCGACGATCCGGGGCTGTCATGCGAAGCCACTTTCGATGTAGCCAGGCCGCTGTCGCCGGCGTTGCTGTCGACACGGCCCAAGGTGGCTATATTGCGCGAACAGGGTGTCAATGGCCACCGCGAAATGGCCGCTGCCTTCATGGCGGCGGGTTTCGACGCCGTCGACGTGACGATGACGGATTTGCTCGAGGAACGCGAGGATCTGACGGGTTTCCAGGGACTTGCAGCCTGTGGCGGTTTCTCGTTTGGCGATGTGCTGGGCGCAGGCGGGGGATGGGCCAAGTCGATTCTGTTCAATGCCCGTCTGCGCGATGAATTCGCCCGTTTCTTCAGTCGCCCCGAGACCTTCACCCTGGGCGTGTGCAACGGCTGCCAGATGCTTGCGCACCTGCGCGATTTGATCCCGGGCGCGCAGGGTTGGCCCACCTTCGCGCACAACCGTTCCGCACAGTTCGAGGCGCGTACGGTCCTGGTCGAGCTGCCGAAGAGCCACTCGGTGCTGCTTGCGAACATGGCCGGTTCCCGTCTTCCCGTGCCCGTCGCGCATGGCGAGGGGCGCGTCGTCCTGGATGCGGCAACCGTCCGGATGCTCCATGAACGGAATCTGGTGGCGGCGCGCTACATTGATCACCATGGGCAGCCGACGGAAATCTATCCACGTAACCCCAGTGGTTCGAGCGGGGGCGTGACGGGACTCACTTCAGAGGATGGTCGCGCGACTATCCTGATGCCGCATCCGGAGCGCGCGGTCTACGCAACGTCCAATTCATGGCTTCCGCAGGGCATGGGCCCGTTCGGTCCCTGGTTCGAACTTTTCCGTAACGCCCGCCGGCACGTCGGCTGAAAGACTATATGCCAAAGAGAGCCGCTGCCAGGGTTGCCGGTGCAATGCGCAGCTGCCCTGCCGTCTTGTCCAGTGGCAAGGTGGCGGCAGTGAAGCGTCGACCGATCCAGGAGGCCAGATAGGGCGACGCGTCCCCTTCCTGGCGGCAGGTCGCGTGTGCCGAGATTACCATGTCGTCACGGATGCCGATCGATACCGCAAGCGGCCCTGGCGGTGTGTCGACGATCCGCTGACAGAGATACAGACCTTCCTGGACCTTGAACAAGGTCGGCGCCCGTGGCGCGTCGTCCTCGTCGACGCTCGCCACGAGTGTGCCCGCAACCGCCCGCGCGGCCTCCGCAACATGGTCCGGTACGCTCGAGGCCTCCAGTCCGCCAACGAGAGGCGCGAAGGCCTCGATCAGGTATTGAGTGACTGTGCCGGGCGATGGCTTGCGCCCGGTTTCGCGCAGGACCGATGTCATGGCAGATGACAGGGTATCTCTCAGGGTGCCCTTTAAGCGGCTGTCGGGAAGCCGGACGATGCGGTGCATGAGGTCGCAATCGAAGTCGAGGAGGATGCTGCCGACAAAACAGAAGTGGCCGTTTATGTCGCCCGCGCCCTGGCCTGCGATCTTGCGGCCGGCCGTGGTGACAATGTCGTTGATCGGACGGAACCGCGTGCTGATGCCAAGCCTCCGGTAAACCGCGACGGGTGCCTGGGACAGATACCGATAGGCATCCTGGACGACGCTCGGAATGGGCGCGTGAGGCCTCTTGACGACCAGGGTGTAAAAGACCTGGCCCGGTCCGAGCAATACCATGCCTCCCCCTGTTTCCCGCCGCATGACGGGGATTCCGTGGATGCGGCAATAGTCGCGGTCGACGACCTCCGTCGGGTCGAAATAACCGAGGCTTACGAAGGGTTGCGACGGTTCGATGAGGACAAGCGCTTCCTCGCCGAGTCGCGCCAGCGCATGGAAATAGCTGATCGGCAATAGGCCGCCGTTGTCATCTGGCAATAGAAGTCGCACGGTATCGCCTGTGGGACGCAAAACACAACGCAGGTATACTAGCTCATCGGACCGCAACGAGGTAAGTCATGTCTGACGACCTGTTTGTCATCCGCAGGGCTGCGTTGTTCGCTAATCTTCTTCCCGAGGATCTGCGGCTTCTTCTCAAGAACGCCCGCATAATCCGCTTCAAGGCCCACGAGCAGATCTTTGCCGCAGGCGCGCAGGCGGCCGCGCTGTATTTCCTGGTCTCCGGCAGCGTTCGGCTGTTCAGTCTCTCTTCGCAGGGGGACGAGAAGGTGATCGAGGTGATCATGCCGGACGCGACTTTCGCGGAGGGTGTCGTGTTTCTTGGTGGACGTTATCCCGTGCATGCCGCGGCGGTTACGGACAGCGAGGTCGTGGAACTGGCCACGCATCACTTCAGCAGCATCCTGGCCAACAACCATGATATGGCCATGCGGATGCTGGCGGGCCTGAGTACGCGCGTCCATCAACTGATCCAGGATGTCGCGTCGTTGACACTGGAGACGGCCGGGCAGAGGGTGGCCGGCTATCTGCTTTCGCAGTGTTCACCCACCTGTGGAAACGAGGCGATCCACATGGTCATTCCGAAAAACGTCGTCGCGTCCCGCATCGGCGTGAAAGCGGAAACCTTTTCACGTGTGCTCGCGACACTGCGTGGTCGGGAGCTGATTCGCGTGACCGGCAATGACATCCATGTTCTGGATCGGGACGCGCTCATGCGGTGGCGTGATGGCGTGGAACGCACATGAAGACCCCCCTTGACCTGAGTCAAGGAGGGGGTGGCGCCCAAAGCTCCATTCTCGACTGGCATTCAAGGAGCGCGTCATGACAGAGTACCGAGGCTGCGACTTACCGGACGATCTGTTCTACGATCTCGATTATGTATGGGCAAGACCGGAAGAGAACGGCCTGGTCACCCTTGGCATAACCGATGGCGCGCAGACGATGGCGGGGCGCGTACAGAAGATTCGCATCAAGAAGGTCGGTTTTCATCTGGCCACCGGACGCCATGTCGCTACGCTCGAGAGTGGCAAGTGGGCCGGCGGGGTCCCTTGTCCGTTTGCCGGCACCGTGGAGGAGGTCAACGAGCAGGTCCTGGCCACCCCGCATCTCGTGAATATCAGCCCTTACGGTGATGCCTGGCTTGCCCGGGTGCGGCCCGACGATCCCAAAAACAGCACAAGCGGCCTGGTTACGGGTGAAAAGGCGATCGCGGCCTTGCGGCAGTGGCTGGACCGTTACGATGTGCAGTGCATGCGCTGTGCGGAACCATAGGCCCAAAAATGATCCGGATCGAGGAACACGATGCGGCATACGCGCCGGGATTTGACGACCCCATCGGCCTGCTCGAGGCCTGTCATGGGCGGATCAGTGCGCACTGCGAGACGCTCGAGCGCCTTCGGGGTCATGTACGGCAATCCGGGGCGGATGCGATGGCACGGACGGCCGCAGAACGCATCCTGCATTATTTCGACACGGCCGGTGTCTGGCATCATCAAGACGAGGAACAGGATCTGGTGCCGCTGCTTGAACCCTTGCTTGCAAAGCAGGGTGACGAGGCGGCCTTGGACCACATGAGAGCGCTGATGGCTGAACACCGCGCGCTCGAGGAGGCCTACCGGCCCCTGGGCGCCGCGCTGGGCGGGATCGTCGCGGGTACGTGGGCGGGTGAACTCCCGACGGAGCCTTATGTGACCCTGATGCGGCGGCATTTCACGGAGGAAAACACGTTTCTGTTCGCGCGGGCGCGAGCGGTCTTCGATGCCGACGCGTTGCGCACTCTTGGCGCCGCCATGGCCAGGCGTCGCGGCGTTCAGTTCGCCACTTCGAGCTGACGCGCCGCCGCATCGGCCGCCGGCTGCGGCACCATGAGGGTTACTGCCGGATACAATTCTTCTTCTTCTTTGGTGTCATGGTGCAGGAGGATCTGGCCGGTCGTGCCCATGAGGGCCGCGGACTCGTCGCCGTCCTTGCTTTCGAGTGCCTCGCCTATTTCGTCGAAGAAGCTGCGCAGATCCTTGTGGCCCTTGCGCAGGATGCTGGTAAGGGGATTGTCGGAGCCGTGAGCCTCTTCGTAGGCGGGGAAGAGGATCTGTTCTTCGGCGCGCATGTGCCGCTCGATGGCGGCGCGGAAGGTGGCAAAAGCCGTGACCGCGCCGGACCAGTCCTGTGCGTGGACACATGCGCGCGTGTCCTCCCACAGCTGATCAAGCAGGCGATGGTGTGCAGAGAATACGGTTTCCAGGCTCATGACGAACTCCTGTGGCAACCCGTGGAAAGTGTAGTCAGTGGGCGCGCGCCGCACTCTTGACCGCAGTCAAGGAGTGTGGATGAACAGGGGACTAGCGTGCAAGAAGGCAGAGTGTATGGAGGTGCGTGCGATGGAAGTGCGTCTGCTGGTATCTCAATGGTGTCCGGTGTGCCCCCAGGCGGAAGCGGTCTGGGCAGAGGTTGCCCGGCGGCATTCTCTTGATTACCGTGTCCTTGACATTGCCAAGCCCGAGGGGCGTACGCTCGTTGCGGATTTGCGCATTCGCACGGTGCCGGCTGTCGTGGTCGACGGTCAACTGAAAGCGGTCGGTGTGCAATCCGTGAACGACGCGCTTGCGCTGGTTGGTCTTGCGGCGTGAGGACCCCTCGGCGAGAGAACACCTGTGCGATCCGCGGGCCGCTGTTTTCCGGTAGCGGCCGGGCGTGGCGTGCGATCGTACGCAAAGGCTGCGCGGCGGCCCAGAGAGCGGCGTGAACTGGATACTGGTTATGTTGCTCACAATGCATCTGCTGGCTGCCATGGTTTGGGTAGGCGGTCTTGCGTTTTTCGTCTTCGTCGGTGTGCCTCTTGCCCGGCAAAGGCCAGAGTGGGAGCTTGCTCCCGCGCTTGGCAGGGCCTTTCGGCCGGTTGGCTGGGTCGCGCTGGCCGTTCTTCTGCTCACCGGACCTTTACTTCTTGCGCGGCTGGGGTTTGGGTGGGCGGTCTTGCGTCAGGCGGCGTTCTGGAGCAGTCCGTTTGGCGCGACGTTGCTTGTGAAGGTTCTGCTGGTGGGCGGTGTGATCGGCCTCACCGTCTGGCATGACATGGTGCTTGGCCGCCGCCCCGGACAGGGTGCCTTGCGCCCGGCGATCCGCTGGGCGGGGCGCGCGATCGGCGTTACTTCGCTGCTCATTGTTGTGGCAGGAATTGCGCTGGCGCAGGGCTACTAGCGGCTGTCTGTGAAAGATCAGGCGTTTCTTGCTGCAGCATCCAGAGATGTGCGTACGTGCCGGCCTTCGCCACGAGATCCCGGTGGCGGCCGCGCTCGGCGATACGCCCGTTTACCATAACCAGAATGAGATCGGCGTGCTGGATGGTCGCCAGCCGATGAGCGATCACGAGCGTGGAACGGTTCGGCGCGAGCAGTGCCAGCCCTTCCTGGACTACGCGCTCCGAGGCGGCATCGAGCGCTGAGGTGGCTTCGTCGAAGAGCAGGATGCGGGGGTCCTTCAGTAGCGCCCGCGCGATGGCCACGCGCTGCTTTTCACCGCCCGAGAGCTTCAGCCCACGCTCCCCCACGCGGGTCTGATAACCATCAGGCAGGCTGCGCACGAAGGTATCGAGGTGTGCCAGGCGTATCGCCTCCTCGACTTCGGCCCGCGGTGCATCGGGGCGGCCGTAGGCGATATTGCTGTATAAAGTGTCGTTGAACAGAACGGGTTCCTGAGGCACAACCCCTAGGATGTGCCGCAGGCTTTTTTGCGTGATATCGCGCAGATCCTGGCCATCTATGGTGATGCGTCCGGCGGTCGGATCGTAGAGGCGCACCAGCAGGCGCACGAGCGTGGACTTGCCGGCGCCGCTGGGGCCTACTATGGCCACCGTCGAGCGCGGTGGAATTTCAAAATCAATGTCCGTCAGCAACGGCCGTTCGGGGTGGTAGGAAAAACCGACGTGCTCGAATCGGACGCGGCCCTCGCTCAGAACAAGGGGCGGGGCGAGGGCCTTGTCCGCAACGGTCAATGGCTCTTTCAGCAGCGAGAACATTCTGTCCATGTCCACCAGGGCATGCCGGATCTCACGGTAAACAAAGCCGAGGAAATGCAGAGGCATGTAGAGCTGAATCAGAAAGGCGTTGACCAGGACGAGATCGCCCAGGTTCATCGTGTGATCAGCCACGCCCTGCGCCGCCAGAACCATGAGCATGGTGGCCCCGGTGGCGATGATGAGGGATTGGCCGACGTTCAGAAAGGCGAGCGACACCTGGTTGCGGACCGCCGCATTCTCCCACTGCTCGAGAAACGCGTCATAACGGCCCACTTCGTAATCTTCATTGCCGAAGTATTTGACTGTTTCGTAATTCAGCAGGCTGTCTACGGCCTGGCTGTTGGCGCGCGAATCCATGTCGTTCATGAATCGGCGAAACACTGTGCGCCACTCCGTCACAACCAGGGTGAAGGCGACATAGACAAGCAGCGTGCCCACGGTCGTGAGCGTGAAGATGGGGCGAAATTTGGCGAGCAGAATGCTGGTCACCAGAGTGATCTCGACCAGCGTCGGCACGATATTGAATACGACGAAGTTGAGCAATAGCGCAATACCGCGGCTGCCGCGCTCTATATCGCGAGCCACGGCCCCCGTCTGGCGGCCGAGATGAAACTGCAGGGGCAGGGCATGCAGGTGGGCAAAAACACGCAGCGCGGCGCGGCGCACGGCGCGGCGCGTGACGCGCGCAAACACCACGTCACGCAGTTCGCCAAACAGTGCGTTGCTGACGCGCAAAATGCCGTAGGCGGTCAGAAGTGCGACAGGGACGACGATGAACGCGTGCACTTTGCCGTTCAAGGCATTGACGATGTCCTTCAGGACGAGGGGCACGCCGACGTTGGCCACCTTGGCGAGCACCAAAGACGCCAGTGCGAGTGCTGCCCGGCCCCTGTATTCCCAGAGATAGGGCAACAGCGTGCGCATGGTCGCCCGAAAGGACGCCTGCGATCCGTTGTCCTCATCCGACGGGGGCATCGACCCGTGGAATCCGCCTCTCATGCGATCTAGGCCAGGCGCCGATATTTGACCCGGGTCGGCTGATCGGCATCGACACCAAGCCGCCGCTTGCGATCGGCTTCGTAGTCAGCGTAATTGCCTTCGAACCACACAACCTGGCTGTTGCCTTCAAAGGCCATGATGTGTGTGGCGATGCGATCGAGGAACCACCGGTCATGCGAAATCACGATCGCGCATCCACCAAATTCAAGCAGCGCCTCTTCGAGGGCGCGCAAGGTGTCGACATCGAGGTCATTGGTCGGCTCGTCAAGCAGCAGGAGGTTGCCGCCGCTACGCAGCAGCTTTGCAAGGTGCACACGATTGCGCTCTCCACCGGAGAGGTCTTTGACGAACTTCTGCTGGTCGGGGCCTTTGAAATTAAAGCGGCCGACATAGGCGCGCGAAGAGACCTCGCGCTTGCCCAGCATGATCTGGTCGGCGCCACCGGAAATTTCCGCCCAGACCGTCTTGCTGCCGTCGAGCGCATCGCGTGCCTGGCTCACATACGCCGGCACGACCGTGTCGCCGATGCGCAAAGTGCCGCCATCGGGCTTCTCCTCGCCGACTATCATGCGGAAAAGCGTGGTCTTGCCGGCCCCGTTGGGTCCGATCACACCGACGATGCCGCCTGCCGGCAGGCGGAAGCTGACGTTATCCATGAGCAACCGGTCAGCGAAGGCCTTTTTGAGGCCCTCCGCTTCGACGACGAGATTGCCAAGACGCGGTCCTGAGGGGATGTAGAGCTCGTTGGTCTCGTTGCGCTGTTCGAGATCCTGGGCGATCAGCTGCTCATACGCCGCCAGCCGCGCCCGGCTCTTGGCGTGCCGGCCCTTGGGCGCGGTACGCACCCATTCGAGTTCGTGCTTGATGGTGCGCTGGCGGGCTGATTCCTGTTTTTCCTCGACGCTCAGGCGTTTTTCCTTTTGCTCGAGCCAGGATGAGTAATTGCCCTCCCAGGGGATACCGCGGCCGCGATCGAGTTCGAGGATCCAGCCGGCGACGTTATCGAGGAAATAGCGATCATGGGTGACGGCCACCACCGTCCCCTTGTACTCTTTCAAAAAGCGCTCAAGCCATGCCACCGACTCGGCGTCGAGATGGTTTGTGGGCTCGTCGAGGAGCAGCATGTCGGGTTCCGACAGCAAAAGCCGGCAAAGCGCCACCCGCCGCCGTTCTCCCCCGGACAGTACGGCGACATCGGCGTCCCATGGGGGCAGGCGCAGGGCGTCTGCGGCGATTTCCAGGCGGCGATCGAGATCCCATGCCCCCGCGGCGTCGATTTCCGCCTGGACCTTGGCCTGTTCGTCGATCAACGCCGCCATCTCGTCGTCGGTCATGGACTCGCCAAAGCGCATGCTGATCGTATTGAAGCGCTCAAGCAGTTCGCGCACGGGCGCGACCGCCTCTTCTACATTGCCCCGTACATTCTTGCTGGGGTCGAGCGCGGGTTCCTGGGCCAGATAACCGATGCGGATGCGTGCGGCCGGCTGCGCTTCGCCGTCGTAGTCGCGGTCAACGCCCGCCATGATGCGCAGCAGCGTCGATTTGCCGGAACCGTTCAGACCCAGAACGCCGATCTTGGCGCCGGGGAAAAAAGACAGCGAGACGTCCTTTAGGATTTCCCGCGAGGGCGGGACCACCTTGGTGACCCGCTGCATGGTGAAAATATAGGGAATGGCCATGTGCGCAGTATACTACGGCGCGCCGCGTGCGTGTAGGATGGCGCCCGGTGCCGCAAAGCGTGCGGGACCCTCCGTCGATCGTCCGGGGCGTGCGTCACGCAGGCGAACGAATTAGCCTTCCCGATCGTCATCCGCGTTTGTCGGGCCGCTTGAGATTGGAAAAAGAACTCATCCATAATGCGCACGGAAAAGACGATCCCGGGCGCGGAGGCTTTGGTCGGCTATGCTTCGTTATTTCTTCGGCATCGGCGCGATGCTCTGCATTGTCTGGAGTGAGGCTTGGGCCGACGCCGCAAAGCCACTTACCTGCCAGGCGTTTACAGGACGATTCATTCAGCTGACGACGTCCGCCGGCCGGCCGTTCGAGATCTACACAACCGGCCCAGGGTCTTCGGGTACAGGGATCTTGCTGTTGTCGGGGGGGCGTGGACTGAATGCGCCCGTTCTGCGCTGGGCGGATCGCCTGGGGGCGCAGAATTACCGGGTGGAGGTGGTCAATTTCCGCCCCGCCCACCACGGCAACGACAAATCCAGGCTGTCTGCGCACGCGGTGATCGCGCGAGAGGTGGCCGCCATTGATTTTCTGTCGGCTCCGGGCCGCAAGGTGGTGACGCTGGGCTGGGGTCCGCGTGGGGCGCGTCAGGCATTCGAGGCGAGTGCGGTCGCTGCCGACCGGGTTGCGGGCACCATCCTCTGCGGTGGCGGCCTGTCGGTTCCGAACGCGTTGATGGCGAAAACCAAGAGCCTTGTTCTGCTGATTGCCTTCAGTCCTTCCATGCCGCCTGCGCAGATCCGCAATTTTGCGGTGCGCATGCGCATGTTGGGGCGGCCACTCTTCGTGCAGACATACGCCACCAGTCTGCAATCGGTGGATCCCGAGGGTCCGGGATACGACAGCCCGACGGCGCAGGCCATCTGGCAGCGGACCCGCGCGTTTCTCGCACGCGTCGATGGTCTCTGCCGCCGCTGCGCGCCGTATCGCAACTACCTGTTCGATTACCGTAATTAGGCCAGCAGGAATTCGAGCAGCGCTTTTTGTGAGTGCAGGCGATTTTCCGCCTCGTCCCAGACTACGCTTCGGGGACCGTCGATGACGTCCGCTGCCACCTCGAGGCCCCGGTAGGCTGGCAGGCAGTGCATGAAGATGGCATCTGGCCGCGCCAGATCCATCAGGGCGTCATCCACGCAGTACCCGGCAAATGCCCGGATGCGCACCTCTTTTTCCTCTTCCTGTCCCATGCTGGCCCAGGTGTCGGTGACGACCAGATCCGCGTCCCGTGCGGCGGCGGCCGGTGTGTCGACGAGCCGTGCCGCGCCTGACGAGGCGGTGAGCAGGTTGCCGTCGGGTTCATACCCCGCGGGTGTGGCGATGCGCAGTGTGAAATTAAAGAGCCGTGCGGCGTTTATCCAGGAGTGGCAGACATTGTTGCCGTCACCCACCCAGGCGACGGTACGGCCGGCTATATCACCGCGCAGCTCAAAATAGGTCTGCATGTCCGCAAGCAGCTGGCAGGGATGAAACCGGTCGGTGAGCGCATTGATGACGGGCACCTGCGAGGCGGCGGCAAAGGCCTCGACTGTGCTGTGAAGCCGCGCGCGAATGACGACGGCGTCGACCATGCGGGAAATGACGCGCGCGGTGTCGCTCAGCGGTTCGCCACGTCCAAGCTGCAGTTCGGACGGCGACAAAAACATGCTGTTGCCGCCCAGTTGCGTGATGCCGGCCTCGAACGAGACGCGGGTGCGGGTCGACGATTTCTCGAAAATGAGCGCCAGACTGCGTCCCCGGAGATATTCATGGGGTTCCCGCCGGTGCAGGATCTTTTTCAGAGTCATGGCCCGTTCAATGATCAGGCGCAGCTCCTTGGGTGTCATGTCGAGCAGGCTCAGGAAGTGGCGCGTCATGATTGCAAATGTTCAATGATGGTGGTGGCTGTGAGGTCGACGACCTGCGCGGCTTCCTCATCCGACAAAATGAGCGGCGGCAACAGGCGAACGACGCGTTCGGCGGTGGTGTTTATGAGGAGTCCGCGCCCGAGGGCGCGCATCATGATGCCTTGGGCGGGCCGGTCCAGTTCGACGCCGACCATCAGACCTGTGCCGCGTACTTCGCGGACACCTTCGGTGTGCCTAAGTGCCGTGGCAAGGCCATCGCGGATGCGGTCGCCGAGGATGGCTGCCCGTTCGATCAGTCCCCCCTGTTCAATGGCATCGATCACCGCCAGCGCAGTCGTGGCGGCAAGCGGGTTGCCGCCGAATGTGGAACCATGATTGCCGGGCTGGAACAGCTCGGCTGCGGCGCCCTGGGCCAGACAGGCGCCAATCGGCATGCCATTGCCTAAAGCCTTGGCCACCGTCATGACGTCCGGTCGCGCTCCCTCGTGCTGCCAGGCGAACCAGCGGCCGGTGCGGCCCATGCCGGTCTGTATTTCGTCTAACATCATCAGCCAGCCCGCCTCGTCGCACAGACGGCGGATCCCGTTCAGGTAGCCCGGATCGGGTATCTGGATGCCCCCTTCGCCAAGTATCGGCTCCACGAGGACGGCGACGACCTGCTGATCGTGTTCGCGCACCTGACGCACGGCCGCCAGATCATTGTAGGGGACGCGGCGAAAGCCGGTGACCAGAGGCTCGAACCCCGCCTGTACTTTGCGGTTGCCGGTCGCGCTCAGTGTCGCGAGCGTGCGTCCATGAAAGCTGCCTTCCATGACGACGATGGCGGGGTTGTCGATATTGCGCTTGTGCCCGTAGAGGCGGGCGAGCTTGATCGCGGCCTCGTTCGCCTCGGCACCGGAATTGCCAAAAAAGCCCCGGTCCATCTGGGCGATGGCGCACAGCCGCTCCGCCAGCTGCGCCTGCGCGTCAATCTGGTACCAGTTGGACACATGCATGACCCGCCGAGCCTGGGCGCAGACGGCTTCAACGACGCCTTCGTGCGCATGGCCCAGGCCGTTGACGGCTATGCCTGCCATCGCATCGAGGTAGCGCTTGCCGTCCTTATCCCAAAGCCAGGCGCCTTTGCCGTGGGTGAAATGCACGGGCAGCCGTCCGTAGGTGGGCATGAGGTGATTGTCGGTCGCCATTGAGACCCCCAAAAATATAAAGCGCCCGCGGTCGGGGCGCTTGATAAATCAGGATCGAGGCGCCAAACGGCCGGCCCCGATTCAGGCGAGGCATATTACCTCGGGGGGGCGGCGAAATCTAGGGGAGCGCTCCGGGCAGCCGGCGCACGCGTTGCGCGCATCACCAGGCGAGGCCCTGGTCGAGCAGCAGCGACAGCGTGAAGCGCACACCGAAACCCGACACATCCGTTGGCACCAGGCCCAGTCCCCCCTTGTGGCGGCCCGCCGCCAGATCCAGGTGAAGCCAGGGCGTGCCCTCACCGACAAAGCGCTTGAGAAAGAGGCCGGCGAGGATGTGATCGGCTTCGCCCTCGAGTGTGCATTGCTTGATGTCGGCGACATCGCTCTTTAGGTCATTCTCGTAATCTTCCGGTAGCGGAAAGGGCCAGACCCGCTCGCCGCTCGCCGCGGAGGCGGCGAACATCAGGGGCAGGTAGTCTGCGCGATTGCTGAAGCCTCCGCTCATGCGGCTGCCCAGTGCGTATACACAGGCGCCGGTCAAAGTGGCGTAATCGATGATCAGTCCGGGCTTGCTGCGGCTGGCGAGTGTCAGTGTGTCGGCCAGCACCATGCGGCCCTCGGCATCCGTGTGCACGATCTCTATGGTGGTGCCATTGAGTGC
>JAJYHH010000053.1:0-6389 GCA_021784845.1 Pseudomonadota bacterium
GAGCGTAATTCGCCTGATAGCGGGTTATTTCGAGCAGGCCCTCGTTGTACACGCTGCGCAGTTCCGGACTGTCCATGACGGCGTGCAGATGGGAGACAGGTGACCAGAAACGCTTCAGGCGCAACTCGCAGGCCTCGAGCGGCCCCACCTGATCCTGCCAGCGCGTTCCCGCAGGCCGCGTCAGGATGCGTTCCACGTCAGCGCGGGTGGTGTCCAGAATCGTCGCAAGCGCCGGCAGGACATGCTCGGCACGAATCGCGGAAAAACGGGGCAGATCATCTAACTGCAAAAGAGGGTTATCGTGGCTCATGGGGCTCCTTGGATACCGGTACTCTAGCACGGCGGGGGGTCGCAAGACTTCTTGCGCCGGGCCCTCCGACCGGCCCCATCCGCCTGCGGGACGCGGATGGGGCGTGCGCCGCTAGGCAAGCTCGTCGCGCAGCAGGGCGCGCACCCCGGCCGTATCCGGACGCACCCCATGCCAGACACAAAAAGCCGAGGCCGCCTGTTCAATCAGCATGCCAAGCCCATCCAGCACACGGCTTGCTCCCTGTGCGCGCGCGTGCGCAAGGAAACGTCCGGCGATGGGTCCATAGGCCAGATCGTAGACGACCGCGTCGCGAAAGACCGTGTCGGGGACCGGCGGCAATGCGTGGCCGAGACTGGCGGCGGTGGCATTGATGACGAGGTCGTACGAGTCATCGGCTGCAGGCCGGTGCAGCCTCGCATCGCCCACACGGGCAAGCCATTCCTGCGCCCGCCCGGGCGTGCGGTTCCACACTGCAATGCGTTCCACCCCGGCATCGAGAAGAGGCCCGAGGATCCCCTGCGCCGCGCCGCCGGCTCCGAGCAGCAAAAGCCGGGCGGCGGACAGTGGCACCTGATGGTAGGCGAGATCCACGACCAGACCGTCACCGTCCGTGTTGTCGCCAAGGATCGCGCCGTCTGCAAAGGACAGGGTGTTGACGGCCCCGGCCCGCTCGGCCCGTGGCGTGCGCATGGAGGCAAGCGCATAGGCCTCGCCCTTGAGCGGGACGGTCACGTTGGCGCCGCGCCCGCCTTCCTCCCGGAACCGCTCCACTGCCTGAGCGAGCGAGCCCGGGGGCACGGCACGACGCTCATACACAAGGGTAATGCCCAGCTGGCGGCCAAATTGCGCATGGATGCGTGGCGACAGGCTGTGCTCAATGGGATAACCAAACACGGCATAGAGATTCATGAGGAAATAAAATAAACCATGAGAGCGAAATAGAGGAGAGCATTGACGGAGAAAAGCCATGGCCGCAGAGGCCGGTCGCCGGCCGCAAGCCAGCGCACCCAGCCGGCGCCGGCCAGAGTGGCGGTCGTCACCGCGAGCAACACCGGCGTCGGCCGCCACGGCGTCAGCGTAAGACCAAGAGCCGGCAGCAGACTGCCCTGGAACACGAGCGCGCCCGTGATGTTGCCAAACGCAAGCGTATCCTGGCGACGGCGGATCCACAGAATACTGTTGACCTTTTCCGGCAGTTCGGTGGCGATTGGCACCACGACGAGCGCCAGCATCAATACCGACCAGCCAAGGCGCCTGCCGACGCCTTCCACTCCCACCACAAAGAGTTCGGCGCCGCCGAGAATCAGGGCGAGTCCGGCCAGCAGCTGAAGGTGATGCAGGCCCCGCGCCGCTTCGAGGCGGCCTCGGGCCAGATGCAAGGGTCTGCGCGCCTGGCTGCCATGGCCGCCCTCGAGCAAGGCCGCCGACGCGGCGATCGTGCGCACGGCGTAGAGCCCATAGGCCCCGACCAGAATCAGGGCGAGTATCCGCCGATCCCCTCCGGGCGGCACGAAAAGACCGGCCGTCGCGAGCGCAAAAACGCCGAGGAACCAGTTCAGGTCACGCCGCAAACCACTGCGTTCCGGTCGCAATGACGCGGCAAATCCGCGCGACCGGCCGGCGAAGAACGCCATAAGGCCCAAAGTCAGGGTCGAAAGCATCAGGGGCGCGCCAAACACCGCGCCGACAGCGACTTCCGGCCGCGACCCGTGCGTCTGGCCGAACGACGCGAGCACCGGCACGGCCGTCTCCGGCAGTGCCGTGCCGACCGCCGCAAGCAGCGAACCGGCAACTCCTTCCGATACGGCAAGCCGCATGGCGACGTGTTCGATGGCGTTGGTAAAAAGTTCCGCGCCTCCCAGAATCACCGGGAACGCCACCAGCAAGGCGAGGAACGCTTCCATCCCGCGTCGCCGGTCAGTGTGGACTGTCGAGGATTTTTTCCATGCCAGGCGGCACGGTCTCGGCAAACGAACCGCGCGTGCTGATGCCGGCCAGCCATTGCGCAAGCCGCGGATGCTGGCTGCGCCAGTCGTGGGGATAGCGGAAATCGACATATTCGAGCGCAAGCCCGAGCGCGAGATCGGCCAGCGTGAACCGCTCGCCGATCAGGTAGGCGCGTCCCCGTTCGGCCTTGTCGGCCCAGGCAATGGCACGCCGCACCTTCTGTTCCTGGGCCTCGATCAGTTCCTGAGAGCGCTGCGCAGGCGGTCTGCGTCCCTCGAGAAGCCTCGCGACGACCGCATCGACGATACCGGAGCCCAGCGCGTGCCACTGCAGGACCGGCAGACGCAGGTCGCCCTCGGGGATCAGTCGCGGCGCGCCCAGTTGATCGAGATATTCGACGATCACACCAGAATCGAATAACACGCGACCGTCCCCGGTTTCCAGGACCGGCACCTTCCCCAGGGGGTTCAGATCGGCGACATGGTTGCCCGGATCATGGGGCGATTCCTCCGAATGGCTGAATCGCAGGTTTTTTTCGCGCAGGGCAATACGCACTTTGCGCACATAGGGGGATGTAAGATGACCATAGAGTTTCACAAAGACCTCCCGAGGTAAGCGAGCAGAAGGCCGGCAAAAACGCTGCCGCCGAACCAGTTGTTGTTGACGAATGCCCGGAAGCAGTCCACGGGACGCCGATGCCAGAGCAGCTTCTGCTGGTAAATGGCAAAGCCCAGAGCACCGGCAAGCCCGACGTCATACCAGGACCCGAGATGCGCCTCCTGTCCGACATGATAGAGCACAAGGAGTGTCAGGGCATGAAAGAGTCCCACGAACAACCGGTCCAGGCGGCCAAAGAGGATAGCGGTGGACTTCACGCCGATCTTCAGATCATCGGCGCGGTCGGCCATGGCATAGGCGGTGTCGTAGGCGATGGTCCAGCAGATGTTGGCGGTCAGCAGCCACCAGGCAAGCGCCGGCAGACGGTCCTGCTCGGCGGCGAACGCCATCGGTATGCCCCAGCCGAAGGCAAGGCCCAGATACACCTGCGGCAAATGCGTGTAGCGCTTCAAAAAAGGATAACTGGCGGCCAGCACGACCGCCACCGGCGCAAGCTCGAGGGCCAGGCGGTTCAGCCAGTGGGCAAGCGCGGCCGTCAGGAGACACAAAACCGTAAACAGCACGAGCGCCTCGCGCGCGCCCACCTCCCCCGTCGCCAGCGGCCGCTCCTTTGTGCGCCACACATGCCCGTCGAAATCGCGGTCGGCGTAGTCATTGATGACGCAGCCAGCCGACCGCATGAGTACCACGCCGAGGACAAACACGAGGACCAGGACCGGTTGCGGACGGCCGTCGGCTGCGAGCCACAACGCCCACAGGGTCGGCCACAGGAGCAGCAGACTGCCGATCGGTCTGTGCAATCGCATGAGACGCCAGTACGCTGCGGCCTTCGTCCGGACAAGCCGGGAGGCCGTGGTATCGTGCATTGCCATTCTGTCTCCGCTGGCGCAGGTGGGGCGGCGGGTGCGCCTGTCATTATGCCGAGCCGCAGACGCAGCGCCTAGGCCTCGCCCAATTCCTGGCGGACGCTAAGCCAGCGGCGCGAAAGAGCCTCGCCTCTTTCGCGGGTAAGCGCCTCCGCCTCCGTACGCATGCGCGGCAAAAGGGCGGCATGGTCAGCCAGATCTGCGACGCGGAAGGCCGGCAGCCCCGACTGCCGGTCCCCGAAGATCTCGCCTGCGCCGCGCAACAGCAGATCCTGTTGTGCCACTTCGAAGCCGTCATCCGTCTTGCGCAGGCAGGCAAGCCGCGCGTGCGCCACCGCACCGAGGGGCGCCCGATAGAGCAGCACGCAGTGAGCCTGCGCGCGTCCCCGGCCGACGCGGCCGCGCAGCTGATGGAGCTGCGCCAGGCCCAGACTTTCGGCATTTTCGATCACCAGCAGATTGGCCGAAGGCACATCGACGCCGACCTCGATGACCGTGGTAGCCACGAGTACCTGGACATCGCCCTCGACAAAGGCAGCCATCACGGATTCTTTCTCCGCCGGATTCATGCGGCCATGCAGGAGGCCCACGGCAAGCCCCGGCAACGCCTGACGGAGTTCGTCGTACAGCGCCACCGCCGACAGGCGATCCGACTCGCCTTCCTCGATGAGCGGACAGACCCAATAGGCCTTGGCGCCCGCTCCACAGGCCCGTCGCATGCGACCGATCACGTCGGCGCGCCGCGTCTGCGGCAGGGCAACCGTGGTCACCGGCAGACGGCCCGGCGGCCGCTCCGCCAGAATCGATACGTCCAGGTCAGCGTACAGACTCTGCGCGAGGGTGCGCGGAATCGGCGTGGCACTCATCGCGAGCCAATGGGTGGCGATGCGGCCCTTGGCCTGCAAGGCCTGCCGCTGACGCACGCCGAAGCGGTGCTGCTCGTCGATGACGACCAGGGCCAGCCGGTCGAACGCCACAACCTCCTGAACCAGCGCCTGCGTGCCGATGGCAAGCCCCACTTCGCCGCCGGCCAGCCGCGCACGCGCCTCTTTACTGGCACGCGAAGCACGCATGAGCGGCAGCACAGGGATACCAAGGTCGCCAAACCACGCCGCGAAGGTCTTGTGATGCTGGCGGGCCAGAAGTTCGGTGGGCGCCATGATGGCGGCCTGATATCCGGCGTCGATAGCGATCAGCGTGGCGGCGGCAGCCACCAGCGTCTTGCCGGAACCGACATCTCCCTGCAGCAGGCGGCGCATGGGCCATGCGCGCCCGAGATCTGCCTGGATCTCGGCGATGGCCGCGTGCTGCGCCGCCGTCGGCTGAAAAGGCAGCTGCGCGAGAAAGCGGGCCAACAGATCCGTGCCCTGGCACGGGTGGGCACGTTCCTTGCGATCGGCCCGGCGCATGCTGACCAGCGCGGCCTGATGGGCAAGCAGCTCTTCTTGCGCCAGCCTCCGGCGGGCTGCCACGGGCGGACCGTCGAGAGGCGGTGCATGCAAAAGACGCAGGGCCTGGGCAAGCGAGAGATCCGCGTCGTTCAAGGCCGGTGGCAGGAGGTCCGGCAGCGCCTCGACATGCGTCAGCGCCAGGCGGATCAGCCGCCGCAGACGCTTGACACTCACGCCGGCGGTGACAGGGTACACGGGCGTCAGGCTGTCTTCCTGCAGCGATTCCTCGCCGGCACCGGCGATCTCTGGATGCACCATCTCGCAGCCGTGCGGACCCAGCCGTACCTCACCGTAGACGCTGATCTCACCGCCTGCGACCAGCAGGCGGTGATGCCGTGTCGTCGGATGGAAAAAACGCAGAAGGATCTGTGTGCGTCCGTCCGCAAGCCGCGCGGTGAGATGGGGACGGCGTCCGGCGCGGCCGTCGACCGCCGCAATCGTTCCCCGCGTCAGCGCCCGTTGACCGGCGACGAGCCGGGCAAGGGGCACCATGGTGGTCCGGTCTTCATAACGGGCCGGCAGGTGGAACATCAGGTCTTCGATGGTGGCAAGACCGAGCCGCGCAAGGCGCCCGGCAACGGCCGCCCCCACGCCTGGCAACGCGGTGACAGGCAGCGTGGCGGGGCTGATGCCGCTAGGAGCGGACGTCGAGGTCGAGGATGACATCCATTTCGACGAGCGCTCCGCGCGGCAGCGCGGCCACGCCAATGGCCGATCGCGCCGGGTAGGGAGCCGTAAAGAATTGGGCCATGACCTCATTGACGAGCGGAAAGTGTGCGAGGTCTGTCAAAAACACCGCAAGCTTGACGACCTGGCCGCAATGACCGCCGGCGGCCTCGATCACGGCCTGCAGATTGCGAAACACCTGCGTGATCTGCGCGCGCGGTTCATCCGACACCAGCGCCATCGTGGCCGGATCCAGGGGTATCTGTCCCGACAGGAACACAAGCGAACCCGCTCTTACCGCCTGCGAATACGTGCCAATGGCGCGCGGCGCCCTGTCTGTCTCTATAACATCCCATCCCATGTGCCGGCCCTAACCCCGCTTCCGGTTGATCCTGACGACAGCCTCCTGCGAGCGGATGCGGCGAATGATGCGTGCCAGATGGACCCGGTCGCGCACCTCGATCACAAAATCCATCGCCGTGTCCTGCCCATCGCGTTCATCGATGGACACCGTGTCGATATTGGCATCCA
>JAJYHH010000053.1:6497-9623 GCA_021784845.1 Pseudomonadota bacterium
CGATCCATTTGTCCGGGTGCTTGCGGTATTCTGCCACATTCGGGCAGTCCTCCGTATGCACCGTGATTCCCCGGCCCGCCGTCAGGAAACCGAGAACGGGATCACCGGGAATCGGGCGACAGCATTTCGCGTAGTTGACCACCGCGCCCTCCGTTCCGCGGATGGCGAGCGTGCTCTGTGGGCGCGGCGCGCCCGAGGGCGGCGCGCCCTCGGGCGTCAACTGGCGTGCCACCACGGCTGCCACCCGCGTGCCCAGACCGATATCTGCGAGGAGATCATCCCACGATTTCAGGCGCAGCATCTGCACCAGGCCATTGCGCTCCGTCTCGCCCACCGCGCCATCGACACCGTATGATTGCAGCGCCTGGGTGAGCAGCCGCTGACCCAAAGCCACGGCTTCATCGCGACGCAGGTTCTTCAGATAGTTGCGGATCTGCAGCCGGGCCTTGCCGGTCACCACATGATTGAGCCACGACGGGTGCGGGGCGCTGTAGGCCGATGTGATGACCTCCACATGGTCGCCATTACGCAGCTCGGTGCGCATGGGCACCAGCTGATGGTTGATGCGCGCGCCGGCGCAGCGCTTGCCGATGTCGCTGTGCACTTCATAGGCGAAATCGATGACGGTGGCGCCACGCGGCAGTTTCTTGATGTCCCCGTTGGGTGTAAAGACATACACCTCGTCGGGAAAGAGATCGATTTTCAGGTGCTCGAGAAACTCGCGCGGATTGCCGGCCTGCTGCTGGATTTCCATCAACCCCTGCAGCCACTGGAGTGCGCGCTTTTGCATGCCGACGTCGCCGGTCTTGTACAGCCAGTGCGCCGCGACGCCATTTTCAGCCACCCGATGCATGTCTTCCGTGCGAATCTGCACCTCGATCAGCACGCCAAACGGTCCGAAGACGACCGTGTGCAGGGATTGATATCCGTTGGTCTTCGGGATGGCGATGTAATCCTTGAAGCGCCCCGGGATCGGCTTGTAGAGGTTGTGGATGACGCCGAGAACGCGGTAACACGTGTCCACGCGGTCGACTACGACACGGAACGCCAGCAAATCATACACCTGCTCAAAGGACAGGCTCTTCTGGCGCATCTTGCTGTAGATGCCAAACAGATTCTTTTCGCGCCCGGAGACATCGCCCGGGAGGCCTTCGCGACGCAGCTGTTCGAGGATGGCGGCACGGACCTTGTCGACGAGCGCCTTGCGGTTGCCGTGGCGCTTGCGCACCGCCTCCTGGAGAATACGATGCCGCAGGGGATAGAGGATCGCAAAACAGAGATCCTCGAGTTCAACCGACCAGCTGTGCAGGCCCAGCCGATTGGCGATGGGGGCATAGATATCCAGTGTCTCGCGGGCGATGGCGCGCCGGCGCGCCGGCGAGAGCACCGCGATGGTGCGCATGTTATGCAGACGGTCGGCGAGCTTGATCAAAATGACGCGGATATCCCGCGCCATGGCAAGAAGCATCTTGCGAAAATTTTCCGCCTGCTCCTCTTCCTTGCTCTCGAATTCGATCTGACTGATCTTGCTGACGCCATCGACGAGCTCTGCCACCTCCTCACCGAACTGAGCCATCAGTTCGTCTTTGTGATGAGGCGTGTCCTCGATGACATCGTGGAGGATGGCCGCGGCAAGACAGGTCGCATCGAGACGCAAACCCGTCAAGAGCTTTGCGACCTCCAGGGGATGATAGATGTAGGGCTCGCCGGTGCGGCGGCGCTGCCCTTCGTGGGCCTCCGCGCCAAAGAGGTAGGCGCGATAGACGAGCATGGCATCCTCGCGCCCGAGGTAGCCCTCGACGAGCGCCAGGAGATCGCTGATGTGGAAGGAAACGACGCCCTGCGTTTCGGCCTTAGAAGAGGGGCGGGCTTGCGGCGTCGCTTGTCCCGGCGGACTCGCTGCCATCGTGTCCGGCCTCCAACCCGGTTTCCGCGCTGTCGTCGAGAATCGCGCTCGTTACAAACCCCTCGGCAATCTCGCGCAGGGCCAGTACGGTGGGTTTGTCGTTCTCACGATCCACAAACGGTTCCGCCCCGGCCGCCAGCTGTCGCGCCCGGCGGGCGGCAACCAGCACGAGCTGGAAGCGGTTTTCCACGTGTTCAAGACAATCCTCGACAGTAATGCGGGCCATAAGAAATCCTCGGAAATTATCTACAAAGTGTAGCAGACATTGGTCAGGAGGCGGAAGCGAGGAGTGACCCCGGGTCGACTGGCAATGGCCGCCGCCGGTGCCCTTCGAAAATCAGGCTGCGCAGATCCTCGAGAGCGGCATCGAACGCGTCATTGACGATCACGCAATCGAACTCGCCGTAATGGCTGATCTCGGCGCGCGCTTCCCGCATCCGGCGCATGATGACCTCTTCACTGTCCTGGCCACGGCCGCGCAGGCGCTGCTCGAGCGCCTTGAGGGACGGCGGCAGGATGAAAATGGTCATCGCCTCCGGCATGAGCGCCTTGATCCGCCGGGCGCCCTGCCAGTCGATATCGAGCAGGACATAGCGGTCGGCCGCAAGCAGCGACTCGACTGCCTGCCGCGACGTCCCGTACCAGTTGCCAAACACCTCGGCGTGCTCGAGAAAGGCCCCTGCCTCGACCATGCGCGCGAAGGTGGCGCGATCGCAGAAATGGTAATGCACCCCATCTTGCTCTCCCGGCCGCGGGGCGCGTGTCGTATGCGAAACCGACACCGCGAAACGCGGGTCCGCGGCGAGGGCCTTGGCCAGACTGCTTTTGCCGGCACCGCTTGGCGCCGACAGTACTACCAATCGTCCCTTATTCAAGATTTTGCACCTGTTCACGCATCTGTTCGATCAGGACCCGCAGCGACACAGTCAGCGTGGTGACTGCCGCCGAGGAGGATTTCGCCGCAAGCGTCGTTGCCTCCCGGTTCAGCTCCTGCATGAGGAAATCCAGCTGCCGCCCCCGCGGCCCCGCCCCGGCGAGCGCCCGGCGTGCCTCTTCGGTGTGCACCGCCAGCCGTTCAAGTTCCTCGCTCACATCGGCGCGCTGCACCTGCAGCACGAGTTCTTGCTCAAGCCGGGCCTCATGCACGCTGGCATCCCATTCGGCCAGACGCGCAGCCAGGCGTGCCCGCAACAGCGCCGGGGCTTCGGCCGTTGCGCTAC
>JAJYHH010000053.1:10146-21392 GCA_021784845.1 Pseudomonadota bacterium
CCGCATGGTACAGCGCCCGACCGCTGAACGCCAAAGCCACACTGCAGGGATCGCTGTTTTGGGTTATCTTTGATGGACCATTATGCGCAAAGCTGCCAAAACCCACCTCGCCCCGGGCACCGTCGTGCAGGGCTACCGGATAGAAAAGACCCTCGGCGACGGGGGCTTTAGTTCCGTATACCTTGCGACCGCGCTCAGCCAGGGCCACCAGGTCGCCATCAAGGAGTACCTTCCGCCCCGGCAGGCTCACCGCACGCCCTCCGGACGCATCGAACCGCTGTCTGAGGAAATGGCGCCGCTTTTTACGTCCGGCATCAAGCGTTTCTTCGAAGAAGCAAGCGCCCTGTCCAAGCTGCATCATCCCAATATCGTCGAGGTTACGGACTGCTTTCGTGCGCACAACACCGTCTATATGGTCATGCGCTACGAGCTCGGGCGGGACCTGCGCTGGTACATAAAGCGCCATCCCCAGGGGTTGAGCGAAAAGTTCCTGCGCACGGTCTTTCCGCCACTTCTGATCGGTCTCGAGGCGCTGCACACGCACGGGCTGCTTCATCTCGACATCAAGCCCGCCAACATCCTTTTGCGTTCGGGGGGCAATCCGCTTTTGCTCGATTTTGGAGCGGCGCAAAAGACCCATGAGCGGTCGGCCGGCATGCGCACGCTTACCGCCGGCTTTGCGCCGATCGAGCAGCACACCAAGGGGCATGTAGGCCCCTGGTCTGATCTCTATGCCATCGGCGCGTCCATGTGGGCCTGCATCAGCGGCCGCGCACCGCCGCCAGCAACCGCGCGCGCCGCCAAGGATGCGTTCGCCATTCCCGGCCGCTACCGGCACCGGTATTCACCCCAGATCCTGGAGGCGATCGACTGGTGCATGCAGATGAACCAGCTCGAACGTCCGCAAAACGTCGGTCAGCTGCTCGCCTTTCTGAATGACACACCCAAGACGGCGGCCACGGATCCCTCTCCTTTCATCGGCCGCTGGCTGAACCGCTGGCCATGGTGGCGCCTGAAGCGCCTATAGGACGACCATGAACTATCTATGTGCCCAGGGTTCCCGGCAGGGTGACCGCAAGAGCAACCAGGACCGCGTGGCGATCGCCGAACGCGAAAACGCCGTGCTCATGGTGCTGGGTGACGGACTGGGCGGCTACAGCGGCGGGGAACTGGCAGCCGAAATGCTCTGCCGCCTGGCGGTGCGCGCCTTTCGGGCGATCAAGGCGCCGATCATCACCGACCCGCCGAACTTTCTCGCGATGACAATCTTCCAGGCCCACTACGCCATGAAACAGATGGGGCCGCGCATGCAGCCACCGATAAAGCCCCGCACCACCTGCGTCGTCTGCCTGGTCCAGGAGGGCTGCGCGTATTGGGCGCACGTTGGCGACAGCCGGCTGTATCATTTCCGCCACGACACGCTGATCAACAGAACCCGCGACGACACCGACGTCGACATGTTGCGCGAGCGCGGCATCCTGAGCGAAAAAGAGGCCATTGCCCATCCCGACAAGAGCCGGCTGCTGCGCTGCCTGGGCAGCAGCGATCCAGTCGTGACACTGAGCGCCGAGACAGTCCTGAAAGCTGGCGACACGCTTTTGTTGTGCAGCGACGGCGCATGGGAAACCCTGCGCAAGGAGGAAATGCCGCGGTTTCTCGCGCACCCCGTGCTCGAGGCCGGCCTGTCCGATCTGCTCGCGGCGGCCGAGGCCCGCCACCAGGGCACCTCGGACAACGTCACGGCCGCGGCTTTGCGCTGGCAGGGTCCGCCCGGCCGCCCGACCGGGCGCGCTCCCACCAGCTGCAGCCTGACGGCGCGGGCCTTCTGGGAGAAGGGACAGAGGCTCGCCATGGCGCACAGAACCAAACAGGAGCTCTGAAGAACGGACCTTTCTTGCTACACTAGACGTCCTTTCATGACCGGCTTCAAGGAATCCCCATGCGACCGAGCGGACGCGCCGCCGATGCCTTACGCACCATTCGCCTGACCCGCCACTTCACACGCTACGCAGAAGGGTCCGTGCTCACGGAATTCGGACAGACCCGGGTGCTCTGTACGGCCAGCGTCGATGAGAAGGTACCCCCTTTCCTGAAAGGACGCGGACAAGGCTGGGTCACGGCCGAATACGGCATGCTGCCGCGCGCGACCGGCCAGCGGACGCAGCGTGAGGCCGCCCGCGGCAAACAGGACGGTCGCACCGTCGAAATCCAGCGGCTGATCGGCCGCTCGCTGCGCGCCGCAGTCGACCTGCGCGCGCTCGGCGACCGCACCATCACCATCGACTGTGATGTGCTGCAGGCCGACGGGGGCACACGCACGGCGGCCATTACCGGCGGCTATGTGGCCCTTGCCGATGCCATAGGCTTCCTCATGCGGCACAAGCTTCTCAAGGAAAATCCGCTGCGCCATCAGGTGGCTTCGGTGTCCGTTGGTATCTGCAATGGCGAGCCGGTTCTGGATCTCGATTACAGCGAGGACTCGAGCGCGGGCACCGACATGAATATTGTCATGAACGACGCCGGCGGCTTCATCGAAATGCAGGGCACGGCCGAACGGGGGCATTTCGGCCACGATGAGATGCTGGCGATGATCACGCTGGCCCGCGGCGGCATCGAACAGCTGATGGCCGCACAGCGCGCAGCGCTTGCGGAAAATCCGTGAAGCTCGTCTTCGCGACCCATAATCTCGGCAAACTGCGGGAACTGCAGGCGGCGTTTGCACCTTTGGACGCACACCTGATCGCCCAGTCGACGCTCGGCATCGAATCGGCACCCGAGGATGCGTGCACGTTCATCGAGAACGCGCTCATCAAGGCACGGCATGCGGCACTCGAAAGCGGCCTGCCTGCGCTGGCCGACGACTCGGGTCTCCTCGTCGACGCGCTAAACGGCGCGCCGGGCGTGCACTCGGCGCGCTTTGCCGGATTGCAGGCGACCGACGAGGAAAATCGTGCGGCACTTCTGCGCGCCCTGGCGGACACACCAGCGCCGCGCACGGCGCGCTTTTGCTGCGTGCTCGTCTTCATCCGCCATGCGCATGATCCGCGGCCGCTCATCAGCGAAGGCCTATGGGAAGGCCACATCCTCACGGAAGAACGCGGCGACCAGGGATTTGGCTACGACCCGCTGTTTGGCCTTGGCGATGGACGCTCCGCGGCGCAACTGAGCCTCGGGGAAAAACAGGCCCTGAGCCACCGGGGTCAGGCCGTGCGTGGCATGCTGCAACTCCTTGCGCGCCGTGACGACTGATATCCCCTTGAGCCTGTATGTGCACCTGCCCTGGTGCGTGCGCAAATGTCCCTATTGTGATTTTCATTCCCTGCCAGGCCGGGGAAGTGCGCTGCCCGAAAAGGCCTATGTCCAGTCGCTGCTGGTCGATCTGGCCGGCCTGTCCGACGTGCTGGCGGCGCGCCCGCTGCGGTCGGTGTTTTTCGGGGGCGGCACGCCGAGCCTTTTTTCGGCAAGCGCCATCGGTGACATCCTCGCCGGTGTTGCGCGTATCGGCTCCCTCGCTCCCGACTGCGAAGTCAGCCTGGAGGCCAACCCCGGCACGGTGGAAGCCGGCCGTTTTCAGGGTTTCCGGGATGCCGGCGTCAACCGGCTCTCGCTTGGCGTGCAAAGCCTGCAGGATCACCACCTTGCGCGGCTTGGCCGCATCCACACGGCGGCGGATGCGCGCCGCGCAGTCGAGCTTGCCGCTGGCGCCGGCTTTCGGTCATTCAATATCGACCTCATGTACGGGCTCCCGGAACAGACCGTGGATGAGGCGCGCGCCGACATGGCCTGGGTGCTTGACGCCACCGCCGCCCACATATCTCTCTACGAACTGACCATAGAACCGAACACGGCTTTCGCACACGCGCCGCCAACCCTGCCGGCGGAGGCGGTACGCGGCGACATCGAAGCCTGCGTACAGGACATGGCCGCTGAAGCCGGCTTTCGCCGCTACGAAATCTCCGCTTACGCACAGGACGGCTTTCGCTGCCGTCACAATCTGAACTACTGGCAGTTTGGTGACTACATCGGCATCGGCAGCGGCGCCCACGGCAAGCTGAGCGACGAAACGGGCGTTTGGCGGGAGACCCGTACCCGTGACGCACAGGCCTATCTGCATGACCCCCATCACGACCGCACGCGCCGGCGCATCCCAAGCCACACACTCTGGTGGGAATTCCTGCTAAACGGGCTGCGGCTGACGGAGGGCTTTCGTCTGGCTGATTTCCGCGCGACCACCGGACTGGCGGATGAGTGCCTCACGGAGCGCCTGCAGCCAGCCGTCCGCTCCGGTCTCGTCGAGCTCGGCGCCGACCGGGTCTGTGCCACGCCGCGGGGCGTGCGCTTTCTGGATTCCATTCTGGCGCCGCTGGTGCCGGATGACCGCACCACCGAATGAGCTGAAGGAGGCCACCGTGCTCTGGATCGAAGCATTCCACATCATCTTCGTCGTCACCTGGTTTGCTGGTCTTTTTTATCTGCCACGCCTTTTTGTCTATCACAGCCAGACCACCGACACGGCCGGACACGAACGATTCGTGACCATGGAGCGGCGGCTGTACCGGTTCACGACACCGAGCGCGGTGCTGGCGGTCGGCTTCGGCCTCTGGCTGTGGTGGGGCTACGGTTTTGACGGCGCGTGGCTGCATGTCAAGATCCTGCTCGCCGGTCTGCTCATTTTGTATTACGTCTATCTCGGCCACCTGTGCCGCGAACTGGCCCAAGGCCTGCGACGCAGCACCCGCTTCTACCGGATCATCAATGAAATCCCGGTCCTTCTGTTGCTGGCCATCGTCATTTTGGCCGTCGTCAAGCCGGCCCTCTAGCCACGCGCGGCAATTCCGTTAAACTGATATCGGCGCGCAATCGCCATCGCGCCGACGCGGCGCATGAGGCACACAAGAAAAAGGGAGAGCGGACAAGTGAACCGTGCATGCCTAAGGTTCCTCGTGGCGGCCCTGCTCGTGGCCGTCCAGGCCCCGCCCGCGCACGCCCGGACATTCAGTCTGAGGCAGGCGGTCCGCTTCGCGCTGCGGCACAGCAGCCTCACGGCGCTTGCGCGCGCGCGCACCCTGATGGCCACCGCCCGCCTGCGGGCGGCGCGCGCCCAGCGCATGCCGGAAGTATCGGCAATGTATAATTACCTCCTCAGCAACAACCCGCTCATGGCGTTGACCGCCGAACTCGAGCGTCGGCAGGTGACGGCAAGTGCCTTTACACCCGCCAACCTGAACCATCCGGGCATCAGCCGTCTGGCCACCGCCGGTTTGTCTCTTGCTGTGCCGGTCTACAGTGGCGGCGCCATCAGCGCCAGCATCCGCGCCGGCCGCTTTGGACGCGCGGCGGCGCGGGCAGACCGGGTCGCCACCCGGCAACGCATCATGGCCACCACGGTGCAGGCCTATGAGGGCGTGCTCGCGGCACGGGCTGCGGTGCGCATCGCGCGCGATGCGATGCGGGCAGCCCAAGAACACGCGGACACGACCGCCCGGCTGTATCACGAAGGCCGCATCGTGCAGGCCGACGCCCTGACCGCGGCCGTTTATCTGCGCGCCACGCACGAGGGCGTTCTGCAGGCGCAGGCCGCTCTCGCCGCCGCACAGGCCAATCTCGCGGCCGTCCTGGGGGCGCCTGGGGGGTTGCCGGTCGAGGTGCCACCCCTGCGCCTGCGCCCGCCAGCGCCTGTGGCCATGACGGCGCAGGCGGCGATCCTGCGTGCCCTGCAGCAACGGCCGGACATCCGCGCCCTCGAAGCCGAACAGGCCGCCGATCGGGCCCAGGCGCGGGCCTTGCGTGCCCAATCGGGGGTCAAGGTCGATCTGGCGGCATCGACCGACTGGTATAGCGAAACCCCGCTGCCCCGGCACAATGCGTGGACGGTCTCGGGGATGATCAGCGTACCCCTGTACAGGGGCGGGCGCGCCCGCGATGAGGCCGCCGTCAAGGAGGGCGCGGCTTTGGAGGTTGCCGCCCGGGTGGATGAACTGCGGACACAGATCCGTCTGCAGATCATGCGTACCTACAGCAACATGCAGATTGCCTGGAGGCGCTACCGGGTGGCGGTTGTCAGCGTGACCGAAGCCCGGACGGCGGTCCGGCTCGTGCGCATCCGCTATGGCGAGGGTCGCACCATCCTGCTCGACCTTTTGAATGCCGAGCAGGCGCTCACCGCCGCCCGGGAAGAACGGCTCACAGCCCTCTACGCCCTGGTGAGCGACGAAGCCAGCCTGGCGGCAGCAGACGCGAGTCTGTCGCTGCAGACGCTGCCGCGGTTGTCCCCATGATCCGCTATCGCGCCCTCCTCCTCTCGGCGATCCTCCTGCTCGGCGGCTGCACGAGTCAGCCGCCCGCGGCAAGTCCGCAGCCTGCGCGCCCCACCCTGGATCGCGCGGTTCTTTCGCTTTCCGCCACACGGCGGACAGCAAGCGGCAACATCGTGATTCCGACGAACACCATCATCAGTTACGCGGGTCTGCCCGGCGTGTTCGTCCTGAGCCACCACGGCCGTGCGCGTTTTCGTCTCATCAAGATCGGCAAGGCCCTTGACGGACAAAGTGAGATCTTAAGCGGCCTGCGCGGTGACGAAAGCCTGGTGCTGCCACCCTTCCAGGCAGTGCTCGACGGCAGTCCGATCCACATCACCCGTACCGAAGGCACCCCATGACCGAGCGTCCGGACGCAAACGCGCGTCTTAACATTGCCGGCCGGCTCACGCGTTATTTCATCGACAGCAAGCTGACCGTACTCATCCTGCTGACGGCGCTGCTGGCCGGTCTTTTGGCGCTGCATCTCACGCCCCGCACCGAAAATCCGCAGATTGTCGTGCCGGCGGCCAACATCATCATCGCCAAGCCGGGCGCCACGCCACGCGAGGTCAAGAATCTCGTCGTCGATCCGCTGCAGGCGATCCTGCATGGCATGCGCGGCGTGCACCACATCTACGGCATGGCGCTCGACTCCGAGGGCATTGTCACCGTGCGGTTCGATGTCGGACAAAACCGCATCAACTCGCTGGTGCGGCTCTACAACAAGATCATGAGCAACTACAACCGCATGCCCCCCGGAACCTTGCGGCCGATCATCCAGCCTCTCGACGTCAATCAGGTACCTATCGTCACCATCACTTTGTCCTCGTCGCAGTTGAACCAGGTGACGCTGCGCGCGATCGGCATCGACGTCCTCCATCACCTGCGCCGCGCACCCGGCACATCGCGATCCTATGTGATCGGCGGACAACGCCGGCGCATCAACATCACGCTGCACCCGGCCCTCATGCGCCGCTACAACGTGACACTGGTCGATATCCAGCGGGTCGTCGAAGCCACCAACATCGACATCCCCTCCGGTGAGTTCATCAATGCCAACCACGAAGCCACCATCCATGCCGGCGGCATGCTGCGTTCGGCGCGGGAGATCGGCTCGATCGTCGTCAGCCTCTACAATCATGAGCCCGTCTATCTGCGCGACGTGGCGACGGTGACCGACGGCGGCGGCAGCATCAGGAACGTGCATTTTATCGGCTTTGGCCGTGCCTACAGCGGACTGCGGCCACGCAATCTGGAGCTGCCGGCAGTGACCTTGTGTCTGGCCAAAAAGGCGGGCACCAATGCCGTGACAGTGGCCAACGGCATTCTGAGCCGCCTGAAGATGCTCGAGGGCACGGTCATCCCCCCCTCGGTGCATGTCGATGTCACCCGCAACGACGGGCAGCGGGCCGACAGCGCAGTCAACCTCCTGATCCGGCATCTGTTCATTGCCATCGTGACGGTCGTCGCTTTGCTGATCATTTTTCTCGGGTGGCGGGCGGCGGCGATCGTCACCATCACCATCCCGGTGATCCTGCTGGTGACCCTCGGCGTCGATTATGTCGCCGGGCAGACCATCAACCGCATCACGCTCTTTGCGCTCATCCTCTCCCTTGGTCTTTTGGTCGATGATTCCATCGTGGTCGTGGAAAACATCTTCCGGCACTACGCCGAGAGAGGCGTCGACCGCATCCAGGCGGCGGTGCGCGCCGTCAACGAGATCGGCCGCCCGACCAACCTGGCCACGCTTGCCGTGATTCTGGCGTTTCTGCCGATGCTGTCGGTCACGGGCATGATGGGCCCCTACATGGCCCCGATCCCGAAGAATGTCCCGGTCGCCATGCTGACATCGCTTTTTGTCGCCTATACGGTGGCGCCATGGGCGGCCCGGCTCTGGTTAAAGGGGCATCACGGACCCGAGTCCCTGGCGACGCGCATCCTGAGGCGGGGCTACGAGCGGGCCATGCGCGCACTGCTTTCGCGCAGGCTTCTGCGCTGGGGTTTCCTGGTCACGATCATCCTGTTGCTTGCGGGAGCCATGGCGCTGCCGGCTTGGCGCATCGTCAACTTCAAGATGCTGCCGCGCAACAATAACAACAGCTTCGACATCAGTGTGCGCACACCAGCGGGCAGCACCCTGGAAGACACCGACCGGGTGGTCGAGGAGATCGGCGATGTGGTGCGCCAGAACCCCTACGTGACCACATACCAGCTGGCGGCGGGCGGCGTGGGCGCCATCAACTTCAGCGGGCTTTTACGCGGTCAGACACTAAAGGCCGGCCCGACGGTGGGCGAAGTGCAGGTGGAACTCGTGCGCAAGAGCGAACGCGCCATCTCGTCGATCGACATTGTTCGCGCGCTGCGGCCCGCCATCGCGGAAATAGCGCACCGCAACGACGCCATGGTCAAGATCGAGCAACATCCACCAGGGCCGCCGGTGCGCGCGACGGTCATGGCAGAGGTGTTCGGGCCCCATTACCGCAAACTCGAGCAGATTGGCAACGCGCTGCGCTATGGTCTGTTTGCGCACACGCGCCATCTGGTGGGTGTCGACAGCTCGGTGCCCCATCGGTCCTGGCAATATACGATCGCCGTAAACCGCCGGCAGGCGGCGCTCGATGGGGTCACGCCGGCGCAGGTGGCACAAACGCTCAAGGGTTTCCTTGCCGGCATCAATGACGGCACCGTTCACATCGCGCATGCCAAGGAGCCGGTGCCGATCCGCTTTCGCTTTCCGATTGCCGACCGCATGGGCCCGCAGGATTTGAACAAGATCTTTCTGACCAATCCGGAGGGCAGGGAAATCCCTTTGTCGACCATCGCCACCGTCGTGCGCCACCCGGCGCCGCGCCCCATCTTTCAAAAAGACGGGCGCGAGGTGGTTTATGTGACGGCGGGCATGAGCGAGGGCAGCCCCGTTTATCCGGGAATCGCCATGTGGCAGTACCTGAAGCACCATGCCGTAGAGGGGGTGCAACTGCGCCAGTCTTTCCTGCAGGACCCAAGCAGCCTGCATTACGCCATACGCTGGAGCGGCGACATGCGGCTTACGCTCAATGTCTTCCGCGACCTCGGTTCGGCGTTCGGTGTGGCCATCATCCTGATCTATATGATCCTGGTCGGCTACTACCGGTCGTTCATGATCCCGTTCATCGTCATGATCGCCATTCCGCTTACGCTCGTCGGGGTGCTGCCCGGACATGCGCTCATGCATCAGTTCTTTACGGCGACCTCCATGATCGGCGTCATCGCGCTCGCGGGCGTTGTTGTGCGCAACTCCCTGCTCCTCATCGATTTCATCCTCGAATATGAACGCGCAGGCCACAGTCGCATCGAGGCGGTGGTGCAGGCCGGATCCGTGCGGCTGCGCCCCATCATCCTCACGGCCTTTGCCATCATGCTCGGCACAGCGGTGATGATCGTCGACCCGGTGTTCGGCGGACTGGCCATCTCCTTGATCTTCGGCACCCTGGCGTCGACCGTGCTGACACTCTTTGTGATCCCGCTTGGCTATTTCGCCTATACCAGCTTCACGCACCGGCCGGCGAAAGGCGCGCAGCCGGGCTGACCGGCCGGGATTTGCAGGCCTGCCCGGCCGCGAAGTCGCTTCCGTGCGCGGCTCGCGGGCAATCGCGGCAGGAGAGGCACACAAGGGCGGCGAGACGGGGTAGTGCAGGCATCAATGCCTGCGCTGCGCCCACGAAAGAAACGGGAATAGCGCCGCAGACTGCATACCTGAAGAAGATGCAACCCGATCCGGCCGTCATCCCGCACAGGCAAACGTCCCGCCGCCGGCGACCTCCACGCCACCAGGCCGACAGACGCAGGAAACCCACCCCCCCGAATAGGGGGATGGGGCGGGACCCGTCCGTGGGCTTTCGCGTCCTAGAAGGAGTAGACGACCTGGGCCGCAAGCACGCTGTTGCCCTTCTTGTACCCGCCGGTCGCGGTGTTCAAGAACATGGCGCCATTGGCGTGATCATAACGGTACTCGAACTTGACGATCGTGTTCTTCAACGGGTAGAGGAGCAGGTCCGCTGTAATGGCCTGACGGATCGGCCCATTGTCCACCCCCGGCGCCGTGACCGGCACATAGAAGCCGTCCGCGCTGTCCGTGGTCGCAATATGACCACCATTCGTGGAATCGTTCAGATAATCGTAGCGGAGCGTGGCGCCGACAAGAGGCGTGAAGCGGTAATTGGCGAGCACCGATGCGCCATACCACATGGCATTGCCGCCGTTGGCGGCCCCATCGGTCTGGTGACCCAGATCGAGCTGCCAGTTGAAGGTCGCTGCACCCAGCGTATAGGTCCCGTCGAAGTCGTTGTAGATGCGGGTCGTTTCGGGGCCGCCGGTGAGGGTCGCGTTCTTGCCCACCGTACCGAAAAGACCGAAGCTGAGATCGCTAGACGGCGCAAGGGAGACGCGATACTCCAGGGTCGGAGCGCGGGTGGATGCGTTCGACCCCGTATAATTCGTGTTCCACGAATTACCGAGCAGTGCCTGAACCGTGAGGATACCCGAGGTATAGCTGCCACCGGCACCAGTGAAATAACCAGGCTCACTGAAATCATAAAGAAGATTGTGGGTGACCGTCAGCATCTGCGGCGATGTCTCGGACTCATACCCGTCCCACGCGGGGACCTGGCCGGCAATGAAGTCGATCTTCTTGTTGACGGGCAACGTCAGAATGGCGGCATTGACGATGCTGTTGTGGCCCTTGCCGCCAAAGGCACCGCCATAACCGCGGGTGGGCATGAGCTGGATGTCCACCGAACCGCCATTGGCAAACTGCTTGTTGATGTCGAGATACGCATCCCCGAACGTGCTGTGATAATAGGTATAGGCCGCGTTGGGGTCAGCAAAAAAGAAGGAGCTGACATGCGCGTCCTGGTTGAAGACATAGGTCGGATCGAGGTAGCCGGAAATCTTCAGCCCATCGACCGT
>JAJYHH010000007.1 GCA_021784845.1 Pseudomonadota bacterium
AGTCGGGAGTGGAGGCGCGCTATCAGCGCGTGCTCATGGGGCGGCGTGGCCTGCGTGACATCGAGGCCAATGCGCAGGGCCGCCTGATGAAGATTTTCCGGGAAAGCGCCGGGGTGCCTGGCGACAACCTCTATCTGACCGTGAGCGCGCAGATGCAGGCGGTGGCAACCGAGATGTTCAAGGGCCGGCGGGGGGCCGCCGTGGCGCTCGATCCCCGGACGGGCGCGGTGCTGGCACTCGTCAGCAGTCCGGTCTTTAATCCCAATCCTTTTGTGACGGGGATCGGCCGGCGCCGCTATCGCGCGCTGGTCGATGATCCACGCGCGCCGCTCGATGACCGGGTGCTCAATGGCCTCTATCCCCCCGGGTCTTCGATCAAGCCGTTTTTTGCCTACGCAGCGCTGCAGACACGGTGGTTTCATCCGCGCCGGCTGGTGCGCTGCCGGGGCACATGGCACATCCCCGGCAACACCCATATCTTCCACGACTGGTTGCCTTGGGGCATGGGCCGCATCGGCTTGCGCACGGCCCTTGAAGAGTCATCGGATGTGTATTTCTACCGGCTCGCCTACCGGCTTGGCATCGCGCGCATGGCGCGCTATTTGACGGCGTTTGGTTTTGGCCGCCCGACCGGCATCGATCTGCCCGGCGAATCGGCAGGCATCGTGCCCACGCCCCGATGGATCAAGGCGCATGATTCGCCCTGGTATGAGGGCGAAACCATCATAACGGGCATCGGCCAGGGGCCGCTTCTGGTGACGCCGCTGCAGCTCGCGGACGCCCTGGGGGCCCTGGGGCATCACGGCGTGCGCATGCGTCCCTACGTAGTCCGCGCGGTGCAAAACCCCCTGACCGGTCAGGTCCGCTACACGCACCCGCATGCCGACCCGCCGATTCCGCATCACCGTCCCGGCAGCCGGCGTCTGCTGCTTGCCGATCTGACGAGCGTCATATCCGGGTCTTTGGGGACGGCCCATATCATGGCCCGCAATCTGCCCTACGCCGTAGCCGGCAAGACCGGCACCGCGCAGCTCTGGAGCGTGCCGCAGCAGGGTGTCTACAAGGGGCCGCGGCTGCACTCCGATGCACTGTTCGTGGCGATGGCGCCGGTGCCGGATCCGCGCATCGTGGTGGCCGTCGTGCTCGAGCACGCAGGCTTTGGGGCCCGCTCGGCGATCCCGACCGAGATCGCCCGCGCGCTCATCAATCTGGATCTCCTGGGGCATGTCCATGTCCGCAATGCGCCGGCTGCGCGCATCGCCCGTTTTAGACGCGCGCGCAAGGCGCGGACGCCGGAAACGGGGATGCTGACCGCGCAGCGATCGGGCGGTTCTGCCCTGGTGGGGTAGGGGGCCGGTTTTGTCAGCGCACCGTACCGTTGGGCGCAAGCGGCGTCCCCCGGGCGATCGATGCGAGGTAGGCCTCGAGATCGACCATCACAGGCCCCCCGAAGCTCGGGACCCGCCCCTGGATGCCGCTGCGCACGCAGTGACGGATCTCCGCAGGCAGCGTGCGCAGCGTGCCGTTTGCGGTCACGCGCGGAAAGAGGGCCGCGGCTTGGGCAAGGCTTGGGATGGTGCGGCCGCTTGGCAGATGACCGGGCGTGCGGCCGTCGGCATGACAGGTCGCACACGTCATGCGCGGACCCTGCGTTTTGCCAAAGTCGCTGAAGGATTGCGCGGTGGTAAGCGGCGCATGCACCTTCGTGCCGAAATGGCCGTGCATGAAGAGGTAACCGCCGTCCTTTGCGGCCTGCGCAAAGCTCGTCGGGGTCTTGATGGTCAGGGCATGGGCCGTCGCGATCGCGCAGAGCAGGCCGGTTGCAACGGCAAGACGGGTCGTCGTTCTGGTCATAAAGTGTGCGCGGAAAATCCCGGCCTGGGGCCGGGCAGGGATAGCACGGCGGCATGAGACCGCCCCTGTGTCCGCTTCTCCTCCCTCTGTCGATGCTATCTTGGTCCATAAATCCGTCTGCCGCGCGCAGGCCGGGCCGGCAGGTGCAGGTCGCACACCCTGGCCGTGAACCATCCGTGCCCGTCACAGGGGGGCTGCCTGCGCAGACGAAACCGGTGTGACCGCCGTGGTACCGGATCCCGGGATGGGGTGGCGCACGGCCACGGGTGTCGCCGGACCTGCATGCGCTTAAAACCGGCCCGAGCAGGGGTGGCGCCCTGGCGCTTTGTGCCGGGCGCGTCGTGCCCCATGGTGTGTCTCATCCAGGCCCCCCGGTATGCTCCGGTGCCCCTGTCGGGATCGTTCATCTCGCAGCGTGCGCAGTGCTGTCCTTAAAAAGCTGCGCGCCCTGGGTCTTTCGGTGCGATTTAGTATCAGTCATGCAGGGATCCGTTTCAAGGGACGGAATCGGGCCCCGACGCAGGTGTGTGGGGCTGTCATTGCGGCAAATGCCAGGGCCGGACGCTCGGGCGTCTCGTCCCTTTCCGGATTGCGGTCCAGGGATTGGGGGCATGGTGAGATGGGTGGTCCGGCACAATAAAGCCTGCGTGCGTGCCGGACGCGCGGCGCTTTTCTGCTAGACTTTCCGGCTCAGGCGCAAGATGCCCTTGCGCCGGCGTCCCGGTCCGATCCGGTGTCCGGTTACACGCATGATGCGGAAGGAAACACGATGTCTCGCCTCCAAGCCTTTGCCTTGCATGCGGCCTTGACGGCCGTGGCGCTTTTTCTCGTCTTCGTGGCCCTGCGTTTCTGGTGGTATCCGTATCCGTTGCTGCGCGCAGACGGGGCGTGGCAGGCCTATGCGCTTCTTGCCGGGGCAAGTCTTGCCGCAGGACCGCTGCTTACCTTGACGGTATTCCGGTCGGGCAAGAAGGCGCTGCGCTGGGATCTGGCGGCGATCGGCCTTTTGCAGGCCGGGGTCTTTGCCTTCTCGACCTACGTTTTGTATGTCCATCGCATCCAGATGGTGGTTTACGCGCACCGATCCTTCTATGCGCTGGATGCAGCCCACATCGCCCGCATCGGGCCGAAGGGGCGCGCCTTGCTGGCGGCAGCTCCCCTGCGGCCCTTCTATGTCTATGTGCATCTGCCGCATGACAAGCGCGCCTTGTGGGCAGCCGAGATCCGCACGCTGCAGGGCGATCCACCGATCTTCCTGCGCGGCTGGCGCTATCGCCCGTATACCGCAGCCAAAGGCAGGCAGGCAGCCGCACACGGCTATCCCCTGCGCGCCGTCGGCCGGACGAACCCGGTGGCGGCGGCGGCCTTGCGGAGCTTTGCAAAGGATCATGATCATCTTGGGCGTTATACCTTCGTGCCGCTGCATGGTATCTATACGACGGTGACCTGGGTGCTGCGGCGCGCAAGCGGGCAGGTCGTGGGGGTATTGCCTTTCAACGCCGGTTACGGACGCATGCCGCACCCGGCACAGAAGTCTTTTGCGGGCAAGGGGCCTGCGTAGACAGCAGACACAGGAACCAGTCCCGATCCGCGCCCGGTTTTGCGGGCTATGTTGGCGCTTCTGTCTAAGACAGTCGTGAGGGAGCCGACCGCCGGGATTGCGGACGCAAACGGGTTCGGGGGAGGCTTTGACTCCGTTCACCACAGGTATCTCAGGCGGGTCGTCACGAGTGGACACCAGGAAGCCCCGCCACGCGATTGGCTGTCGTCCGCATCGTTCGCTGGGTGCGAGGGAAAGCGAAGCGGGGGTGCGTAGTCCGCGGCCGGAAGCTGCGCCTTGCAGCGCGAATGCGCCCCGGTCTTGAGCGGGCATCCCTGCCCCGCAAACTGTCTGCGGGGATCGATTGCCCCGGGTTTTCGCCGTACACGACGCGGGTGCGGTGGTTCGGCGTGTGCCAGGCTGCGATCGTGTCCAGTACTCTGTGCCGATCGCAACGATAACGCGATCCTGAGGATGTCCGCTCTGGCCGGTTCGGGCTTGGGGTCGGATCCCTCTTGGCAAAGCGTTTTCCGGACCTCTTTGCGGGGTAAGCGGAAAAAGCCTGTACGTGGACAGGTTACGCCCGGGGGATCAGCTTATACGGGAAAACGCCGCGAAGAGGCGGGGCATTGCCGTGAATCCGGCAGGTATTTCCCGTGCAGCGATGGGGTCTGGACACAAAAAAAGAGGGCGCGAACGTCGCGCCCTCTCTCTGCAAGGACCGCCGGATACTTTAGGGTGTCACGGTGCCGTTCGGACCGATGTCCACCTGACAGGCGGCAACCGTCGCGGTGCAGGCCGCAACACTATTACCCGCCGAATCCGTCTCCGCGACGGTCGACGCCGAACCATTGCCGACCACGGCGTTGACGATATCCTTGCCAAGCGACAGATTGCCCTTGCAGGTCGTCGTGCCCGAGCCTACCGCGATGAAGATCGGCTGCGTGATGCCGGCATCGACCCAGGCGCCTGTCGTGCCAGCCGCCACGGTCGTAGGAGCGGCCTGGCCCGCGATGGCCACCTGACCACAATAGCTCGGCGTCGGGAAGGCCGTGCCCACGCTGCCGTTGTAGGCGTAGTTCGGGGACAGCGTGCCGGCCGTGCCGCTTGCACCCGGGTCACCGGCCGTGTAGCTCAGTACCGGGGTGCCGTCGCCCGCAATAGGCGCGACAGGCGGGCTACCCGCAGCCGGGGCGGTCATGGCAAGCAGGGTGTTCTGGCCTGCCTGGGCCGCGGACACCGCGCTCGTTGCGGCCGTGATCGCGGCGTGGAAGTTCTGCGCCACGTCCTGGGCCTTGGAGGTCACGATGTATTTTTCGTATTGGGGAATGGCGATCGCCGCCAGGATGCCGATGATGGCGATCACCACCATCAGTTCGATTAAGGTGAAGCCGGACTGGATGCCGGCGCGCACCGTGCGTGTGATTTGCATGGCCTTTAAGCTCCTCTCGTTAGTATCACCACTCCCAGCGAATGGTGGGTCTGCAGGGCAACCAAATGCACGCTTCGTGCCAGGCGCGGCCGTACGGTGGGCGGGGTGCCGGTTTTTCGTTTTAAGTGGTGACGGGATAAAGACAAATTATGACGGTCTGCGGGAAACCTGGTAGAAGGTCTTCATGGACGCTATGCGGCAGAAACCGACGCGACGCGGCGTCACAAGGTGACGCGGTACGGCACTTTCCTGTCGTCTGACCGTTCTTCGGTAGGGTTGCGCCTTATATCGGTCCTGTGCGGGAGGGCTTGCTTCAAGATCCATGCCAGGGACCCACCTTTAAAGACGCTGTGCATGGGACGTCTTGTGGTACATAACCGGTCTGCGCCTTGTCGGCCGGCGGCGGACCGACTAGGGTAAAGGGGGAGCAGCACACGGAAGCCGCAAGTGGCATCCGTGTGCGCAACAGCGGCAGCGGCGCAGAGGATGACCATGGCAACAGCGGTGACGGACAAAGGGCAGGGGGCACCGAAGGTCAAGGTGCCCAAGATGGTCACGTTTACGTTTCAGGGCAAGGATGCCCAGGGCACCGTCCAGAAGGGCGAAATCGAGGCCCAGACACTGGCGATGGCGCGCACGCTTCTGAAGAAGCGGGGCCTTCATGTCACAAGTGTCAGGAAAAAGCCGGTGCCGCTCTTTTCCGGGGGGAGCATCAAGGAGGCGCAGATCGTCGTCATGATCCGTCAGCTCTCGACCATGATCAACGCCGGCGTGCCGATGGTGCAGGCCTTCGAGCTGCTGGCTTCGGCAAGCGACAGCAAGCCCATGAAGAACATGATCGAAGGCATCCTGAATCCCATCAAGGGGGGCGAGCGTATCGCCCAGGCGTTTGCCCGGTATCCCAAACATTTCAACCGTCTGTTCGTGTCGCTGCTCGCAGCGGGCGATCAGGGCGGTATTCTGGACACGATCCTGCTGCGGCTTGCCGATTACCGGGAAAAGACCCTGGCCCTGCAGAAAAAGATCCGTTCGGCCATGATCTATCCGGCCTCCATCATCACCGTCATGATCGGCGTCACGGCGATCCTCATGATCTTCGTGATCCCGGTGTTTGCGCATCTCTTCGACAGTTTCGGTGCAACCCTGCCGGCGCTCACCCAGGCGGTGATCAGTATCTCGAACTGGATGCGCGGACACTGGTACATCGTCGTGTTCTCGCCCGTCGCGGCCATCTGGCTCTTTCTCACGGCCTATCGCAAGAGCTTTGGCTTTCGCACGCAGGTAGACCGGCTGGCCCTGAAGCTGCCCATCATGGGGGATGTCGTCCTGAAGGGTTCGGTTGCGCGCTTCATGCGCACGCTGGCGACCATGCAGGCAGCGGGTGTGCCCATCAACGAGGCGCTCGAGACGCTGTCGCGGATCTCGAACAACGTGATCATCGAGCGGGCCGTCGAACAGGCGCGGCTGCGGGTGCTGGAGGGCGGCTACATCTCGGATTCGCTGAAAGAGAGCAAGGTCTTCCCGGCCATGGCCACGCACATGCTGGCGATCGGCGAGCAGACCGGCGCGATCGAGGTGATGGCGGAGAAGGTCGCGGACTTCTACGAGGGCGAGGTGAGCGAAACGGTCGATCGCATGTCGACCCTGATGGAGCCGCTCATCATGGTGGTGCTCGGGGTCGTCGTCGGCACCCTGGTCGTTGCCATGTACATGCCGATCTTCGAATTGGGCGCGGTGGTGACCCACCAGGGTTGAGAGGCTGGCGGCGGAACTTGCTTTGCGTCCCCTGGCGGCTATAGTCAGGGAGTGAGGGACGAAATCCCACGGTACCCCGCGGGTGGTTGCCGGGGTACCGGCAATCGACAGGGCCATAGCGGTTTTGGGTCTAATAAAAACGAGGGAGCTCAGGATGGCGGTCGGCGACTGCGGGCGGCGGAGGAAGGGCGAACGGGGTTTTACACTCGTCGAAGTGATGGTTGTGATCGCGATCCTGGCGATCCTGGCGGCGATTGCCATTCCCATTTATTCCCATTACGTGAAGGACGCCAAGTACGCGCAGGCAAAGAGCGACCTCGTCTTGCTGTCGACGTTGATGGAGCGTTATTACCAGGACCAGAACGCGTATTATCCCACGACCACGAATCTGCAGCCCAATACGTCGACGAACCCCACGTTGCCTGGCTGGGAGCCCGGTAACGGCATGCTTTTCAGTTACAACATCGTCAATCCGGACACGGGCATGCCGGCTCAGTGCAACATCCCGACGCCGGCTTCGGGTCCGAGCTATCTGTTGAGCGCGACGCCGCTTGCGTCGTCCGGTCTGTCCAACACCATCGCCTTTTATCTTGACAGCAACAACAACCGCTGTGAGATAACGGCCAACGGCACGGCGATCACGGGGTGGTAAGATGCGTGTGCGCAGCAACGCGCGCCGCCGGCGCGAACAGGGACTGACGCTCGTTGAGCTGATCGTCGTCATCGCCATCATCGGCATCCTGATCGGCGCGGGTTTCATGGGACTTCTGGCCTGGCTCAAATCCGACAACGAGGCGCTTGCGCGCAACCGCTTGCGCGCGGACCTGCAGGTGGCGATGAGCTATGCACTGCAGCAGCCGGCCACGTCCACCACAAACGGCAACTGGTCGTTGCAGCTTGTGAAGACGCCGACCACGCAGACGCTCTATGTCTGTTCGGGCAGCACCGGCGGCTGCGCCGGCAATGTGAACCCGGCCAACGGACCGGTGGAAGTGCGGGTCAGCACTATTCCCCTCAACGTCAACGTCACCATCAATGGCGTGGCCATGACCTGTCTGGGTTTTACACCCCTTGCCCAGCCCATTCTGGCGGCCACGCCGACAACGGCGGCCAACGCCTGTGTGTGGCCGGCGGCCGATGCCAATGGTGAGTGGGTGTTTACGTTCCAGGCCGGCAGTGCGGCGGCCAACGGGACACAGGTGCAGTATGTCTTCTAAGGGCTTTACGCTGATCGAGACGCTGGTGTCGCTTGTGATCTTTCTTTTGATTGCAGCCGGGGTCGCCTACGGCCTGCAGCGCGTGATTTCCGGCAACATCTATGTCGGCCAGCGCCAGGACGTGATCAACACGACGCTTGGCGTCCTCGACCAGAGCCGTCCGCCGCTGGGATTGTGCCCGCCTCCGGGCAGCTCCACCACGATGCCGGCGACCACGCCGACGGGGCTGCAGTTTACGATCACGATCACCTGCGCCGTGGACGCCGTGCCGATGCTGCCGGGAAGCCAGAACCTGATCGATGTCACGCAGCTCACCGCAGTGGCCAGCTGGTCGACGTTTGGAGTCAGCCGTCATGTCACCGTCTATGAATAACAAGGGCGTCACCCTGGTCGAGCTGATGATCGCCATGGCGGTCGGGGCGCTTCTTGTGTTGATGGCGATGGTCCTCTATGTGCCGGTGTCCCGTTCGCTCCTGGATCAGGCGGCGGTGAGCCAGCAGTCGCTGGCCGAATCCCTTAATTATGATTTCGATGTCATGAACTCGGCCAATGCGGGCTACGGTGTGCTCAATGCCGCAGTCAACACCAACGTGGTGCTGGTGACGGGCAATGGACCTGGCAACAACGCGCAGGTGGTGATTCCGACGACCACCGGCAGCGTCCAGGGGACGGGACTTTTCTGGAGCTGGGCGGATCCGGCCGGTGCGACGACGCTTGCGTGCGCGGGCCTGCAGGTGGTGCCAGGCACGGTGGCGGGAAGCGGCAACGACCGGCTCGTCTATTTCGAGGAAGTCGCGCAAAACGGCTCCTGCACCGGCGCGTTCTGGAATACGCCGGGCAACTGGGACACGGTGACGGTCGCGCCCAGTATTGCCGTGAGTGCGGCGCCCGTGACGGTGGCCGCGGGCCAGAACTGCGATCTGCGCGGCTCCCAGATCGCCAACTATCCGGTGCTGCATCCGGCGGCGACCTTTCTGTTGCCGGTGGCAGCGACGCTGACGGGTGGTTTTTTTGCCCACAAGGCCGATCTCGTGCCGGTTTCGGTCTGTCTGCGCAATCTCCCCTAAGGAGCGAGTCATGCGTACGTCTCTTCGCGGTCAATCGGGCGTCTCGACGCTCATCATGATTCTTGCCATCGGCGCGGCGCTGTCGGCCGGGCTGTACGGGGCCTACAGCCACCTGCAGACGACCAACAAGGCGCAGGATTCGAGCAGCAACCGCACAGAGGCGCGCGCGCTTGCGCAAGACGCAGTCGATCTGGCCTCGGCCTATCTCAATCAGCTCTACTGCGGGGGCGTCAATATCACCTGCACCAACGGCAGCGCCTCGGCGGTCAATGCGGCGGCCATCCCCAACAACACCGTGCTGGCCAATCAGACGCAGACCAACGGCACCCTGAGCGCCACAGTCCTGAACAACACCTTCGGCACTAACGGCCAGATCGAAATCGCGGCCATGGGGCAGACCGCGCAGGGGGTGGCGCTCATTCATGCCTATCTGAACGCCGCCACCATCTATACTTTCACACCGCTGCAGTTTGCCTTTCTGATCAAGGGCAACCAGAACCTGACCGGCAATGTGGAGATCAACACCGGCAGTTCGTCGATCACGGTGCTTGGCAACCTGTCTGTCAGCGGCAGCGCCAATATCACGGGCACGGCCAACGCGACCGGCACCATTACGGGCTGCACGTCGACTGCGGTGTGCAATTCCGGGGTGTCGGCAAGCAACATCCCGTCGCCGGTCATCGACACCTACAATCTGCCCTCCGAGGCCAACGCCGTGCTGTCGGTCGATGCCAGCGGCAATCCGCAGGTGACATTCCAGAACGACACGGCCCTGCAGCCTGCCGGGACCATGCTGCTTGCCGATGTGCCCTCGACTTCGACTGCGCTCTGCGCGGCAGGCGGCAGCGGCTGCATCACGCCGCCCTCGGGATTTAACGGGAGCTGGCAGATAAGCGGCACGCCCAACCCCGGGGTTCTCTTCTTTTACGGCGATCTGGAGGTGGCATCCGGTGTGATCGGCAACGCCGCAAGCAGTGTGCCCGGTTATGCCACGGTCATTGCGACCGGCAATGTGCTGATCGATACCAAGAATGACATCGTCTCCTACGGACAGATGCCCAATGTCTGCAACCAGGCGGTCGTGCCCACGAATGTCTGTCCGGATGGCGCGACCACGGCCAACAACGGCGAAGGCACGGGTGCTGTGGCCAACGCGGTGGTGATCAGCGGCGGCAGCGTGAATTACCCCTATACGAGCGGCGCGCCGGTCTATGTGAACGGCGCTGTCTCCACCGGCGTACCATCCAATGGGGCGACCACCGAGACCACCGCGAGCAACACCGTCGAGCCAAGCGGCACGGTGACGGGTTTTGAGTGCTCGAGCAACAGCAATTCGGTCGGGGCAAGTGGCAGTTGTCCAAGCGGCAGCACGACGAGCGCCGTGCTCACGGGCGGGGATGTCACCCTGAAGGGTAACAGCGATCTCACGGGCGTGGTGGCCGCGAGCGAATCCCTGACGGCCATAGGCACCGGCACCATCACCGGCATGATCGACACCGCAGACACCAACAATCTGTCGAGTTCGGTTCTTGGCAACAACACGAGCACCAACGACGTGAACGGTAACCTGACCGTCCAGTATTCGCCGGGCGTATCCAACATGACGAATTTCGGCGGTGGCGGCAACACCGCGGCCCTGGCCTTCGTGCCGTTGTATCAACACTATCTGAAATGAAAAAACGCGGCAGGGCGCGCCAGGGTGCCGGCGCGCCCTGAAATGATCCAGACGCCCGGGGCCTCATGAAAGGGGTGCCGTGAGGAACCGCTGCGGGGCCCGGGCGCCGCAGGCGGCGTGCAGCCCGCTGTCGCGTCCTTCCCTGAACAGGCCCCCTCGTCTCGTGGGCGATGCAAGCGGCGCGCTCATCATCCAGGCTGGGGCCAAGAGCGAGGCGGGCCCGTGACGGGCAGCGTGCTCGCCCTGTGCGGCCGGGACGCGTAAGCGTGTGGCGTCAAATCCCCGTGGCCTGCCCTGTGGGGGGGCGACGGGCGCGCAGCCCGCAGACGGTGTCGCGCTTTTTTGCGCCGGCTGCCGTAGGCCCGCTCTTTTGCCAGGGGGCAATGCGTCCTTAAGGGAAGCTCCCGGGCATCCGGCAGTTGGCGCGACCGCCATGAAGTCCCCAGGGAAGAGGGCGACCGTACAAGTCCTCACCGCGTGCACAAGACTTGTGCCTGCGCAGACGCGCATCCCGCTTTCTCGCGAGGCCGTGCATGCCCTGTTTGCGCGCGGGGTGCACGGGCCTTCCCTCTGTGCCCCATTCAGCGGGCCGACACTTAAAAGGTGCTCAGTGCGCTTGACCTTCCGTGCGCGGGCCCGATTGCGGGCATCCCGGAAGGTTTCCGTGGGAGGGAATTTGCACAGCACTCCCGTGGCGCGGCGCTTGTCCGCGCAGCCTGCGGGCCTTCACGGTGCGGGGGCGGGTTGCGGTGTATCGCCGATAAATGTGGGACAGTTTCCCACACATTGTCCCAAAAAAGTCGCAATATACAACCTGTGTGATAATTTCCCACGAAAAAGCAGTAAAAAACCCACAAAATGCCGATCCGGGCCTTGCCAGACTTCCATAGTGCGTCAACAATGAGAGAGTGATCGGTCACGCGCGTGTGCAGCCGGCGCCTGACAGGCGCGGGGCGGCGGGCCGGTCACGGCAGGACCATTGCGTGCCGGTGTTCCCTAAAAAACAGGCCGGCGCGATTTAAGGGAGGAGACGTGGCAGACGCCGGCGGATGGTCAAGGCGCAGGGTGCGCGGTGTGACACTGGTCGAGTTGATGGTGGGAATCGCCATCCTCGCCATCGTCACCGGCATTGCCGTGCCGGACTTGTCCCGCTTTGTCGTCGATGGGCGCATCCGCGAGGCGGCAGGCCACCTGCAGGAGGACATGCAGTGGGCGCGCGTCTATGCCCTGAAGACCGACCAGCCCGTCTACATGCAGCTTGAGTACCAGCAGGCGGCAAACGGCCAGATCGCCTGTTCCTGGGTCGATACGTTGAATCTCACCGGCAGCCCCGTGACCACGAGCCCTCCGGCGAGTGCCACGGCGCTTTTGAACGGGCCGGTGATGACACAGGCCCGCTTCGAACAAGAGTACTCCGGTGTCTCCTGTCTGGCGACGCCGATCACCGATAGTGGCGCCATTCCCGCCACCACGGCACCAGCGGCCGGCACACCCTGGTATCTGGCCTTTTATCCCGACGGCACGATCCGCCAGGCCAGCAACCCGCCTGTCACGAGTCCGTCGCCGGCCCTGGCGACGGGCAACGTCCTCTTCGAGGCGCGCACCAATGCCTCTGCCTATGCGCACTGGGACGTCAAATACTACGGCCCGGGCGAGCTGCGCTCCTGTGCCAGTTCGGCGTCCACCACCCAGGGAAACTGGCCATGCGCCCTGCAGTGACTGGTGTTGCGAGGCGTGCAGACGGGGGATTTACGCTGATCGAGAACATGGTGGCGCTTGCGGTTTTCGCGATCGGCGTGATGGCGATCGGGTATCTGCTGCTAGACGGCATGAGCCTTGCCAGCGACAGCCGCGGATTGACCGGGGCGTACACCGCCGCGCAGGACATGGCCGGCATGATCCGTGCAAACGGCACGAATGCCCTGAGTTACAACGGCATCCAGATGCCGGCCCCGGGGCTGACCGCAAGCAGCGGCGCTGGTGCCGCGGGATCGGTGGAAGCGGTGGATGTCAGCACATGGAAGGGTATTCTCGCAACGCTGCCGGGTTCCGGCCCCATTCCGCCCAGTGGCAGCGTGGCGGTGGCGCCATCCCTGCAGGGAGCCGTGGCCTGTCCGTGCGTTGCCACCATCAGCGTGTCGTGGGGGGCTTCGGATCGTTATGTGCTGCAGACCGTGGTCGATTACTGACATGAGGGCGCGCACGCGGGGCTTTACGCTGACGGAACTGCTGGTCGCACTCGTCATTTCGTCGTTTGCCGCGCTCGCCATCTACGGCGCCTTCACCAGTCTGGCGTCCGTGTCGTCCCAGACCCGCGCCCAGGGCAACGCCTGGCAGCAGGCGCGCACGGCGCTTGCGATGCTGTCGGATGCCATAGAAGGGGCCGGATACGGGCTGCCCCTAAACGACTGTGCACAAGGAATTTACGTGGGCATCCCGCCCACGCAGTCTGCGCAAAACGGCGCCCCGACGCCGGTGCTTGCCGATCCGACGATCAACGGCAATACGCTCGTGACGCCGGTGGCGGCGGTGCAGCAGACCAACGCGGCCTATGGCTACAATCCCGAAAACCTGGACGGCTTCAACGCCGGTGTGCACACCGATGCGCTGACAGTCGTCACGGGAGGCGGCAATTACGCCACCGCCCCGACGACCGAGATCACGTCGGTTGCGAACGTGAACGCCGCGGCCTTTTTCGTGCAGTCGGCGGCGGCGCTGTCGGTGGGCGACATGACGCTCATCACTATGCCCAATGCCCAATGCCTGATGGGGCAGGTGACAGGGCCTGCGGCGATCGGCGCGACGGGCTCGAACAATGTGGTCGAGAATGCCGGCCGGGGGGCCAATGCCAGCGCCTTCAACGTACCAAACGGCTTTGCCGGCGTGGACCCCGCGGTGACGGCCGCGCAACTGACCAATGCCGGCGTCATCGATCTGGGCCGCCAGGGTTTTACCATCGACACCTTCTACATCGCCGACGCCGGCGGCGCGGCCGTGCCATCCCTCTACATGCAACAGATTGAGGCGGCCGATTCCCAGCAGGCGCCCTTGCCGCAACTGCTTGCGCGCGGTGTGGTCGACATGCGTGTCCAGTTCGGCTACGGAACACAGGGTGCCGTGACCGGCTACGCGATCCCCGGGGTGGCCCCGGGGGCCGACGTGCTGGCGGTGCGGCTGCAGCTTCTCGTACGCGACACGCGTCCCTCGCCGGGGGCGGTGCGGTCGATCGCCCTCATGGGGATGAGCACCGCCAATCCCCTGGTGACGCAGACCGATGCCACACCCACGACGGTCTTGTACACGGTGCCAGCGAGCCTGCCGGCGGCTGGTGCCACCGGCTGCGTGGCGGGCGATTGCACGCACTATCTCTATCATGTCTTCGATCTGATCATTCCGGTGCGCAACGACCTATGGAACCAATGATCACCAGGCGCTCCGTACCCGGCAGGCAGTCAGGCGTGACCCTGATGCTCTCGGTTCTCGTCTTGCTGGTACTGACGTTTGCGGTCCTCGGTCTTGTGTATTTCGTCCGCTACGACAATGAGGTCTCGGCGAACGTGGCGGTGCGCGCAAGCGCCGAGCAGGCCTCAGACATTGGCCTTGCCGCCGCCAGCACCGCCCTGCAGCAGTTGCCCGCCTTTCCCCAGACGCTGCCGTCCGTGGGCGGCCCCTGGTATGACGCGACCATGGCCGGGGCACCGTCTGTGGCTTTCTGGAGCGGGTGCGCCGGTGTCAGCTGTGCCGAGCAGACGGTGACCGTGGGTGCGCTCACCTTCACGGTCAAGTATATGGTCGAGCCCACCCCTCTGCCGGCGCAGACATTGAACGGGTACGAGGTCCAGTCAAACGGCGCAGTGACCTACCTGGTCTATGACGCGTTCGTCGATGTCACGTTGAACCAGCCGGGTCTTGGCGGACTCGAGGCGAGCAACATGCACGTGGATGCCGAAGCCGTACTGCGCAAGGAGGGATGATGAAGACGCCGATCATGTCGTCTGTTGTGGGTTGCCTCGGGGCACTGGCCGTCCTCGCCGGACTGGCGGCGCCCGCGTGGGCCGGCGGGTTGGGCGAGCAGCCCCAGGTGCTGGTCATCCTGGATACCTCACAGGGCATGGCCGGTGATCTGTCGGGTGCCATCATGTCGGGTTCCGGCACGGTAGCGGCCAATGCCTCGTCGTCGTCGCCGATCTGTTATCCGCTGAACGGCTATATTGCCCGGTCGACGGCCGCGCCCAGCGTCGGCGGGACCTGTCCGGCCGGCGAGGCCGCCTACACCATCACCGGCGCAAACGGGATTCTGACCGACAATTCGGAGTCCATGATCAATGTCGCCGAGCAAAGCCTGCTCGCGGCGTTCACGAATCCCGAGTACGCCAGCGCCTTCCAGGCGGGCCTCATGGATTACGCGACATCCGGGACGCCGGCGCCGTATCAGACATGGGTCTACTACATGAGCGGGGACACCGTGACCACCGCGGCCAGGTCGTACACGCCGTGCACGGCGGGCGTGTTTGGCTACGGCACGAGCACCACCACATCGAGCTGTGCGGCGGAAGACGCCTTAGCCGTCGCCAACCCCTGCTACAACACCACGGCCGGCGGCTGCAGTGCCATCGACACACTGCTTGGCGCGGGTCTTGAGACCAGCGCGGGGCTTTACATCAACGACACGTCGGATGACCCCCAGATCAACGATGTGCTCTATATGACAACCAATTCGGGTTACCCGAACAATTTCGTGACCTATGTGGGCGCTTCGCCCGCCAATCCCTATACGGCCTACAGTCTCACCGGGTACGAAGACCAGATCCTGAGCGGAACATACCTCCTCGAAAAATACAGCAAGGGCACCGCAGGCGGTCGATTCGCGACCTCGCCTACGGACGCGGGCTATATCCCCTATAGCGGCATGGTGTGGTATGCGCAGCGTGGTTACGCGTTCGACGGCTCGCCCGTGACCAGCAGCGCAAACGGCGGACAGGGCAACCTGGTCGTGCCCGTGGCGGCACTGTCTGGCTCGTTGAGCGCCTTGCAGGCCGCGCTGGCGCCCGAGCAGTTTGCCTCCGGGGGGACCGAGATCGTGGCCGGTTCCGAATTTGCGCCCATGGCCGGGACTTTGGACGCCGCTCTCGATTACCTGACCGGCAGCAACGGCCCCCAGCCGGCCTGCGCGCCGAAATTCGTGATCCTGATCACCGATGGCCAGCCGACCATGGGCGAAAACGGGCACGTCTATCCGCCCCTTGGCAGCGCCTCGGCCACGGGCTACGGCGAGACCTGGTCTTCGACGGCGGCCGTGGGCAGTGCCGGCAACGACAATGCCGTGACCGAAGCGGTCGATGCCGTGACGGCGCTGTATCAGAATGGTGGCGCGGGCGGGCCGATCAAGACCTACGTCCTGGGCGTGGGACCCGGTGTGGACTGTACGCCGACCGATACCAACTGCACGGCCGAGCAGAAAGCGGGCTACGCCGTGCTGCAGGCGCTCGCCAAGGCGGGAGCGACGAAGGAGGTCTATAGCGCAAACAGCCAGGCGAGTTTTCAGCAGGCCTTTGATGCCATCCTGAACAACATCGAAGGGCAGGTGCTCACGTCCAATGGGGGTTCGGGCAGCACGCTCACGACGGGTTCCTACGAGTATGTTCTGCAGGCCACGACGAAGCTTGGAGAGGGCAATCTCGTCGCCTATCCGCTTCTGGCCAATGGCACGGTGTCGCCGACACCCGCGTGGAATGTGAACACCCTGATGGTGCAAAGTGGCAGCCGGTCCGCGGCGCTCTATTCCAACGGACCACCGGTCACAAGCGGCAGCACCACCGTGCCCGGTCCGCTTACGGCTCTTGGCAGTCTCGATGCGGCGGCGTTCGCGCTGCCGGCGTCGACGACGCTCACACCGGCGATCGTTGCCGACTACACCATCGATCCTTCGTATGGGACAAACAGCCCGTATCTGGGTGGCCGCGGGCCTGGCTGGGATGTCGGCATCACCACCAGTACGCCGCCTCTGGTGCTTGCGCCGCCTGACAACGCCAACCTGCTTGCCGACAGCAGCTATACGACGTACGCGCAGGCGGCGGGCGGCCGTCCCCCGATGGTGCTCTTTGCCGACAATGACGGTTTCCTCTACGCTGTCGATGCCGCAAGCGGCAACCTGCTCTGGGGGTGGATGCCGCGGCCGCTCGTACAGTATCTGCAGAACTATCAGACGTTCTGGCAGGGGTCCAACATGGTGGGCGGCATCCGGGCGGTCGATGCCGCCACCGGACCAGCCAGTGCGCCGGTCTGGTCGACCTACCTCGTCGGCCTGGCCATGGACGGGGGCATCACTTTTGGTCTGCAGCTGACCGATCCAAGTGCCGCCACCGCAAGCAACCCGGGCGCTCTGGACAGCCTGAGCGCGGAGACCTGGGAGGAGGACAACACGGGCGCAACAGCCCCCAACAGCCAGGAGCCGGTGATCGCGCGCCCGACCCCGAGCGCGGACACGGCCTACGCCCTGACGGTCCTGAACACCCCGGTCAACAGCGTCGTGCAAAGCAGCCTGCAGATCGTCACCGTCGGCACCGGGCAGGTGGAGACGGTCAGCCTGCCGTTTACCGCCAACACCCAGCCCTATGTCGATCCGGCCGGCAACGTCTTCATTGGCGACAACGGCGGCAACGTCTGGGAGGCGCCGCTGTGGACGGCCACGGGGACGCTGCCCAAGGCGAACGCGTTTACCTGGACGCCCCTGAACAGTTCGGCACTGCCAAGCTATGGTTCGGTGGCCACCACCTCGGATGGGACGGGCGCGCTCGTCTCGGTCGGTGGCGCCTCCTATGATGGCACCGAATATCTGCGCGTGCAGTCGAATGACCGTCTGACGATCCTCGAAGACGGCGTCAACGGGTGGCAGCCGCTGTGGACTACCTATGCCGGCGGCAGCGCGACTTTGAGTGGGGGCACGGCCGCTGGCGGCGTCACGGCGCTGCCGGCCGGCGCCGTGATCAGCGACACGGCACTTGTCGCCAACGGGGCCGTGATCGTACCGGTGACTCTGCCCGGATCGAATGCCGGGAGCACCTGCAGTTCCACGGAGGCCTACTATTACCTGTATGCGCTTGGCACGGGGCTTTTCCCGGCGCAGGCCTTCAGTATCCAGAGCCCCACGGGCCTTGTCCTTGTCAACGCCGCCATCGACGTCGGATCGGGTGTCGCCTACACGCCGGGTGTCGCGATCATGAACGGACAGATGCGCCTGCAGGGGGCGGCCCAGCAAAACGTCCAGGGTCAGGCGGCTTTGAGTTTCGATGGCTACGCAGGCGGCGTGCCGGCCGGCGGGCCGCTTGGCTGGCGGCGGATTCTCTTGCCCTGAAAGGCGCCCCGTGCGGTGCGCGCACGGGGCGGCGAAGAGGTCTACTCGATGCCGAGCTTCTCGAGCTTGTAGCGCAACGCGCGGAAGGTGATGCCAAGCTCCCTGGCGGCTGCGGTCTTGTTGTTGTGGCTGTCGCGCAGCGCCTTTTCGATGGCAGCCCGTTCGACCTGGGCGAGATGTTCTTCGAGAGACTGGCGGGTCTCCTCGCGTTCGTCGGCCATCGCGGCGAGAGGGGCCGGTGGCTGCGCGGGCTCGGCGTGCAGATGGCGCTCACCGTGTGTGGGCAGGTGCAGGTCGCCCGCATCGATCGCGGGCCCCTCGCAGAGAGTCAGTGCCCGCTCCATGATGTTTTCGAGTTCGCGGACGTTGCCCGGGAACGTGTATTGCCCAAGCGCTGCGACCGCCGCGGCCGTGAGCGGCAGCGGTTTGCCCTGCGACAGGCGCGCGGCGAGATGTTCGGCCAGGATCGGGATGTCTTCCGGTCTCTCCCGCAACGGCGGGATCGGCAGTTCGATCACGTTCAGGCGATAGTAGAGGTCCTGCCGGAAGGCGCCCGCCCGCACCAGTTCATGCAGGTTCTTGTGGGTGGCCGACAGGATGCGGACATCCACCCGGATCTCCTGCTGGCTGCCGACCGGACGCACCGCCTTTTCCTGGATGGCGCGCAAGAGTTTCACCTGCATGGGTACGGGCAGATCACCGACTTCGTCGAGAAAGAGGGTGCCGCCGTCGGCGCTCTTGAACAACCCATCCTTGTCGGCGAAGGCGCCCGTGAAGCTGCCCTTTTTGTGCCCGAAAAACTCGCTTTCCATGAGCTGTTCGGGGATCGCCCCGCAGTTGACGGGCACAAACGGCTGGTGGGCGCGGGGGCCGAGGTCGTGAATGAGGCGGGCCGCCAGTTCCTTGCCCGTTCCCGATTCACCGCTGATGTAGACCGGCGCCTGGCCGCGGGCGAGCCGCTCGATCAGGCCGCGCACGGTCTGCATCGCCTCCGAGGTGCCAAGCAGGCGGGTCGTGGCCTGGACGGACGACGCGGTCGCCTCGGGGCCGCGCGAGACGTTGAGGGCGCTGCGCACGAGCGCCCGCAGATCGTTCAGATTGAGCGGTTTGGAGACGAAGTCGAAGGCGCCGGCCTTCAGGGCGGCAATGGCCGTCTCCATGCTGCCGTGCGCGGTGATGACCGCCACCGGCAAGCCGTGATACCGGTCCTCGATGTGGCGGACGATGTCGAGTCCGTCGCCGTCTGGCAGGCGCATATCGGTCAGACACAGATCGAACGGGTAGGTCTGCAGGAGCTCGAAGGCCTGCGTGACGGTGCCCGCCGACCGCGTCTCCAGGTTCATGCGTCCCAGGGTGAGCTCGAGGAGCGCGCGGATATCGGCCTCGTCGTCGATGATCAGAACCTGGCCGGTCATGAGGTCAGCGGGGCGTCGTTGCAGTCGCTTAAGCGCCCGAAGGTCAGACGGAAGCGGGCACCGACCGGTTCGGGATGATATTCAAGGCGCGCCCCGTTGGCTTCGGCCAGTTCCCGCGCGATATAGAGGCCAAGCCCGGTACCGCGCGCGGTGGTCGTGAAGAAGGGGTCGAAGATGTGCTCGACGATGGAGGCGTTGATGCCGCTTCCCCAGTCGATGACATCCAGGGCCGTCAGCCCTTCGGTGTCGGTGGTGACCAGAAGTTTCACGAGCGGCCGGTCGCTGTAGGCAACGCTGTGTTTCAGGGAGTTGTGGCACAGGTTGTTGATGATCTGGAACAACTGGTCCGGATCGAAGCACACGGCGATGCTGTTGTCGGCATAGAGACTGAGGGCGGCAAGCGGCACATTGAGCGCCGTGGCGATGGCCGGCAAGGACTGCCGCAGCCAGCCGTCCAGGGCAAAGCGGCTGGTGCGGGTGCGGTCGCGCCGCCCAAGCTGCAGGACGTTTTCGACGATGGTGTTCATGCGCCGGCTCTGGTCGTCGATGATGGATACGAGATTGTGGGTCTCGCTGTCCCCGGGGGCGCTTTCGAGGAGCAGCTGGGCTGCGTGCGTGATGGCCCCGAGCGGGTTGCGGATCTCATGGGCGATACCGGCGGTCAGCCGCGCCAAAGCCGACATCTTCAGCTGCTGGGCCTGCTGTTTGAGGATGGACGTGTCCTCGAGGAAGATGACGGTGCCAGGACCCTGGCCGAGCCGGCGAAAGCGCGGCAGCAGCGTATAGCCGACTGCCGACGTGAGCAGGCGCCGGCCCGCCTGGGGGTTGGCGGTGACGAGCGCCCATTGGTCATGGAGCTCCGGGCTCAGTGCGCGCAACGAGGGGGGCGTGTGCTTGTCTTCGAGTCCGAAATAGGTCCGGGCGGGGCGGTTCATGAGATGGACGAGGCCGTGGTCGTCGACCACGATGACGCCCGATTGCATGTGTGCGACGATCTGTTCGTTCAGGCGCGCCATATGCAGGAGGTCCACCTCCTGCTGCTGTGCCAGGGCCTCTGTCTGCCGCAGGCGGTTTGCCATCAGGTAGGAGAGGGTGGCGGTCACAAAGAGCGTGACGCCAAAGAGTCCCACCTGCGGATAATGCGCCGGCGCAAACTCCTGGCTGCCGGTGAGATAGGGCCAGGAGTGTTCCAGCAGAATGCCGACCGTGGCGAGCGCGGCAAAGAAAATGGTCATGCGCCGGCCGAGGAGAAAGCTCGTGCCGGCGATCGACACCAGCAGGAGGATTTCCGTGCCTCCCTGCAGGCCGCCGCTTGCGTGCAGCATCAAAACGAGGGCGGCGATGTCGACGAAGGCCAGTACGGCCGCCTGTGTTTCGAAGTCGCCCACGCGCCGCCGCCCGAGGTCGAGGGCGGCGATGTAGACGGCCGCATAGGGCAGGGCCACCCACAAAAAGAGGCGCGGGTCGGTGCTGCCAAAGGGTGCGAGCGCCCCATGCAGCAGGCCGGCGGCGCACGCCAGCAGGGCCAGCACCAGGCGGTAGCGGTTGAAATAGGACAATAGCTGCCAGTTCTGCTCGCGCGCGAGCATGGGCGTCTCAACGCCCTCCAGGGCCAGCTCCAGGGCACGGTCGGTTGCACTCATGAGCTTGAATTAGCACAAAACCGCCGGAATGGCAAAGCGCCGCTAGGCGCGGGCGCGCGCATGTTCGCGTGAACAGTAGGTCTTGCCGTCGGGGCCGGTGACGGCCTCTGTGCGGGGGAGATACAGACCACAGTGGGCGCAGGGGGCCATCTGGCCGGCGCTGCGCACCCGGCGCCCGGCGGCGGCCGGGGGCTGCTCGGGCCGCAGGTGCGGCCTGCCCATGCCCATCCAGCGCCGGTACAGGAGAACGATGAACCAGATGATGAGCAGATCGACCAGAAGATCCATGTCGTCCCTTATCTCAAGGAGACTGAATTACCAGATTTGGAACGAATGCAATGGTCGGGGTGAGAGGATTCGAACCTCCGGCCCCTAGCTCCCGAAGCTAGTGCTCTACCAGGCTGAGCTACACCCCGACGGTGG
>JAJYHH010000104.1 GCA_021784845.1 Pseudomonadota bacterium
GCGAAGGCATAGACCTGCTTTACGATGTCGCGGACATGCACCGCCGTGGCGGGCGCCCCGCGCGCCTTCACCTTGTTGCACAAGGCGCGCAGGTCATCGGCAGTGATTTCGTTGAGCAGCCGGTTCGGAACACCGGCAGGATGTCGCGATCGACGACGTGCTTGCGCATCGCGCGCGTGCTGTCAGCCATCCGGGCGTCCGCCAGCCACTTGACGGCGGCGTCGCCGAAGTTCTTGGCAGAGCAGTCAGCCGGCGCTTCTCACGCTGCTTTTCCAGTGCCGGAGAACGGCCAGCAGCGACGGCCTTCTTGGCATCGAGCAGCTTTTCGCGGGTCAGCGCCAACGAGATGCCGCCAGGACCATAGCGGCCGATGGTCAGGATCTCGCGGCGCCCGTTGAGACGGTAATCGTAGCGAAAGGTGGCGGTATCGGCCGCCGGCACCGTCACGTACATCCCATCCCGGTCATACACCTTATAAATCAATGACTCAGGACTAAGATTGCGCAGTGCTGTATCGGTAAGCATCGAGGTTTTTCCTCCTGTTGGTGACGGCTTTTACCGTCAGGGGCCAGGAGGCCCGTCGATGCCCGGAAAGCCGCATGAAACATGCTTTCCAAAGGAGCGTTTTACCGTCAAAGACCGGTTTGGTCTCAATAGTAAACGGGAGGGCCTTAATCCAACCTCCGGTTCTTACCGTCAGCTCTACCGTCAACCCGTTTTGCTGGCCGGCGATAGCCAGATAGCTGCCGTGACGTATTTCGTTTTACATCAACACGTTACGTCAGTTTTTCGATAGCTGACGATAATCCTCGAAGCACGTCAATTCACTCCCACTCAATTGTTTCCGGCGCCAGGAAACCTGCATGAATACAGGATTTCTGTGTCCTCGTCTTCATTATTTACCGTCTCTTTTACCGTCTAAAAATGAGCGCTTTTGCCAGCGCAGGAGATGGACTCGGTTTGACGGGCGGCTACTCCAGCTCATCAATCGTCAACTATCGCAGCAAGCCGGCAAGCCTAATTATTTGAACTATTCGTCAATATCGTAGCATAACTACGACTAACGCATCCAAACAAAGCTTGGCAATCACTTACAAAAGTGGTAAATATCGTAACATGGCTACGACTGAAAGAACCAAATTAAATTCCCTCTACCGGCAGTGGGCGCCAGGAACCCCCCTGACATCGGAGGACTTGGCGGCATTGGGCGTCTCCGCAGACCTGGCCGTCCACTACGCGCGCGCCGGTTGGCTTTCCCGGTTGGCACGCGGGGTGTACCGCCGCCCCAACGATACGCTCAGTCTTCATGCCTGTCTGGTACTGATGCAGCGCTCCATCGAAGGCCTGCATGTTGGCGGCAAGTCGGCTCTCGACTGGTATGGCGTGCGGCAGTATCTGTCGCAGCAATCTGTTCTGCATCTCTACGGCTGGACAACCGCCCGCCTCCCAGACTGGTTCACCGAGCGCTTTCCGGCGGAGTACCACCGCAAGCGCCTGTTCGACGAGCCCCCGAGCGATCCGCTTCATGCCGGGCCGTTCGAGAAGCGCGATGGCGCGCCGCGGGTCTCGGTGCCAGAACGCGCGTTTTTGGAGGTGCTCAGCGAGGTGGGCGTGCGTCAGCAGCTGCAGGAAGCGCGCGAACTCACCGAGGGCGCCTACAGCCTGCGCGCCGATGTGTTGAGTGATTTGCTGCAACGCTGCACCAGCGTCAAGACGGTGCGCCTGTGCCTGCAGCTTGGACGCGAACTCACACTGCCCTGGGTCGCCAAGCTGGATGTGGCCCAGCTGCCCACCGGCAGCGGCCGGGCATGGGTATCCCGCTCTCCTGACGGGCTGCTGGTGCTCAAGCCATGAACCAGCTTTACCTCGACACCGCACGTCTGCTGGTCCAGGTCGCCCCACTCGTTTTTTTCGGATGGCACGTTCGCGCTCGAAGGTGCACAGGTACTACGTTGGAATGTGACAGCATACAAAGGACGATGCGATTGCCGGAGCACTGGCCTAGCACGTACCGCGCTTGAAGCGTTTGACTTCCACCCTCGATTTGTATAATATTTTATACAAAGTGAAGCGGTGAGCGACGAAAAAGAGATTCGCTGGGTGGGTTCCGCCTACGACGACTTGTTGGCATTCCCGGACGACCCACGTCGCTCCGCTGGTTTCCAGTTGGGTAAGGTCCAAGTTGGTTTGGATCCGGATGACTGGAAGCCGTTCGATGATGTCGGGGCCGGCACCAGGGAAATCCGCATTCGGGAGGCCAGCGGCATCTATCGAGTGATGTACGTCGCCAAGTTCGAGGAAGCCGTGTATGTCCTGCACTGCTTCCAGAAGAAGACGCAGGCGACCAGCAAGCAGGACAAGGGCATTGCCGAGGCGCGTTATCGCGCCGTGGCCAACACGAGAAAGGCACGAAAATGAAGATCGACACCGAAATCCGCCATGTGACGAAGCCGGGAACGAACCTCTTCCTGGAGCTTGGTTTCGCACCCGCCGAGGCCAAGCGCTTGCAAGCGGCCTCTCGCAAGCAGATCAACGACACCCAATTGCTGAAGCAGCAGTTGATGGACGAGCTGTCCACCTGGATTGCCGAGCATCACCTGAAGCAAGCCGAGGCAGCCGAGATTCTGATGGTTTCGCGTCCGCGCGTGTCCGACGTGGTGAACAAGAAAACGGCCAAGTTCACCATCGACACGCTGGTGGAAATGCTCAGCCGCGTCGGCAAGCCGGTCAAGCTGGCCATCGGTTGACGCGCTGAACGACTGACCACTTCAATCAATTCCTGCACCAGCGGCGGTAAGCGTCAATCCATTCCGCCCCCTCTGTCGGCGGATCAGGCATCGGCAGATCGAGGATTGGGATTGCTTGAGTTGATTTTCCGTGCACGCAAATAGCGACGATTTGGTCTCGCCTGGTGAGATCGATCTTGGCCACCGTCACTGCCTACCCAAGCAACTGGGTCGTGAATGGCAGGGTGAGGTTCTCTTCGATCATGGCGAAGAATCCGCCAGCCTGCTCCGACTCGTTGTAGGCATCCGTGGTCGCCTCCTCGATGAGTTTATCCAGGTATTTCGCGGTGAGTTTCATCGTCTTTTTTTTCGCTTTCATCATCGCGCAGACTACTTCCAAAGACCTGCATCGGCAAGGCGCCAAACCAAGGCGCCGCGTTTTCCATGCCGGGCTATGAACTGAACCAGCTTCCGATCGAAGTCGGCTCGGGCTGCGCACAGCGCATAGGCATCGGATAGATCGACGAGCGCACGCTTTACCTCGTCGTAGGCAGACGCGATGCCACGTTCAGCCTGTTTGTCGGCAGCCTGCCAATACCTGTCGAAATCGGCTGCGAGCGTGCGCAGGTAGGTTTCCCGTTTGACCTGCCGCTCGGCCTCAGACTTTTTGCGCCGTACTACTTCCTGCCTTTTTCTCGTTTCGGCAGCAGACGCCGCCAGTTTCTGAAGCTCTGCGACCGTGCGCCGCCGCGTTTCCTGCTTTGCACCCGGCTGTTGTTCGCGCTGCCAGGCCAGGAAACGTAATTTCAGCTCACGCTCGGCCCGCGGCGCATGCCCGGTCAACAGCAGTTTGAGCATCGCGGTTTTCTCCGCCGCAGGAAGCGCGGCGATCCAGACATCCCGTTCCGCGTCGCTCTCGGTATCGGGTTTTGAACCTTGCTGGTCAGAGAGCCTGGCGGCGGCCAGCAGATCCATATCGACTTCCAGAAATTCCGCCAGCGCCTGCTGGGCAGCGGTTAGCCTGGAAAGTCCGGGCGGCGGCTGAGGCTCAACGGCCTTTTCGTCAACCTCGCCAGCGCTCACGCCGGCCAGCCAGCCGAGATAGAGCGGGCGCATGTCGCCATGCAGCAGCTCGTCACGCAATGACGTCGGCCTGCCCATCCAGCCTCGCCCATCCTCTTCGGCAAAGCGATCGTAGTTGTCACTCTCGTTCAGCCCCCATTCAAGCAGCCAATGCGTCTGCACAACCGAGAAAACGGTTTTGGTCTTGAAGACCCGGAGGGTCTCGGCATCGAACACACTTTTCGGCACACGCAAGTACACAAGGCAAGTACACCAGTTGGCTACATAGACGTGAGCATCAAAGTAGCGCCGCATCCAGTCGACAGGATCGCCCTTGAGATCGCCCCACTGGTAATCATTGACGAAGCTGGTTTGGGTAATGCTGGCGCGAGACGAGCACGCGCGCAGTTCCGCCATCTGTTTCGGGGTCAGTGGCGTGTCGATGGCAACGAATTCATAGTACTGGTATTCGCTCATCACGATTCACTTTCCGTGTAGGCCATGCGATTCGATCAAAGGCAAGTCATTCGCCGATTCGATACCCCATGGCCGCGTATCCGCGTCGGCGCTTATCCCACATCCGCAGCAGCGCCGGGTGGCCCGTGTCCACGAAATCGATGATCCGCACGTCGGACTTGTTGGCATGCTCCCGATGCAGCCGGCCAGCGTACTGCTGCAAAGTACCTTTCCATGACACCGGCATCGCCAACACCAATGTATCCAGCGGCGGATGGTCGAATCCCTCCCCGACCAGCCTGCCGGTCGCGAGCAGTACGCGCGGCGCTTCCGAGGGTAGAGAATCAAGTTTCTCAATCAGTGCCGCTCGCTGCTTCCGTGACATCCGGCCGTGCAGAACAAACAGTTGTGGAACTTCTCCGTCCAGAGCCGCCGAAATGGCTTCGAAATGGTCGGTACGCTCGGTCAGCACCAGCACCTTCCGGCCTTGGCTGAAGGCGCGTCCGATTTCACCCGCAATGGCGGCTGTTCGGCCCTGATCGTTGGCGAGGTGCCGGAACACATCCTGAATTCCGGCTTCGAGCGGCAGGTTGATGCACGTATGCAGCGAATACGGCGCCACCTCCAGGTCATGCGGAGCACCGGCAGATTTTGCCGCCGTGTGCCGAATCGGTCCACATTGCATGAAGATGATCAGTTGCTGACCGTCGCGACGGATCGGCGTGGCGGTGAGGCCGAGCACGTATTTCGCCTTGGTGCGCTTCAGAATGGCGTCAAACGACACCGCACCGATATGGTGGCATTCGTCCACGATGACATGGCCGTAGCTCTCGACCAACGTATTCACTTCACCCTGCCGTGACAGAGACTGCATCACCGCGATATCAATCTTCCCTGTGGGCCTGGCCTTGCCGCCACCGATCGCGCCGATCGCACCCTTGCCGAGGCAAAGAAAAGCCCGCAGACGCTCCTGCCACTGTTTGAGTAACTCCGATCGGTGCACCAGCACCAGAGTGTTCACCCCACGGCTGGCGATCATCGCTGCCGCGGTGACCGTCTTGCCGAAGGCGGTTGGCGCGCACAGCACGCCAATATCATAGATCAGCATTTCCGCAACTGCCGATTGCTGATACGGGCGCAACTTGCCGGCGAAGGTGACGTCCAGCGGCTCGCCGCCGTACCGCTCATCACGCAGCTCGCAGCAGATACCGTTGTCTCTCAATAATTCCTGCGCAGCATCCAGGCAACCGCGCGGCAAGGCAATGTGCTGCGGATAGTTCTCGGCACAGCCGATCACGCGCGGTTTATCCCAGACCGACAGCCGCATCGCCTGCGCCTTGTAGAACTCAGGGTTCTGGAACGCGGCGAGGCGGATCAGGCGGTTCGCCAGCGCCTGTGGCAACTGCGCCTTCTCGAAGTAGATGAGATTAGCCAAGGTCACGGTGAGCGACTTGGGCATAGAAGACCCAGACAACTTTACCGTTGACGGCGTCGAACGCAGCCAAGGCTTCGCCAGATCCTCTTCGCCGATGAATGTGACATCCATTGGATGTGCCCCACCCGTAGCACGCAAAATGGTTGGCTCGATGTCGTGCGGTTCCATTGACTGGACTGAAGTGAGGAATGCCCATTGATCGTCAAACGGACGCAGCTCACTATCGACAAATACGCTGCAACCGTTCTCACGGGGTATTCTCTGCAGCGGCAAGGCGATCAGATTGCCAAAACCAGCCTTGGGTATCGTATCCTGATTGGGGAACCGGCGGTCGTAGGACGCAAGCTTCAACTGCCGGGTGCGCGAGCAGGTATGGCTGATGATGGCCGTGCCCAGACGGCGGGCATCGCGCGCCGGCACCCGGCCAGCGAAAAATACCCAGATGTGCGCTCCTTTTCCGGATCGTGAAATCTCGAGCGCCGCCGGGACACCGAGTTCGGTACAGGATTGCACGAAGGACTGAGCATCTTCTCTCCACTCGGCTTCGTCGAAATCGATGGCGAGAAAATGACAGGTGTCGTCCTCCAGTAGAGGATAGACGCCGACTGTATGCTTGCCGGCAAGATGGTCGTACAGGACTGCATCCGATAGCGGGATCAGTAGGCGGCTGCCACAGTCCCCGCACTTAATTCGCGGCTTCTCGCAGACACCCGTTCGCCATTCATTGGCGCAGGCCGGCGAGTAACCCGATCTGGCCGAAGTCTTACTTTCCCACCGGATCGAGTAGACTTCCGTGCGCCCCCGGAATAACCGGCGAAACAGCGCCACCTTCTCGTCCGTGGAAAGCTGCGAGGACTCCGGCGTCGAAACGGGTGGTACTACATGCTCAGGCAGCGCGCACCATTGAATGCCGTTCGCTTCCAGCAGAGCGATCAAGCGGGCGTTTTCAGCCTTCAACTCTAACAATGGATCGCGTTCAGTCATGGACTCGGTACCCGGCGATCATTATCCATGACGATAGATTTCGGATGCCGGAAGGATTCGTATTTCTCAGCTGACATCATATTTGTCGCACAGTTCGTTTCTCCTTGAGGGAAGAATTGAGCGAAAAACATCGATACTTGCTGCGCAGTAAATGATGAACCGGAACACCATTACGAGATACACAAGCTCGCCGAAGCATATCTCGCAACCGATTGCAGCTGAGCACATACATCGTCATTTGCTGACATCCGGTGGAAGACGTAGCAGGCGTTCACTGCGCCAGACCCGGACCACCTGAATCTGATTGGGACTGCGCCGATACACGATACGAAACGGTGGCTGGATGAGTTCCCGCAGGAAGTTCTGTCCGAATTCGGGTACCACCCTTCCGATGTCCGGGTGTTCGACGAGGGCACCAATCCGCTGGAATATTTCCACCACCAGCCTTGCACCGACATCAGGCACGCCTTGCTCCGCATACCAGGCCTGCATCGCTTCAAGATCACTGAGCGCGGACTCGGTAAAGCTGATGCGCATCCGGGACATTGCCTATTTCAGACCGAGTCGAGCTTTGGCTTTGGCAAGGGAAACCTCGCGCCCCGCATCCAAATCGGACAGGCCCGCTACGACCGCGCGCATGAAAGCACGCTCCTCTTCAGCATTTTCGTAGTCAGCGACTGACTGCACCACCGCCACTCCCCGGCCGCGGCTGGTGAGGAGCACGGGGCGGTGCACCTCCGTCGTATGCTTCACCACGCGACCCGGGTTGACCTTGAGGTCCGTGAGCGGAACCAGATCCTCGGAAAATTTGATGCTCATGGGCGTCTCCACCTGTCCTGAATACAGGTCTGATAATAGCACCTGTTTGAATACCATTCAACAGGAGACCGGCAGGTCATCATAGACGGCCATTTACCATGGATTCCAGCTGGAAGCGCGCTGGGACGCAGTTGTTGAAGCAGCAGTTGATGGACGAGCTGTCCACCTGGATTGCCGAGCATCACCTGAAGCAAGCCGAAGCGGCCGAAATTCTGATGGCTTTGCGCCCGCGCGTGCCCGACTTGGTGAACAGCAAAACGGCCGAATTCACCATCGACACGCCGATGGAAATGCTCAGCCGCGTTGGCAAGCCGGTCAAGCTGGCCATCAGTTAACGCGCCGACGCTCCTTGTCGCTCTTGTTTGTTTTTGGCTCAAGTCTGAAATGCTGTTGATGTCCGGTACGAGGCTCAGGATTTGAGCCTGGTGTTCGGTAAACTGAACTCGTTCACTGACAAGGAGCGAGCCATGCGAACCCGAGGGAAACGCGGATTTATTCCCACAATCTGGTCGTAAATTGAGAAAATATGTGCAAGGCAACGGACGGGGGTAAATCGGCAATGCAAACGAGTTTTTCTGAACTGGAATACGCGAGCAAGAAGAAACAGACCCGCCGAGATCGATTTCTGGACGAGATCGAAGCGATCACCCCTTGGGCGCGCCTGATCGCAACCCTCGCGCCGCACTATCCGGTCAACGACGGTCGCGGGCGACCAACCACACCGCTGAATCTCATTTTGCGCATGTACATCGCGCAGCAGTGCTTCGGGCTTTCCGACGAAGGCATCGAAGATGCGCTGTACGACAGCCAGGCGATCCGCCGCTTTGTGGGGATAGACCTGGGACGTCAATCCGCACCGGACGCCGCCACGCTGCTCAAGTTCCGCCACCTGCTGGAAGAGCGCCAATTGACAGCGGCCATCTTCTCCGCCATCAACGCCCGTCTGGCCGAACAGGGGTTGTTCATGCGCGCCGGCACGATCGTTGACGCCACGCTGATCGCGGCGCCGCCCTCGACCAAGAACAAAGACGGCAAGCGGGATAGCGAAATGCACCAAGCCAAGAAGGACAACCAGTGGCACTTCGGCATGAAGGCGCATATCGGCGTGGATGCGAACAGCGGGCTGGTGCATACCGTGGTGGGCACGGCAGCCAACGTCAGCGACATCACCCAAGCGCAAACGCTACTGCATGGCGAGGAAACGGACGCGTTCGGGGATGCGGGCTATCAAGGCATCGAAAAGCGGGAAGAGCATCTGGAAACGCCGGTGAACTGGCATATCGCCATGCGCCCCGGCAAACGCCGGGCACTGGATCGCAGCCCGCTGGGGGAGATGATGGAGAAACTGGAACAGGCCAAGGCCAGCATCCGAGCCAAGGTAGAGCATCCATTTCATGTGGTGAAGAATCTGTTCCGTCACCGCAAGACACGCTATCGCGGGTTGGCGAAGAACACCGCGCAGTTGTTCACGCTGTTTGGCTTCGCCAACCTGGTGCTGGCGCGCCGATGGTTATTGGCGGCTGACAGCCAAGTTGCGCCCTGAAAGCAGAAAAGGGGGAAATACCCCCGGAAAAGTGGCGAAAGTACGAGGTGCGCTCAGAAAATGCGAGCCTCGGGACAAACATAAAGTTGGAGACGTCTGAAAACGTGATTTATTCAGCGTCTCCCGAGAGATGTTGGCGCTGAAGAAGGTGCTGCACGCCCTGAGCCCGAACGAACTTAAAACCATCCGGGCCGAGATCGACCAGATGGCCGGGCGTGTTCGAGCCGTCGAGATCATCGAGTCCAGAATGGACGAATCGACCGGCTGCCCGCATTGCGGTAGCCATCATCGTGTCCGGAACGGCTCGGCAAACGGACTGCAACGCTACCGGTGCAAGGGTTGCCGCCGGACCTTCAACGCCCTGACCGGCACCCCGCTGGCCAGGCTGCATCAGCGCGGCAAGTGGGCCGCGCACATGCAGGCGTTGATCGACGGACTGACGCTGGATGGGGTGGCCGACCGGCTGAGCATCTGCCACGACACCGCGTTCCGCTGGCGGCACCGGTTCCTGGAGACGCAGCAATCCATTCAGGCCAAGAAGCTTAATGGTCTTGTCGAGGCGGATCAGACCTACATGCTGGAGTCGAACAAAGGAAAGAAGGTGGTGGACCGAAAACCAAGGAAGCGCGGCGGCAAAGCCAAGAAGCGCGGATTGTCGAAGGAGCAGGTGCCGATCCTGGTTGTGCGTGACCGCTCGGGCGCGACGTTGTCCACTCGCCTTGAGGCGGACAACGCGGACACGATTACGAAGGTGATGGAATGGCGTCTCGCGTCGGACGCGATCCTGTGTACGGACAGCAGCAAAACACTCGCGGCCGTCGCCAAGCGTATGAATGTGCCGCATCGGCCGGTCAATCTCGCGGCTGGCGTGCGCGTAATCGAGCGGGTATTCCACGTCCAGAACGTCAACGCTTTCGACAGCCGGCTCAAGGGTTGGATGGTTCGATTCAAGGGTGTAGCGACGAAATATCTGGAGAGCTACCTGGGCTGGTTTCGTACATTGGACCGGTCGGGCGATAATGTCCTCAAGCCCGCTTCGTTCCTGGCTTCGGCAATGGCGGTATGATCCCATCAACAGCATTTCAGACTTGAGCCTTGTTTTTACCATCTGAAGCCACACGGGTACGACGGTAAATGCAGACACCAATATTTCAAGAGCAAATCTACCGTCAGGTTTACCGTCAAATATTCACGCTGCGTGCCCGAACTCCCGACATATGGCAGGCTGGAAGCCTTTCTACATCAATCGCTTATCATTGAAAATCCGCGCAATTGACGATGTATACGAAGTGATCGTCAAAAAAATCCGCAAGTCACTGATAGTGCTGATTAAATTCGTGCCGCTTCGGATACCCGTCACTCCCACTCGATTGTGGCCGGTGGCTTGCCGGAAATATCGTAGACGACGCGGCTTACACCGCGCACTTCGTTGATGATGCGGTTTGATACGCGGCCGAGCAGCTCATGCGGCAAGTGCGCCCAGTTCGCCGTCATGAAATCCACCGTCTCGACCGCGCGCAGTGCGATCACAAACTCGTAGGCGCGCCCGTCACCGACGACGCCGACCGAGCGCACCGGCAAAAACACGGCAAACGCCTGGCTTACCCGCTCGTAATAACCCGCCTTGCGCAGCTCCTCGATGAAGACTGCATCGGCCTGACGCAAAATATCCGCATAGCCGGGCTCGATGGCGCCGAGAATGCGCACGCCCAGACCCGGTCCCGGAAAGGGATGACGGTTGATCATGGCCGCCGGCAACCCGAGCGTCAGCCCGATCCGCCGCACCTCGTCCTTGAACAGCATGCGCAGCGGCTCAAGCAGCTTCAAGTGCATGCGTTCGGGCAATCCACCGACATTGTGGTGGGACTTGATGACACGGGCCCGGCCGCCGGGGGCGCCTGCCGACTCGATCACATCCGGATAGATCGTGCCCTGCGCGAGCCATCGTACGCCAGGCAACTTGTGCGCCTCTTCCTCGAATACCCGGATGAAAGTCTCCCCGATCACCTTGCGCTTGGCCTCGGGATCAGCCACACCCTTCAGTGCGTCGAGAAACCGCCGCTCAGCCCGCACGCGCACCACATGCACACCCAGATGACTGGCAAAAGTCTCCATCACCTGGTCGCCTTCATTTAAGCGCAACAGACCGTTATCCACGAACACGCAGGTCAGGCGGCGCCCGATGACACGGTGCAGCAAAAGCGCCACGACCGAGGAATCCACACCGCCCGACAGGGCCAGCACGACCTCCTCCTCACCGACCCGTGCGGCGATGTCGGCCTCGATCTCCTGGACGATCGCCATGTCATTCCACTGGCGCGCGCATCCGCAGATATCGTGCACGAAACGCTCTATGATTCGCTGCCCTTGGCGTGTATGGGTGACTTCCGGGTGAAATTGCAGACCATAATACCGGCGCTTTTCGTCGGCGATGGCCGCCAGCGGCGCATTGTCACTCTCGGCAATGGCCACAAAACCCGGCGGGCACACCTCAACGCGGTCGCCGTGGCTCATCCACACGTCGAGGTAGCGATCACCCCCGGAGCCGTCATTCAGTCCGTCGAGCAACGGCGAGGCGGCGAGCGGTCGCACCCGCGCATGCCCGTATTCCCGATGCGGTGCCGCAGCCACCTGTCCGCCCAGCTGCGCGGCCAGAACCTGCATCCCGTAACAGATGCCAAGCAGCGGCACGCCGGCGTCAAAAATCCCGGCCGCCACCCGGGGCGTCCCTTCGACGTTGACCGATTCCGGACTCCCGGAGAGGATAATGCCGCGCGGGTGAAACTCCCGTACGCGTTCGCTGGTCGTGTTCCACGGCTGAATCTCGCAGTAGACCCCCGCCTCACGCACGCGCCGCGCGATCAGCTGGGTGTACTGGGAACCGTAATCGACGATCAGGATGCGCTCGGCGCGCGCCTCGTCCCCGGAGCCCTTGCCGCTGTTGTCAGCCACGCTGGTAGTTGGGTGGTTCTTTGGTGATGGTGACGTCATGTACGTGGCTTTCCTGCACCCCCGCGCCCGTGATGCGGACGAACTTCGCATGGCTGCGCAGATATTCGAGATCACGACTGCCGGTGTAGCCCATGCTGGAGCGCACTCCGCCCATCAACTGGTAGATGATGTTGACCAGCGACCCACGATAGGGCACACGACCCTCGATACCCTCCGGCACGAGCTTGTCCGGTGCCCCGTCTTCCTGGAAATAGCGGTCGCTGGACCCCTCCTGCATGGCGCCAAGCGACCCCATGCCCCGGTAGGTCTTGTAGGAGCGACCCTGATACAGCTCGACGGTACCCGGCGTCTCGTCTGTCCCGGCGAAAAGACTGCCGATCATCACCGTGTGCGCGCCCGCCGCCAGCGCCTTGGCCACGTCTCCGGAGAAACGGATGCCGCCGTCGGCGATCAGCGGCGTACCGGATGCCTGCAAGGCCTCCGCGACATTGTCGATGGCCGTGATCTGTGGCACACCGACACCTGCCACGATGCGCGTGGTGCAGATCGAACCCGGCCCGATCCCCACCTTGACGGCATCGGCACCGGCATCGACGAGCGCGCGCGCGCCGTCGCCGGTTGCCACATTGCCGCCTATGACCTGCGCATCGGGATAGTGTTTCTTGATCCAGCGGACGCGATCGAGCACGCCCTGCGAGTGCCCATGCGCGGTATCGACCACCAGAACGTCCACCTCGGCCTCGAGCAGGCGCTCCACACGCTCTTCCGTGCCGGCCCCGACCCCGACTGCCGCACCAACCAGGAGCCGTCCCTTGCCGTCCTTGACGGCATTGGGCTTCTCCGTCGATTTCTGCACATCCTTGACCGTCACGAGGCCCTTCAGGCGAAAATCATCGTCCACCACCAGAACCTTTTCAATGCGATGATGATGGAAGAGACGCAGGATCTCCTCCCGCGACGCCCCTTCTTTCACGGTGATGAGCCGCTCCTCGGGCGTCATGATGCGCTCGACCGGTTCGCCATAGCGGCTCTCGAAACGCAGGTCCCGGCTTGTGACGATACCGACGAGCCGTCCATCCCGCGTCACCGGCACGCCCGAGATGTGATGCTGGCGCATGAGACTCAACACCGCCTTCACCGTCACATCCGGAGTCACCGTGATGGGATCGCTGATCACGCCGCTTTCAAATTTCTTGACCCGCCGCACTTCGTCGGCCTGGCGTGCGGCGGTCAGATTCTTGTGGATGATGCCAAGCCCACCTTCCTGAGCCAGACAAATCGCCGCCCGCGCTTCTGTGACCGTATCCATGGCCGCCGACAACAGAGGAATGTTCAGGCGGATCTGCCTGGTCAACCGCGTATGGAGATCCACATCGCGCGGCAAAACGGTTGAATGGTCGGGCAGGAGGAGGACGTCGTCAAACGTCAAGGCTTCTTGGACGATACGCATGCCCCATTATACGCACTTGCCCAAAAGACGTAAACGCCCGCGCCGTGCGGGGAGCACCCTTGCGCCTTGCTTTCCCGCCATGACCTGCTAAGCCATAAATGGTAGGGAAACAATCGATCACACCCCGTCTAGGAACGATGTCCATGCGATACCGGCTCACCGCATGCCTGGCCGCTCTGCTCGCAGGCTGCGCCACCTTTTCCCGCCACACCGTGCCCCCGGCACGCCAGGCGCGCGCCGCGATCCGCGCCGCCCAGACGGCTGCCCGCGCCGCACGCACGCGGGGCTTTCTGTGGAGTTCCACTCCCCACCTGCTCCTTCGGGCCACACGCCTTCAGGCAAGCGGCCATTTCCGTCAAGCCACACGCGTCGCGCACCAGGCGCGGCTCCAGTGCCGTCTGGCCGCGGAACAGTACGCCGCCAACCGCCGCGCGCACCCATTCTACCCGCCCACCTACCGCATGCCGCCCCTGCGCCCGTGGCCCGGGGATGCGCCACCCTTCTGATTTCGCCGCCACGGCGTTTCGGGGTATGGTACCCGCATGAAGGATCCCTCGATGGCCTCCGCGCCGCGCGCAACCGTCTATACCGTCGCCCGCCTCAATCAGGAGGTGCACACGCTCCTTGAGGATCACTGGGGCCGCGTCTGGGTCGAGGGTGAAATCGCCGACCTGTCCCGGCCGGCCTCGGGCCATATGTATTTCGTCTTGAAAGACGAGCGGGCACAGGTCCGCTGCGCTCTCTTTCGGGGGGCACAGCGGCTCTGCTGTCTTGCCGCCAATGGCCTGCGTGTCCGCGTACGGGCGCGCGTCAGCCTCTATGAGGGCCGGGGCGAATTTCAGCTCATCATCGAGGAAATGGAAGATGCCGGTGAAGGCGCGCTGCGCCGTGCCTTCGAACTTCTGAAACAGCGCCTCGCCGCCGAAGGCCTGTTCGCGCCCGAACGCAAGCGGCCGATACCGCGCCTGATCCGCCGCATCGCGGTCATCACCTCTCCCGATGGCGCCGCGTTGCACGATATTCTGATCACCCTGAAGCGGCGTTTTCCTGCCATCGCTCTGCGCCTGTATCCCGTGCCCGTACAGGGAACCGACGCCGCCCCGCGCATCGCCGAGGCGCTCTGCCTGGCAAGCGACCGGGCCGACTGCGACGTCATCCTGCTCGCCCGCGGCGGCGGTTCGCTTGCGGATCTGTGGCCATTCAACGAAGAAATCGTCGCGCGCGCCATGGCCGCCAGTCACCTGCCGATCGTCACCGGCATCGGTCACGAGATCGATGTCACCATCGCAGACCTGGTCGCCGATCAGCGCGCCGCCACGCCCACTGCCGCCGCCGAACTGCTGAGTCCCGATCAGGCCTTGTGGAAGGTCCGCCGCGCCCAGGCCTGTGCCCGCCTTGCGCGCCTGGCTGAACGCGCGCTCGCCGAGCGCAACCAGCGCCTGGACGATCTGCGCCGTCGCCTGCGCCTGGCACTGCCCCATCACCTCGACCGCCTGCGTCACCGCTGGTTGCAACACCACCAGCACCTGGCTGCGCATTCACCTTTGCGCCGTTTAACCGACGGCCGCCTGCGTCTGACCCGTCTGCGCCACGCCCTCGCCGAACGCCTGTCGGCCCGGCTGCGGCATGACCGGCAGCGCCTGCAGGCGAGCCGCGAACGGCTGGTCCGGCATCATCCCCGCGCCGCGTGGGAGCAACTGCGGTTGCGCGCAGATCCCCTGGGTGCGCGCCTTGTGCGGGCCGCCCGGGAGATCACGCGCGCGCACCGGGCCCGGCTTGCGCAGGCCTCCCAGGCGCTCGCCCTGGTCGGTCCCGCCCAGGTGCTCGCGCGCGGCTACGCCATCGCCAGCCGCGGCACGCACATCATCCGCCGCGCAGCCGACGTGCAGCCAGGCGAGATCCTCGACGTGCGCCTGGCCGAGGGCAGACTTTCGGTGCAGGTGATCAGCCGTAGTGATTCTTGAGGAAGCGGCGCTGGCGGCGGCGGCGGGCCTCCTCCCGGGCGGTGGGTGCCGGCTTGCCGCGCTGCGCAAAGGGATTTTCCCCTTCGCGAAACTCGATCTCCACGGGCGTGCCCTCCAGATGGAAGCGCTCGCGGATGCGCTGCGCAAGGTAGCGTCGCCACGCCTCGGGCGTTTCGCTGACGAGATTGCCATGAACGATGACGCGCGGAGGGTGTTTGCCACCCTGGTGGGCAAATTTCGGCTTGATGCGCCGGCCGCGCACAATGGGCGGCGGCGTGGCCGCCACGGCCTCTCTCAAGACCGCGTTCAGTTTGGGCGTTGGCAGCACGCGACCGCCTGACTGATAGGCCCGGTCGGCTGCATCAAAGAGCGGACCGATATGCAAACCCATCAGAGCCGACACGAAGTGCGGCGGTGCAAAGGACAGAAAAGGCAGCTTGCGCTGTAATTCCCTCTTGATCCATTCGCGCCGCGCCCCCTCCAGTCCGTCCCATTTATTGACGACGAGCACGATGGCGCGACCGCGATGCAGAATCAGTCCGGCGAGACTCACATCCTGGTCGCTGACCTCCTCGCGCGCATCAAGGATGAGCAGTACCACGTGCGCTTCATCAATCGCCTGCAGAGTCTTGGCGACGCTGTAGCGTTCGAGCGGATCTTCGACGTGGCTGCGCCGGCGCACACCGGCGGTGTCGATCAGCACATAGGGCTTGCCGGCCCGCTCGAACGGAATGTGGATGCTGTCGCGCGTGGTGCCCGGAACATCGAAGACTACGACCCGCTCTTCGCCGAGCAGCGCGTTGGTCAGGGTGCTCTTGCCGACATTGGGCCGCCCGGCGAGCGCGATGCGAATACCAGGCCCTGCGGGCGCCGCCTCTTCTTCGACCGGAAACGAGGCAAGCGCTGTTGCCATCAGCGCGTCAACACCCTGGTGGTGGGTCGCTGACACCGCGATCGGCGTACCCATGCCGAGCGCGTAAAACTCGGCGACCGCCATGTCGGCATCGCGCCCTTCGGTCTTGTTGACGGCAAGCACGACAGGCCGGTTCAGGCTGCGCAACTGGCCGGCAATGGTAAAATCGAGCGGCATCGGCCCACTGCGCCCGTCCGTCACGAAGATGACGACATCCGCCTCGGCCATGGCCACCCGCGTTTGCCCCATGATGAGCGTCGTCATCGGATCGGCGTCGTCGACAAGTCCGCCTGTGTCGACCACAAGGCACGGGCGGCCACCCACCCGCCCCTCACCGTACTGGCGGTCGCGCGTAAGCCCCGGCATATCCGCGACGAGCGCCTGCCGGCTGCGCGTAAGCGCGTTGAACAGCGCGGATTTACCGACATTGGGGCGTCCGACAAGCACTACGACCGGTTTCATAGACTCCGTTCCCGCAAAACCCCGATCACCCGCTCATACCCGGCAGACGCGGCGCACGTACCACGGCGGGGGAGGCAAGGAGGCAGTCCTGGTGGCAGCGACCAGGGCGCGCGTACCGTGTTTTTCAATCTCCGCCCTGTTGGCCCCTGGGCTTGAATCGCAGGGCCGTGAGTTTGCCACCGGTCGAGAGCACGATGACATAAGGCAGCCGCCCGGCGACAGGCGCCACGAGCGGCGCGGCGCGAATCGCCTCGTCACTCGCCTCGTAGCGCGCCATCAGTTTGCCTGTGCGGCGCGACAGCCACTGGACATAACCTGCGTAATCACCCGCCACCACGGCCGGCCCCACCAGCGCCGGCGCACCGAGTCGCCGATGCAAAAGGACCTTCTGGCCCCAGACCGTGCCACCGGTTGCATTCGACAGCGCCACCACACGACTATCCGACGCGACCACGTAGAGCGTGCTCGCGCCGAGCGCCATATCGCGGTCGCTCGACAGCGGATGACTCCACAGGATGCGTCCCGAGTGCACACTCATCGCCGTCACGTTGCCGTGATAGCTGTCGGCGTAGACAAGATTTCCAGAGACGATGGGCGTGCCCACGTCGACGAGCCGCGCGATCTCGTCACCGCCGCGTGGCGGGGCAATGAGGCCCGTCCACAACCGCTGGCCGTCTTCGGGCCGCAGCGCGACGACCTCGCCATTGGCATAGCCCTCATACAGCACGCCGCCTTTCTCCACGGGGCGCGCACTGCGATACAGCTGCAATGGGGGCTGGACGTGCGAAGCCTCCCAGAGCCTGCGCCCGTGGCGCAGACCAAAGGCGCTGACACGTCCGTCCAGGGTGGCCACGTAGACCGCATCGGGCGCGACCGTCGGCGGCGCCCACACCTGGCTTGGTGCCTGCGCCTGCCAGACGACGGCCCCATGCGCCTGCGTGAGCGCGATCACCCGGCCCCGCCGCGTGCCCACCACGACCAGCCCCTGGCCCACGCCGACACCGCCCGTGATCCGGTGCGCCAGATGATGGCTCCAGAGCTGGTGGCCCGTAACCGCTGCATAGGCGGCGACCCGCCCTCCCTCGCTTGCCACATAGACGACGCCGTCGGCCAGAGCCGGCTGCAGATCCAGATCGTAGCCACCGGTGCCGTTGCCCGTGTCGTGCGACCAGACCGTGTGCACGGCGAGCCGCGCCTTGAAATGCGTAAGCTTGGCCGGCGGCGCCAGATTGCTGTGCCCGTTCCCGAAAAGCCCGCCCAGGCCGCAGCCCGACAACAACAGGGCCGTCACGACGAGCGCAAGGATTCTCATGATGCCACCGCCAGTTGCGCGCGTTCGAGCTCAAGCAGCTGGCGCATGGGCGACTTTTTCGAGGTCAGGGCAATGGCCCGGGTATAGGCCTGCGCCGCCTGATGCAGATGATGTTCGGCGGCCAGAATCTGGCCACGCAGGGCCAACACCTGCCCCTGAAAGCCCGGTTGTCTGCCGATGCGCGTCCAGTGATAGGCCTGACGGGGATGTCCTGCGGCTACAAGCAGGGCCGCCAGGCGCAACCGCGCGACCGTCTGAACCACATGCGGACGCCCATGATGGGCCGCAAACCGCAACGCCGCCATCGCCTCGGGCACCTTGTTCTGATCGTTGGCAACCCGCGCAAGCAGCAGGGCACCCAGACCCGCATAGGGCGTCGACGCGTAATGTTTTTCGAGTTTCGTGCCAGCCACCGTAGCCAGCCCATAACGGTGCTGCATGGTCGCGCCCAGCATCTCATTGTAAAGGCCGGCGGCGTAGGCAACCTGCCGCGCCTGATAGCGCCAGTAAAAATAGCCGCCACCGGCGGCGATGAGCAGTGCGAACAATCCGTAGACCACGCGATGGCCGTGACGGCTCGCAAACTCCTTGATGCGTTCGATGTCGCTGTCGTCGCTGCTCATTTCTTCCCCCCTGATTCTGTCAGCCGGGCGACAATCGCCGGAATCGCCTCGCCCCAGACAATCCGCGCCTCCGCTCCACCCGCCTTGCCGCATTCGATTCCGTCGGCGTGGGCATGGATCGTCATGCGCGCGCCCGCGCCCTGTGCCCGCTTGAGCTGGCTCTTCACCCCGGCCGGGCCCAGATACACCTCGACCGCATATCCCTGTTCCCGCAATGCCTCCGCAAGCGACATCGCCTGGCGGCGTGCCGGCGGCTCGGTCACGACGAACACGTCGAGCGACGCCGTTTCGGGCCACCGCGTGACCAGTGTCACCAGGCGCTCGAGGCCGAGCGCAAAGCCCACCGCCGGCGTGGGCGCTCCACCGAGTTCCTCGACGAGCCCGTCATACCGGCCCCCCGCGCACACCGTGGCCTGCGCACCGAGCTCATCGGACACCCACTCAAAGACCGTGTGCGTATAGTAGTCCAGACCGCGCACCAGCCGCGGCGTGACCGTAAACGCCACACCGGCCTTCGCGAGCGTGTCCGTCAGCGCCTGAAAGTGCGCGCCCGCCTCCTCGCTCCAGTAGTCGGCAAGCTTCGGCGCGCCATCGAGCAGCCCCGCGAGCGCTGCATTCTTGCTGTCCAGAATACGCAGCGGATTGCGCTCGAGGCGGCGGCGCGAATCCTCGTCGAGATCGGCGACATGCCGCCCCAGATAGTCCACCAGCGCCTGCCGGTAGGCTGTGCGGCACGCGGGCGTGCCAAGAGAATTGATGAGCAGCGAGGTCTTTACACCAAGCGACCGCCACAAACGTTCACCGAGCAGGATCATCTCCGCTTCGATGTCCGGACCGGCCATGCCATAGGCCTCGACGCCGAGCTGATGGAATTGGCGGTACCGGCCCTTCTGCGGACGCTCGTGACGGAACATGGGCCCCTGATACCAGAAGCGCTGCGTCTGATTGTGAAACACCCCGGCTTCGATGCCGGCCCGCACACACCCAGCCGTTCCCTCCGGACGCAGACTCAGGCTGTCGCCGTTGCGGTCAACGAAGGTGTACATCTCTTTTTCGACGATGTCTGTGACTTCGCCCACGGCGCGTGTGTAGAGTTCCGTGTGCTCAAGGAGCGGCAGACGGATCTCCTGATACCCGTAGGATGCAAACACCGCGCGCGCGCACGACTCGACCGCCGTCCACGCTTGTGCGTCTCCCGGTAGCAGGGCCCGGATGCCCCGAACCCCAGGAACTTGCCGTCTCAAGGGATCCTCAAGACAGGGCTTTGATGGGGATGACCGGCGCCGTCGCGCCACCTGCGGCCCGCGCCTTCAGCTGTTCACGCACCATGCGTTCGATGGTATCCACCAGATCTTCGTTGTTGACCTTGCCGGTGGGCTGTCCGTCGATGTAGAGGAGATTGGGCGATCCGCCAGCAAGCCCCACCTGCACTTCCTTGGCTTCCCCTGGACCGTTGACTACGCATCCGATCACCGCGACGTCGATCGATTCCTGGATGTCCTCGAGGCGTGCCTCGAGCGCGCTCGCGGTGGCGATCACATCGAAGTTCTGGCGCGAGCACGACGGACAGGCGATCAGATTCACCCCGCGCTTGCGCAGCCGCAGGCTCTTTAGGATCTCGAATCCGACCTTCACCTCTTCCACGGGATCGGCCGCAAGCGACACGCGCAGCGTATCGCCAATGCCATCTGCCAGCAGCATGCCAAGACCTATGGCCGACTTCACCGTGCCGCCGCGCAAGGCCCCCGCTTCCGTTATACCGAGATGCAGCGGCTGCTCGGTCAACGCCGCCAGTTTGCGGTAGGCCTCCACCGCCATGCCCACGCCCGAGGCCTTCACGCTGATCTTGTACTCGCGGAAATTCAGCCGTTCGAGGATCTCGATGTGACGCAGGGCCGATTCCACCAGGGCGTCGGCGGTCGGCTCCCCGTATTTCTTCTGCAGATCCTTCTCAAGCGAACCGGCGTTGACTCCCACACGGATGCTGATGCCCTTGTCCCGCGCGGTTTCGACGACCTGCCTTACGCGGTCTTCGCGGCCGATGTTGCCGGGGTTGATGCGCAGGCAATCGGCCCCGAATTCGGCCACCTGCAGCGCGATCTTGTAATCAAAGTGGATGTCGGTCACCAGAGGCACTTCGACCTGCTTGCGGATCTCGGCGAAGGCCATCGCCGCCTCCATGCTCGGCACGGAGACGCGGACGATATCGGCGCCGGCGGCAACCAGCCGGCCGATCTGCGCCACGGTGGCCTGCACATCGGTGGTTTCGGTGTTGGTCATGCTCTGCACGCTGATCGGCGCATCGCCCCCCACCGTCACGCTGCCAACCCGGATGGGCCGGCTCTTGCGTCGCACTATCTGGGTCGTCTCATGCATTCTCGTTATCCTGGCTGCGAACCAACCTGTAAGTGGACCACTTGTCCTGGCTGCGCGTTCCCGGGCAGGCCCACGGCATGACCATCGAATGTGACGCGCATGCCCACCGGATTGCCCAAGGACACCCGAAACGGAGGTGTTCCGGCCACCTGCACGGCCTGTCCGCGATGCACAAGCTGATAGGCCAGCTGCTGGCCGTGCGCATCATAGACGGCAAGCCAGCAGTCTGCCGTCGTGGCCGACACCCGCAAAGTGGCGTGGGGGCCGGGGG
>JAJYHH010000076.1:0-11731 GCA_021784845.1 Pseudomonadota bacterium
TGTCATCTCACCGCCTCCTGTCGGCCGCGACAGGCTCTGCTGCGGCATCCGCCGTAGTGCCCCTGCGATCCAAACCGAACACGGAACGCCATTTTTGATTCAGGTCAATGGGCAACTATCCTCTGGATGTAGTATGCGGGACGGTCCTTAATAACAAGGGGTAGCGATTATGGCGGAAAATACCGCAATGGCGGTACGCAAGCGTGACGGCAGCACCGTTCCCTTCGACGCCAGCAAGATCCGCTATGCGTTGTTGCGAGCCGGCCGTTCGACGGGTGAGTTCGGGGGCGACGTGGCCGACCATCTCACCAGCATGGCATGTGGACGGCTGCCTCCGGGAAGCCCCGACATCGAAACTATCCAGAACATCGTCGAGGATGTGCTGCTGGTGGAAGGATATCGGGACACCGCGCGTGCCTATATCCTCTATCGGGAAAAGCGCCGGGTGGCGCGTGAGCTTGGCAAGGTCAAAGTCGAGGTCGAAGAGACCGTCGAGGAATATCTGGATCGCCGTGACTGGCGGGTTCAGGCGAACGCCAACCAAGGCTACTCCCTGGGTGGCCTGATTCTGAGCATTTCCGGCAAGGTGGTCGCCAACTACTGGCTGAACCATGTCTACCCGAAGGAAATCGGCCTGGCGCATCGTGAGGGCGCGCTGCACATTCATGACCTCGATATGTTGTCTGGCTACTGCGCCGGCTGGTCGTTGCGCACGCTGCTTGCCGAGGGTCTAAATGGCGTGTCGCACAAGGTCGAGGCGAGTCCGCCGAAGCATCTGTCGAGCGCCGTCGGCCAGATCGTCAATTTTCTTGGCACTTTGCAAAACGAGTGGGCGGGCGCGCAGGCGTTCAGTTCATTTGATACCTATCTGGCGCCGTTCATACGCAAGGACCGCATGCGGTATGACGAGGTCCTGCAGTGTATCCAGGAGCTCATTTACAACCTGAACATTCCCTCGCGCTGGGGCACACAGACACCGTTTACGAACCTGACGTTCGACTGGACCTGCCCCGAGGATCTGCGCACCCAGGTGCCTGTCATCGGCGGGGAGGAAATGCCGTTTACCTATGGAGATCTCGCGCCCGAGATGGCCATGATAAACCGGGCCTACCTCGAGGTCATGGAGAAGGGTGACGCCAAGGGTCGCGTATTCACTTTCCCCATTCCGACCTACAATCTGACAAAGGATTTTGATTGGGAGGGGGAGAATGTCGAGCGGCTGTTTGCCCTGACGGCCCGCTACGGTCTTCCGTATTTTCAGAACTTCGTCAATTCAGACCTGGAACCGCACATGGTCCGTTCCATGTGCTGCCGCCTGCAGCTCGATCTGACCGAGCTCCTGAAGCGCGGCAACGGTCTTTTCGGGTCGGCCGAGCAGACCGGATCCCTGGGTGTCGTCACCATAAACTGTGCGCGCCTTGGCTATCTGCACCGCGGCGACGAGGCGGCGCTCTACCGGGATCTCGACCGCTATCTCGATCTGGCGCGCGCGAGCCTCGAGATAAAGCGCAAGGTGATCCAGGACTACATGGACCAGGGCCTGTTCCCCTATACGAAGCGCTATCTGGGTACGTTGCGCAATCATTTCTCGACCATAGGGGTCAACGGGCTAAATGAAATGCTGCGCAATTTCACGGCCGACCGGGTGAACATCGCGCACGAAGAAGGTCATGCCTTCGCCGGCCGTTTTCTGGATCACGTCCGGGCCCGGCTGGCCCAGTTCCAGGAGGAAACCGGTCATCTGTACAACCTGGAGGCGTCCCCGGCCGAAGGGGCGACCTACCGGTTTGCGCGGGCGGATCGGCAGCGGTTTCCTGGTATCCTGCAGGCCGGTAGCGCGCAACAGCCTTATTACACCAATTCTTCGCAGTTGCCGGTCGGCTTTACGGACGATCCGTTCGAGGCCCTGGAGCGGCAGGAGGATCTGCAGCGCCGCTACACTGGCGGCACGGTCTTGCATCTCTATATGAATGAGCAGCTGTCCAGCGCCACCGTGGCGCGCGATCTCGTCAGACGCGCGGTCACGCGTTTTCGCATCCCGTATATCACGGTGACGCCCACGTTTTCGATTTGCCCGCGGCACGGCTATCTTGCTGGTGAACATCATTATTGCCCCCGTTGTGATGAGGAGGCGTGGGCGCGCCGCAAGGCCCGGGCACACGGCAACACATGAGAGGAGCGCAGAAATGGAAGCACGTGATCCAGGCAATGCAAAAAGCGGCGAAGGTTTGTTGGAATCCGAACGTCAGGTCTGTGAGGTGTGGACGCGCGTGATGGGATACCATCGCCCTGTCGCCTCATTCAATGAGGGCAAGAAGGGCGAATATCAGGAACGTCGCTTCTTCACGGAATCCCGGGCGCGCTGAGTGCGCCCCGCCTTTGCCTTCAAAGGGTCGGCCCGCCACTCGCGGGCTTGGCCAAAGGGGCGCGTCGCCGTAGGGCGAGCAGCTTTGCTGCCGGTTGGAGGCCATGCAACGCAAGGAAATCTTCAATAGCGTCAGTCATATCGTAGGCGGGGTGCTTGCGCTGTCTGGCATGGTCGTGCTGATTGTGCTCGCAGCGCTGCGCGATGGTGCGTGGCGCGTCGCCGGTGTCAGCATCTACGGCGCCACGCTCGTCTTTCTTTATGTGGCTTCCAGTCTTTACCATGGATTCGAGGGTCGTGCGCGACGAATATTCCAGCGCATGGATCACGTTGCCATCTATCTGCTCATTGCCGGCACCTACACGCCGTTTACGCTGGGACCCCTGCGCGGTCCCTGGGGCTGGTCCCTTTTCGGGGTGCTGTGGGGGCTTGCCGTTTTCGGTATCGTTCAGGAATTCATCCCGCAGCGCACGCGGCGTTTGTCTTTGATCCTGTATGTGATCATGGGCTGGCTGATCGTGATCGCCATCGAGCCGCTCATGCGGCATCTGTCCATGGGTGGGCTGGAATGGCTCGTGGCGGGCGGCGTGTTCTACAGCGTTGGCATCCTCTTCTTCGTTTTCGACGAAAAGTGGCGTTACGCCCATGAAATCTGGCACCTGTTCGTTCTGGCCGGCAGTCTTGCCCAATACGGGGCGGTGCTTTTTTACGTCGTCTACGCGCCGTTACGTGGTGCCTGACGCCGGTGTGGACAGTGCGCCCAGCCGGTCACGCACTTCCGCCAGCAGTTTCCTCTGATCCGGTTTGCATGCCAGGACGCGCGTCCATTCCGGGAACAGCAGCGATTCCTCGCGGGATTCGTGCTTGTTCAAGCTGGCGGCCAGCAGACCGAGCCACGTGTCGAGCTCGCGAGGCCCGGCGCTCGAGTCGCGGATTTCGGCGATGAGGGCAAGTTGCATCAGGAGGTCCTCGTGTTCGCGCAGCATGAGGTCGGTGGCCTGCGGCGCACCCTGCATGCCAAGGGGTGCGAGCAGTTCGTTTTCCATGGCGATGTGCGCGCGCAGGCTGCGTTCGAGCTCGGCCACGCCCAGCAACCCCTCTGCCAGCTGACCGGCCTGAAGGTGCCGCATGGCCTGCACGAAACGCCGGTCCAGATGATCATGATCACGGCGCAGGGTCTGAACCAGGGGCAAGAGTTCCTGATCGTCGCGGACGCGCACCTCTATCGCCCAGCCGTTGCCGTCTTGGGTCACTGACGTGAGCAGCGTGTGGCGCATCTGGTGCTGGAGCTGCGCGATCAGGAGCGTGGGTTCATCCGGGCTCCAGATTTTCAGGATCTCGTGGTGGTTCAGTTCGTGCAAAATGGCATAGGCATGACTGTGCGGCGGGACGCCTGGCGGCACGAACCGCAGGTCCAGATAATAGGAGTGCTCCACGCGCCCCCTCAGGCCAGCATGGCTGGCGCCACCGGTTTTAGCCCTGTCAGGAGGTAATGCAGCAAGTCACGCACTGGACGGATCTCGGTGCCAAATGGCAGGACGGTCGTGCCCCGGAAAAAGAGTCCCTGCGTGACGTTGCCGCGTACCGCCGCGGCCAGCTGCGTTTCGATGCAGAATTGTCCCGCATCGGGATTGCCATCCTTGAAGCCGCAGTGACTCAGGCACTCGAGGTGGCTTGCGCAACCGTGGCGATCCTCGCAGGCGCGTGATTTCAGCAGCGTCTCGCGGGCGAGATAGCGCTTGAGCCAGGGCGTCAGGACAGCCCGCGCGGGCAGACCGGCCGTGCTCATGAAGGTCACGATGTCCTCCGTACGGGCCTGGGCCAGCACGGTCTTGAAGTTTGGATGGGCGTCGCATTCCTCGGTCACGGCAAAGGCCGTCCCCAGCTGGACGGCCGAGGCCCCCCATTCCAGGAGTTCCTGGATGCGCGCAAAAGACCCGATGCCGCCTGCCGGTATAAGCGGAATTCTTTCACCCGAAAGCCCAAGGCGCTTGATTACCGCCGCCGCTTCCTTCAGTACCCGGCGGAAATCAAAGCGGGTATCGGTCACGTCGGTCAGCCGTGTCGCCCCCAGATGGCCGCCGGCCTCGCCGGGGTGCTCGATGATGATGGCATCGGGCAGGCGGCCCTTGCGCATCCATTTGCGCAGCAAGACTTCGATGCCGCGTTCTTCCGAGAGGATGGGGATCAGCGCGACATCCTGTCCCTGGGTCAGTTCCGGCAGATCCAGCGGCAACCCGGCGCCCATGACGATCGCGTTGGCGCCGCTTGCACACGCCTGGCGCACGAATTCTCCGTAATGGTTCAGTGCGCGCATGACATTGACGGCGATGAAGCCCTCCGGTCCCGCAGCCGCGCGCGCTGCCCGCACTTCCCGGTCCAAAGCCTCCAGATTGCCGGTCAGGAGATGCAAAGTGTCCCGGCAGCGCTTGAGGCGGCTCATGATGTCCGGATGCAGGTGGCGCAGATCGACGCTGGCGATGGTACCGACGGCCCCCTCCCGGGCGACCGCCGAGGCGAGGCGATTGGCCGAGATGCCCACGCCCATGCCGCCTTGCAGGATCGGCAGCACGGAGCGCCCGCGCAGCATCAGTCGCGGGAGTCTGGAGACGAGATTCAATGATTTCATGGCGTCAAGAATAGGCCGGCCGGGGTGCGATTCATTGATGCGCATCAAGGTGCAGCGGGGGCACTTAGACTACGCGGGAGAATTGGCGCCGGTTGGAGGCCCTGAGGTAGCGATCGAATACGGCGCAGACCGCGCGCACGAGCAGCTGCCCCTGGGCGGTCACACGGATGCGCTCCTCGCGGACATCGATCAGGCCATCACGCTGCATGGGCTCAAGCTGCAAGAGTTCGGGCGCGAAATAGGTCTGGAACGAAAGGTCGTGCCGGCGCTCGAATGCCGGAATATCCAGATCCATGTGACACAGCAGATCGGTGATTACTTCGCGGCGCAGGAGATCATCCCCGTTCAGCGAAAAGCCCCGCCGGACAGGCAGAGCGGACCGGTCGAGCGATGCTTCGTATTCCTCGAGATCTGCGGCGTTCTGGCTGTAGACGCTGCCGATGCGGCTGACCGCCGAGGCGCCGATGCCGAGCACATCCAGATCACCGTTGGTGGTATATCCCTGGAAATTGCGCCCGAGGGTACGCTGCTGCTGGGCAATGGCCAGTTCATCGTCGGCCTTGGCGAAGTGATCGAGACCGATATAGACATAGCCCGCGGCGCGCAAACGATCGATGGTGTCGCCCAGAATGCCGAGCTTGACGTCGGCAGCCGGCAGATCCGCCGCCTGGATGCGTCGCTGTGGCGCGAAGCGCTCGGGGAGGTGCGCGTAATTGAAGAGCGAGATCCGTTCTGGTGACAGGGTCAGCAGCTGCTCCACGGTCCGGGCAAAGGTTTCGCGGTTCTGGTGAGGCAGCCCGTAGATGAGATCCGTGTTCAGGGACTGGAATCCGAGCCTGCGGGCGGTATCGAACACCCTTTCTACGAGCGCGTAGGGTTGTTGCCGGTGAATGGCCTCCTGCACGCGGGGATTGAAATCCTGGATGCCGAAGCTCAGGCGATTGAAGCCCAGGGCACGCAGAAGACGAAGCGTGTCGTCCGGCGCATGCCGCGGGTCGATCTCGATCGAGTATTCGCCCCTGTCGCCCTCCTCGAGGGCGAAGCGCTCAGCGATCAGACCCATCAGCAGGCGCATTTCATCCTGGTTTAGGAATGTCGGCGTGCCTCCGCCCCAGTGGAGCTGCTTTAGTGCCGGGCGCTCCCCGAGCAGCGGTGCGAGCAACCGCAATTCCTCGCCCAGGCGCGCAATGTAAGCGCCGGACCGCTCCGTGTGCTTGGTGACGATCTTGTTGCAGGCGCAGTAGTAGCAGACCGACGCGCAAAACGGGATATGGACATACAGCGACCAGGGCTGCGCCGGGTCATGGGCGCGGATCGCCTCGGCGAGCTCGTTTGCCCCGAACTGGTTGTGAAACTGGGTTGCCGGCGGATACGAGGTGTACCGGGGGGCGGAGTTGCCATAGGTCGCCACCAGTGCCGCATCCATTGTCCCGTTCATAAGTTCATCACCATAAATTGAAGTATGGGATGCGGCAGGGCCTTTACCTTGATCTCGGTCAACTAACAGCCGAGTTCCCGGCAGATTGCCGCCACCGCGTCCTGGGCGGCTGGGTCCGGCTGGATCGGGCGCCCGTACGTGCGGGTGGTCTCGGGGCTCTTCTTCATGGTCGCATCAAGGCCCATTTTGCCACCCAAGCCAGGCAATGGGCTAGCGAAATCGAGGTAGTCGATGGGCGTGTCGGTGAGGATGAGCGCGTCCCGGGCCGGATCGGCGCGGGTCACGAGCGCCCAGAGAACCTCGGACCAATTGCGAACGTCGATGTCATCATCGGTGACGATGATGAATTTCGTGTAGGTGAACTGGCGCAGATAAGACCAGATACCCATCATGATGCGCCGCGCATGGCCGGGATAGCGTTTGCGGATGCTCACAACGGCAATGCGGTACGAACAGGCTTCCGGTGGAAGATAAAAATCGGTGATTTCGGGAAACTGGTGCTGCAGAAGCGGGATGAAGACCTCATTGAGGCCCATGGCCAGCACCGATGGTTCGTCATAGGGCGAGCGGCCCATGTACGTGGTCTGATACATCGGCGCGCGGCGGTGAGAGATCCTCGTCACCGTCATGACGGGGAAGTTATCCTGGCCGTTATAGTAGCCCGTGTGATCCCCAAAGGGTCCCTCGAGCGCCGTGTCGTCGGGGTGGATGACGCCCTCAAGCAGGATTTCGGCGCGTGCCGGGACGAGCAGCCCGGCTTCGGTGTTGATCACTTCGGTGCGCGCGCCGCGCAGCAGGCCTGAGAACTGGTATTCGGACAGGGTGTCGGGGACCGGCGCCACCGCGGCGACGGTCAGGGCCGGATCGGCGCCGATGGCCACCGCTACCGGAAAGGGTTTGCCTGGAAAGTGTTCACGCCAGTGAGCGAAATCCATGGCGCCGCCCCGATGGGCGAGCCAGCGCATGATCAGGCGATTGCGGCCGATGACCTGCTGGCGGTAGATCGCGACGTTATGGCGGCCGTCAAGGCCCGTGCGGGTGATGACGAGTCCGAAGGTGAGCAGGCGTCCGGCATCTTCGGGCCAGCAGTGGCTGATCGGGAGAGATCCCAGGTCGACCTCGCTGCCTTCCGTGACGCACTCGCGCACCGGGGCATCTGTCACCACGCGCGGGCGCGCCGTCCACAGGCGCTTTAGCACCGGCAGGTGGTCGACGGCCTCATGGAGTCCGTGTGGCCAGGTCGGTGCCTTGATCTGCAAAAGCAGCTGGCCAATCTGGCGCAGCCCTTCGATGTCGCGTGCGCCGATCGCCTGCGCGACCCGTTCCACTGTGCCAAACAGGTTGCCTATGACCGGCATCAGGCCCTGATCGACGTTCTCGAACAGAAGGGCGGGGCCCTTCTTCATGATCACGCGGCGGCAGATTTCGGTGATTTCGAGATGCGAGCGAACGGGCGCCTTCACCCTTTTCAGGAGATTCTGGCGCTCCAGATCGGTCAGGAATTCGCGGATGTCGGCAAAGGGCACGGTGTGAATCTAGCAACACACGGCCCTGTTTCCTTTGACATAAGGCAACGGGATTTTGACCGTGATCAATAGGCGTCACCGCGTACTTGGTACATAATGCGTTTATGGTGACCTCAACGCGTTCCCCCTTTTCGCTCGCCACACGGCTCATCGAAGTCGGTGGAGACATCGTGCCGGCGCCGCTGCTTGCGCTTGCGACCGCGACGGTTGGCAATATCGCGTTGGGCCGTGACTCAAGCCTCATGCCGTTGTCGGGTCGGCGCGTCTGCCTCGAATTCACCCAGCCTGCCGTCAAGCTCGGTTTCGTCATCCACATGGGGCGGTTGTGGCCGGCGTCAGCCTCGTCGTGGGAGGTGTGCATCCGGGGTGACGCCGCGTCTTTCCTGGCGCTGCTCTTGCAGACCGAGGACGCGGATGCCCTGTTTTTTGACCGGCGTCTCAGTATCGAGGGGGACACGGCCCTCGGTCTGCATTTGCGCCATGCGCTTGATAAGGCGCTTTATCGCCGGCAGAAGCTGCTGGACAAGGTCCTGGCGGTCGTGCGGCCGAGGCCGCAAGTCTAGTTCGTCCGTGATGTTTTAGGGCGCCGCACGACGGGCCGTCAGTGTTTGATGGCCGATCGTGCGTGCTTGCGCCGATCCGGCAGGTGCCGCGGCGCGGACTTGTGGTCGCGCACGCGGTCACGCAGATCGAGAACCTGACCGAACAAGGTCGCGTCCATGACGGCTTCGGCGGTGAACCGGCCCGCATAGGCATCTTCTTCGGCGCGCAGCGCATAACAGGTCTCGCCGCCGATATCGAGAAAGAGGGCCGCAATGCCGGCCTCGATGAAGGCATAATCCCGCTTCAGGAAGAAATCGGTGCAGCAGACACCGAGGAATGCCCGTGTGCCTTGGGCGACCAGCGCCGACAAAACGGCGCGCAGGTGCTCATAATTCGTGATCGTGGTGACCTGCAGGCCGCGTTCGCGCGCGAGACCGTAGGCGTCACCGACGGCACAGCGTCCACACTCCGGACACCCATCGCGGTGGCGCCATTTGCACCAGGCCGGTTTCGCGCAATAGGGCAGCAGGATGGTATCAATATCGGCAAGGAGTGCCTCGATGTCCTGTCCGCGGTGCGGGCTGAACACCGTGATGTGGTTGGCGTGATCAAGGCCGAGGCGCTCGCCAAGCCAATAGCGGCCGGCCGCGAGCCGCCCCAGGTAGACGAGATCTTCGCGTTCGATGTGCAGCAGATCGGGGGTCGCTTCCAGGCAAGCGGCCAGGGCGGCCTCGGCCGCCGCCACCGGGCGCCCAACGAGCGATGCGCTCATCCGGGCGAACAGGGCGGATTCCGCGCCCTGGATGGCGCCGCTCCAGCGTGCCCGCCGGATGGCATGGTCAGAGTCAAGCCAGAGATCAAGGTACAAGACGCCGCCCGGAGTCTTCAGGAACGCCGCGAGATCAGCGGATTCCGCCGTCTGCAGCGCTGGCGGAGGCAAGGCGGTGGTGGTGGGCGGCTCCACCCGTCTGGCCGGTCCTTTAGCCAGAGAAGAAAGTGCGGTCGCCAGCGCCGCAGGCAGCGCATCGGGGTCGATCGCGGGGATGAGCTCACCCAGAGGCGCGAAGCGTCCGCGGGCGGCCTGCAGACCGGCCGCTGAGAGTTTTTCGAGAGGCAACCGCAGGGTTTTGAGAAGTTCTTCGATGTCGAGGGTGACCGGCAGCACGGCCTCGCACAAGACCACGTCCGGTTCGAGCGCGACAAAGACGCTTGCGCACTTGCGTTCATCACACACGATGTCGTTTGGCGCATCGAACCGACAGGCAACACCCAAAGTCGCGAGCGCCCCGATCAGGGAATCGGCGACGCAGCGTACCCACCAGGCGATGCGCCGACCAGGGTGATCAGGGCGCGGGAAGGCCGCGACGAGGCAGAGACTGCCCGGATCCAGGGACAGGCTGCCGCCACCCGTGCGGCGGCGGATCACGGGGAAGCGGCCATCGACATAAGAGCGGCGCAAGGCCCGTGCGGGGTCTTCGTGGGCGCCTATGAGGGCGCAACGCGCAAGGCGCACGACGCCTGCGGCCGGCTGGCCGCAGAGGGCCTTTTGCATCACGGCCGCTTCATGGGCCGGGAAGGCGGCAGCTGGTATGGTGCCGCCGTCGTACCAATGCAACGTTACAGACATGTCAGGCGCCCCGCCTGGCCCCGCCAGTACCCGTTGGCACTGCCGGTGGGGGCGAAGGGCGCCAGTTGGGTGGTCACCTGGTCTTGCGTATAGCGGCCGGCCACCAGCCCGTGGAAGGCATCGATTATGCGGTCCGTACCGGTCTTTTCCGGCATGATGCGCAGGATGTCTATGTGGGCGTGGCGCAGGCTGTCGAGTTCGGTTGCGTAATTGAGCGGTCTTGCTGCATGGATCTGCAGGCCGTTTAGTACGAGAAAGGCCTCGTCTTCCTGAGTCTCCACCAGCATGCCTTCGGGATGATCGAGGCAGATGCGTTCGCAGGCGTCCTTGCCGCGATCGTAGTTGCGCGCCGTGAAACACCGTGCCGAATAGGCCAGCGCAGGACGGCCAAAGGCGAGAATCTCGCATTCCAGGGAGGGTGCGCGCGCACGCAGTGTCATCAGTGCCGCCGATCCCAGTTCGATCGGCGCCACGAAACGCGTCGCGCCGGCCTCGGCGATCAGGGCGAGCGTGTGTTCGTTGTAGATATTGAGTGTGGCGCCGGCAATGAACGGCGTGCCGGCGCTGAGACCCACGGCACTCATGTCGTTGGCTTCAATCCGGTAGCGGCCATTGGCGCACAGACGCCGCGTGGCCTTGCCTTCGGCTTCACCATCGACCAGCACGAGGCTCGAGAGAACCACCTCCTTGCCTTGTGCCGCCAGCCCGTCGGCGATCTCCATCCAGTCATCCAGATGCAGCCCGCGCCGCTTGTAGCAGACGGTTTCGCCCAGATAGACGATATCTACGGGGGTGCGCGCGATGTCGTCGTAGAAGGTCCGGATTTCCTCGACGGACCAGTAAAACGGCACAGGAGCGAGGGAGAGTTTCATTGTCACCGCCATGGTCTGTGAAAGGCGCCAAGGGTCTGCTGATGGCCTTCGGCCAGGGCGCTCAAGCCCTGCATCCATTCAGGCCGCAGGACAAAATGCGCAGGGTCGCGGGCGCAGGCATCGATGGCGGCACGCATGATCGCGGTCACGCGTGCTACGTAGGTGGGCGAGCGCTGGCGGCCTTCGATCTTGACGGCACCGACACCGGCCTGCACCAGATCGGCGAGAATCGGCAGGACATTCAGGCTTGTCGGCTCTTCAAGCGTGTAATTGACGACTCCGCGGGTTCGGAAGCGACCCTTGCAGATGGTCGGATAGCCGGCCTTTTCGGTCTTCTGGAATACGTCGATCAAGACCCCGTCGAGGCGCACACGACGCTCTCCGCCCTGTTCCTCCCACCGTACCGACGCGGCCGGTGAGCAGGCGCCGCAGGTGTTGGGTGATACGCCGGTGGCATAGGACGACAGGGCGCAGCGACCCTCAACCATTACGCACAATCCGCCAAAGCCGAATACCTCGAGGGACAAAGGCGCCTCGCGGGTAAGACGTTCGACCTGGTTTAGCGGCAAGACGCGCGGCAGCACCGCACGGGTGACACCAAAGCGTTCGGCATAAAAGCGCAAGGCATCGGCGTTGGTCGCCGATCCCTGCACCGACAGATGTCGTGCTATGCGCGGATGGCGCTCCTGGCAGTAACGCAGCAGGCCGAGATCGGCGATGATGAAGGCGTC
>JAJYHH010000076.1:12047-80787 GCA_021784845.1 Pseudomonadota bacterium
GCCGGGCGAGCTCGGCGGTGATGGCGTTCAATACTTTCCATTTGCCCAGACACCAGGTGGGCGCAAGCAGTATCGCGGCCTTTGCGGTGCCTGTCAGGCGATGGAAGGCGATGTGACTGGGTGTGCGTTCTATAATGTCGGCGACTATGCCGACATAGGTCGACAACGGCAGCGCCGCCATGCCACCGGCGCGCCAGTCGCGGGCGAGGCGGCTCCCGCGCACGATGTGCAGAGGGTGTATCTTGAGTCCCGCGACCCCGAGGGCGATGACGCGCTGCAGGCTTTCCATCGCATGGTGTCCGCTCTCGCCGGGCAGTCCGACGATGAGATGGGTGCACACGGGCAACCTGTAGCGCTGCACGAGCGCCACGGCGTCACGATATTCGCCGAAGCCATGGCCGCGGTTAACGCGCGCGAGGGTTTCGTCGAAACTCGACTGGAGGCCGAGTTCTACCCATATGGAAAACCCACGTTCCCGATAGGAAGCGAGCAGGGCCACAATCTCTTCCGACAGGCAGTCGGGGCGCGTGCCGATGCTAAGGCCAACCACGCCCGGGATCGCCAGTGCCTCTTCATAGGAGGCTGAAAGCTGTTCCAGGGGAGCATAGGTATTTGTGTAGGTCTGGAAATAGGCGATGACCTTGCGCGCCCCCGTGCGGCGGGACACGCAGGCCATGCCGGCCTGTACCTGCGCGGCGATGGAGCCTGCCGGTGCCTGGGGATGAAACGAGTTGTTATTGCAGAACGTGCAGCCCCCGCGTCCGCGGGTACCGTCCCGGTTCGGGCAGGTAAAGCCCGCATCGATGGCGACCTTGTGGACGCGCTCGCCGAACACACGCAGACATTGCTGCCCGAATGTCTCAACGAACTCGGAAAGCACTGCCATCGGTGGCTTCCATGGGGCGTATGCGGAACTCGACTCCGATGCGGTCGGCGGTCCGGGCGCAGGCGTCGATATCGACGCCTTCGAGGCCTTCGATGGCGGTCAGCGTCACCCGCGGTACATGGTCGCGTGCACGCGTGGCAAAATCCACGACGGCGTCGTAGCTGCCGGCGAGGAGCGGGCGGCAATGGCGCTCATAGAGCGCCGCATTGTGTGCATTCAGGGAAATGGATACGTGGTCGATGCGGCCTTCGAGCTCTGGCGTGATGTCGCGGCCATGCACGAGATTGCCAAGCCCGTTTGTGTTCAGGCGCAACGGGATGTGATCGGTCTGCAGGGTGCGGGCGACGCTAACGAGTGTATCGAGACGCATGGTAGGCTCGCCGAGTCCGCAAAAGATGCGCTCCTCACAGGCGCCTGCCTCCCGGGCTGATCTGACCAGAGTGCTGACGTCCGGTTCCTCGGAACGCGCAAGACGCAGATAATACTGGTCAACGGTCCACAGATGATGGAATTTGGGGCAGAATCGGCAGCGCAGCGAACAGCGGCTCGTCAGATTGAGGTATACGGCCCGCTCAAGCCGGTAACAGACGGCGCCTTCGGGAGATTCGAAGGATATTGTCGGGCTCGTATGGCTCATGGACATAGTCTACTCTTCGGGCGGCCGATGGGCCCTTGATGGATGTCAACGGCGCCCGTCCCGGACGCGCGCTCTAATCCGGTACGTGAGCCCTTAAAAGGAGGGAAATGCATGTCGCCTCATCTGCATGCGGGCGGGTGTCCGCTCCCTCCCCGTGTGATTGCGCCGGCTTTGGCCGCCATGCGGCTCGGCGGCTTCGTTCCCTGGAGCAGCGTCGATTACCCCGGCCATCAGTCCGCGGTACTGTTTTGTGGCGGCTGTCCCTGGCGCTGCCGTTATTGCCACAACAGTCACCTCTGGCACGGCACGGCCGAGGTGCCCTGGCGGACAGTCGAGGAGTTTCTTGAACGCCGGCGCGGTCTGCTGGATGCGGTGGTCATCAGTGGGGGTGAGCCCCTGGCACAGGCCCAGGCGGTCGCAGCGGCCCTGCAGGTGATCCGTGACAAAGGCTTTGCGACGGCCATGCACACGGCCGGGGTCGCGCCGCGGCGGCTGGCCCGACTGCTGGCGCTGCTCGATTGGGTCGGTCTGGATATCAAGGGGCCGTTTGCGCGTTATCCCACCATCACCGGTAGCCGGCGCAGCGGGCTGGCAGCCCGTGCGGCGCTTGAAATGGTTCTGGCCGCCGGTGTGGCGTGCGAATTGCGGACCACGGTGCACTCGGCGTTGCTGTCGGCGGCCGATCTCGTCGCCATGGTCACAGAGCTGCGCGAACTGGGCGTATCCCGGCTGGTTTTGAAGGATTTTCGCAGTCAGGGTTGCGCCGACGCAGGTCTTGCGGTGCGTCACCGGCCGTGGCTTACTCCCGCGCTTGCCGCGCGATTGCGCGCGATCATGCCGGATATCGTTCTCCCAGGGCGCCCCGAGCTGGTGGGCGCACCCTAGGGGTCACGGTGGGCCAACAGAATGAGACTGTAGAGGAGCACAAAAGGCAGCAGAGTCAGAACGGCGAGCGGCGCTGCGATGACGCTGAGATTCAATCCAGCCCAGTGGTCGATAGCCGGCAGGCTCGCGCCCATGCGCAACACGGCGGCGGCCTGCACGCCGACCAGGGCGAGCCAGCTGACTCCGTCACTGTGCAAGGGACGCCCGGAATGGCCGCGCGTCACGCGCGTGACCATGGCCACCACGAGGCTTAGCGCCGCGCCGATACCCAAGGCATGCAGCGGCGCCCGGCTGCCGGGAAAGAAACCGAATGCACGGCCCGCATCCTGGGCTGCGTAGAGGAAAAACCCGATAGCCATCCAGGTCACGCCCGCGTAGAGGAGGACCAGCAGGCCGTGACGCAGGCCGTCGCGTCGCATCCAGGTCCCGGCATGGAACGCCGCCAGCACCCCTAAGGCGGCATCGATCGGAATCAGTCCCGCGAAGTCGCCGCGGGACGCCAGCGCAACGTGCGTCATGCCGAGAAGAAGAAACGCGACGGGTGCATGACGCAGTGCGCGGTTGTGGTAAGACGGCAACACCGCGGCGCTGAAAAAAGGCAGCATGCGGAAAGCGACCCCAAAGAGCGTGGGCAAGAGGAAGACGAAGAGTCCAAGCCGGATTGCCAGTTGCACCAGTGCCTCATTCGCGCGCCCGAGCGCGAAGGCATACAGTGCAAGACCGGCGGCCTCCGCCGCCAGCGTCACACAGAAAAGGCCCGCGCCCATGCGATGAGGCACTGGTGTCCGGCGATAAAGACCGATCAGCCGGCTCGCGAGCAGGCTATCGGCGAGGAACATGACCAGGATGCCCCCGGCGAGAACGGCGGTGTTCATCGCAAGCCCCGCGTAGACAACCAGCAGACCGATGATCCGCAACAAAGCCGGCAGGCGATAATGTGCCCGTAGCAGCGGTGGATGCTTGAGCCAGCGGGGGAATGTCGTGGCGAGAAAACCCAGGACGAAGAAAGGAAAGAGTCCATAGAGCATCAGGAATGCGTGGATGGCCACAGGTGGCGTGTCGAGCGCCGGCACGGCATACCAGCCGGTGAAGGCTCCGGCAAGCCACAGAGACCACACCGCAAGGCCCGCGATCATCTGCGCCAGGCCGGCTGCAAAATAGATGCGGTGGGGTGCATCGAATACGCGCAGGCTCATCGCGCCAAAGGCATCTCGAGGGTTTTGTGCATTCCCGGCTCCGGATCACGCCAGGCACAGGGCGGTGCGGGTGGCTGGGCGGAAAAGTGCGGGGCCGCGTCGGGGGCGGGCATCAGTACTGGATGCCGGCCATGGCTTCCATGGCCTCGAGGAAATCGTCGGCTTCGGCGGCAAAAAGCCGGTCTATGGCTGGGTAGAGGACGTTCTCCTCCTTGGCCGTGTGCTGTTCGACCGCCACCCGGAGTGCACCAAGCGCCGTCTGGAATGCCGCCGCGGAGCGGCAGCCGCGTTCCTGGGCGGTGCGTGCGAGCAACAGGCGGATCCGGTCATGCTCGGCGCGCATGACGGCAATGGGCCCCTTGTTGCCCATGCGGTTTTCAAACGGCTCGAACAGGATCTGCTCTTCGATGCCCAAATGGCGCGTGAGCGCCGCATGGAAGGCCATGAAGGCCTGTCCGTCGTCCCCACATCCGATGGTTTCGGCCTGGGCAAGCAGGGTATCGAGCTGGCGGTGTTCGGTGGTCAGGAATACGGATAGTGTCGGGTTTGCCATGGAAATCTGTCCTCTGCATGCCGGGCACAGCGCGTCGCCATTGTGAAACGCGCAAACCCCCGACAGCCTTGTCTTGGGTCAAGGTGGGTCGGGATCGGCCACGGTCGATCACACCCCTTTGATAATAATCAAAAAAGTAATATCCTGTAACAGTGCCGCTCAACGCCGCGGCCCGGACCTTGCCGCGCGCGCCACGCTCCTTTATAAAGCCGTAGACATTGCGGTGGCATGCCCGGCCGGGAGCAGAGAAGGTCATGAAATCATGAGGTGTGCCATGATCGGGCCGTTATGTCCGGACAGAGAGGGGCGCGGTCCGTGCGCCATCATGTGGCCGGGGTGGCGCGGCCGATGGCATGAAACGTTTGCCGATTCCATCTAGAGAACCATCAGATCCGACATGCTCGCGACGAATTTTGAGACGACCCTGAAGCAACGCTGTTCGGCGTGCAGTCTGCGGGAAATCTGTCTGCCTCTTGGCCTGGATCAGCGGGAGCTGTCACGGCTCGACGATCTGATAAAGAAGCGCCGCGCCATTCCCGCCGGGCAGCACCTCTTCCGGGCCGGCGATCCCTTCCAGGGTCTGGCGGCAGTGCGCTCCGGATTCTTCAAGATTTACGAAATCAGCGAAAGCGGCTACGAGCAGATCACCGGGTTTCCGATGGGTGGGGAACTCATAGGGCTTGATGCGATCAGCACCGGGGCGCATCTTGGCAACGCGCTGGCTTTGGAAGACAGCGAGGTCTGCGAGATTCCGTTTGCGCGCCTTGAAGTCCTGTTGTCCGAGTTGCCCCGGCTGCAGCACCAGTTCCACAAGCTGCTAAGCGGCGCGATCGTTCTCGACCACAGTCTCCTGATGGTGCTGGGCACGATGACAGCTGAACACAAGCTTGCGGCATTCCTGCTGAATCTGGCGGACCGCCTCGAAATGCGCGGATATTCGCCGCTTGTGATTCACCTGCCGATGTCACGGGAGGAGATCGGCAATTATCTCGGTCTTAAACTTGAGACCGTAAGCCGGATGTTTTCCAAGTTGCGCCAGGAGGGGCTGATCGAAGCGGAGGGCCGCAAGGTTCTGATTCGCAAGCGGGATGCCCTGAAGGTACTGGCGGCCGGGGCGCGCCGCGACCGCTGAGGCCGTTGTGGGTCCTTGAAGCCAGGCCATGTGCCGGTGCAAGATGGGGACCCGAAGAGGGAATGTGATTCCTGGTGACTGTCCCGGTCTGCAGGCAGACGGCGATCATCTATCCGGGACGAAATTGGTAGCGGGGGTAGGATTTGAACCTACGACCTTCGGGTTATGAGCCCGACGAGCTGCCAGACTGCTCCACCCCGCACCAGAAGGTCGCAAAGTCTACCATGTTTCGGCGCAATGGCAAGCGCGCCCGCCAATCGTTGAAGTTTGCGCCAGAAAGCTTATAATTCCTTTAACCGAAAGATTCGAAAAGAAGTGGGCGCAGGCCCACTTTTGCGTTTATAGGCTATGGAGAAGCGAATTCAAGCGGAGCGGATACGTGCACTGATCGAGCCTGGCGTGAGCCAGCTTGGCTACGAAGTCGTGGACGTCGAATACGTGAGCGGCCAGAAGACATTGCGCATCTACATCGATGCGCCAGATGGCATAGACGTGGACGATTGCGCCAGGGTCAGCCGTCAGGTGAGCGCGCTCCTGGATGTCGAGGATCCGATTCCCGGTCAATACAACCTGGAGGTGTCATCGCCCGGACTCGACCGGCCGCTGGCGCGCGCCGAGGATTTTACCCGTTTCGCGGGCGCGAAGGTCAAGATCAGGACGCTGCTCCCGGTCGAAGGGCGCAAGAATTTTCAGGGACGTCTGGTCGGGCTGCGCGGAAACAGTGTGGTCCTGGCGACCGATGAGACAAGTTATGATCTTGCCCTGAACAACATCGAAAGGGCGAGACTTGTGCCCGACCTCTAAGAGGGGGGCGGAGGTGGCGATGGCAAACGAAATTCTGCAAGTGGTTGAAGCCGTATCGCGCGAAAAGAATGTCGACCGCGAGGTGATATTCGGTGCGCTGGAGGCGGCTCTGGCGACGGCGACGCGCAAGCGTCACCGCGATGATATCGATGCGCGTGTGTCGATTCAGAGGAAGACAGGGGAATATGACACGTTTCGCCGGTGGCTGGTGGTGCCGGATGACGCCGACCCGCTGGCCTTCCCGGAACGGGAAATGCATCTGTCGGACGCGCGTCTTCGCGATCCCGGGGCGGAAGTGGGCGGCTATGTGGAAGAGCCGCTCGAGCCCGTTGAGTTCGGCCGGATCGCGGCCCAGGCTGCCAAGCAGGTGATCGTGCAGAAGGTGCGCGAGGCCGAGCGTGAACAGATCGTCAATCAGTTCAAGGATCGGCAGGGCGAGCTCGTCACCGGTGTCGTCAAGCGTCTTGAACGGGGCGATGCCATCATCGATCTGGGTAGCGCGGAAGCCTTGCTGGCGAAGGCGGCGATGATCCCGCGCGAAGGATTGCGCCCTGGTGACCGGGTACGCGCCTATCTGGAGGACGTCCATTCGACACCGCGCGGCCCGCAGCTGTTTCTGAGCCGCATTTCACCGCAACTGCTCGTGGAGCTGTTCAAACTGGAAGTGCCGGAGGCTGGCGAGGGTCTGATCGAGATTCACGGAGCGGCGCGGGACCCCGGTCTGCGCGCCAAGATTGCGGTGAATTCCAAGGATCCGCGCATCGATCCGATCGGCGCCTGCGTGGGCATGCGCGGATCGCGTGTGCAGAGCGTATCCAACGAGCTCGGTGGCGAGCGGGTCGACATCATCCAGTGGTCGCCGGATCCCGCCCAGTTCGTCATCAATGCCCTGGCTCCCGCGGAGGTCCAGTCGATCGTGGTCGACGAGGAACTGCGCAGCATGGACGTTATCGTCGATGAATCGCAGCTGTCACAGGTCATTGGCCGGGGCGGGCAGAATGTCCGTCTGGCCTCGGAGCTGACCGGCTGGGAACTCAATATCATGACGGAAGAGACCGCCTCGGCGCGCGGACAGAGCGAGGCGACCAACGCTATCCAGATGTTCGTGGATGCGCTGGGCATCGAGACGGCAACCGCCGAAGCGTTGGTGCAGGAAGGCTTCATGAGCCTGGATGAGGTCGCCTATGTCCCGAAACAGGAGATGATGGCGGTCGAAGGTTTGACGGAGGAGCGGATCGATGCCATGCGGGATCGTGCTCGTGATATTCTCCTGACGCGGGCGATCACGCTCGAAGAGAAGATTGACATGGCAGAGCCGGCGCCGGATCTGCTCGCCATGCCGGAAATGGATGAACACACGGCGCGGGTGTTGGCAAGTCATGGGATAAAAACCATGGAAGAACTGGCCGATCAATCCGTGGACGACCTGGTCGGGATCATCGAGGGTCTGGACGAGGAGAGGGCGCGTGCCCTGATTATGGCCGCGCGTGCACCGTGGTTTGCGGATCAGGGCCAGGGGGCCTAACCAATTCAGATGCCTGAAACGACAGTCAAAAGCTTTGCAGAACAGATCGGAGTCGCGCCTGACAAGCTGCTTCAGCAGTTGGGTGCGGCCGGAATCAGCGGCAAAAAGACCGGGGACCCGCTGAGCGACGAAGAGAAGATGGCATTGCTGAGCTTTTTGCGCACGCATCACGGGGGTGCGGAACCAGGGGCCAAGCGGATCACGCTGACACAAAAATCGACGAGCAAGATCGTCCAGAGTTCGCGTTTTGGGCAGGCGCGCGCGGTGCAGGTGGAGGTGCGCAAGAAGCGCACGTTCGTCAAGCGTCCCGCCGCGGAAGAACAGGAAGCGGTGCCGGAGGAAGTGGCGGCACCACCGGTTTTTCTGACCGAGGAAGCACCACCCATCGAAGCTGTGGTGGCCGAGGCGGTACAGCAGGCCGTGGCCGAAGAGGCGCCGGTTGCGCCAGCCGAAGCGAAAGCCGTTGTGTCCGAAGAAGCCCCGGCAGCCCCCCCGGCGGCCCCCCCGGCGGCGGAGGCACCGCCGCCTGCGCGCCCGGCCGTCAAGAAGGAAGTGCGTACGGAACGTGGGCCCCAGGCTGACAGGGAACGCGAACGCCGTGAGCGTCCGGGTGCCCGTCCCGCAGGCGGCGATCGCAAAGGCAAGGCCCGCCCGGGACCGGCCCCCCGCGGCGGATCAGGCAGGCGGCCTTTGCCCGGCAAGCGTGTCGTGACCAGCATGAGCGGTCAGCATGCATTCGAGATGCCGACCGAGCCGGTGGTGCGCGAGGTGCTGTTGCCCGAAGCCATTACGGTCGCAGAGCTTGCCCAGCAGATGTCCGTGAAGGCGGCCGAAGTCATCAAAGCCCTGATGAAGCTTGGCATGATGGTGACCATCAATCAGGTGCTCGATCGGGAGACGGCGACGATCGTCGTCGAGGAAATGGGCCATGTCGCCCGCGAAGCCCGGTCACACAATCCCGAAGTGACGCTGAAAAGCGAAACCGAGCAGGGTACCGCCGAACCGCGCCCGCCCGTGGTTACGGTCATGGGTCATGTCGACCACGGCAAGACCTCGCTGCTCGACTATATCCGCAAGACCAAGGTGGCAAGTGGCGAGGCAGGCGGAATCACCCAGCACATCGGCGCCTATCACGTCGAGATGCCAAAGGGCGTACTGACGTTCCTGGATACGCCGGGTCACGAAGCCTTTACGGCCATGCGGGCGCGTGGTGCCAAGGTGACCGACATCGTGATCCTGGTGGTAGCCGCTGACGATGGGGTCATGCCGCAGACGATCGAGGCGATTCATCACGCCCGCAATGCGGGTGTGCCGATCGTCGTGGCCGTGAACAAGATTGACAAGCCCCAGGCGGACATGGAGCGCGTCAAGCAGGAGCTCGTGGCGCACGAAGTGGTGCCCGAGGAATGGGGTGGATCGGATATTTTCGTGCCGGTGTCGGCGAAGACCGGGCAGGGCATCGAGGATCTGCTGGATGCGGTGTTGCTGCAGGCGGAATTGCTGGAACTGAAGGCCGTGCGTGATGCGCTTGCGTCGGGGATCGTGGTCGAGGCGCGGCTCGACAAGGGCCGTGGTCCGGTGGCGACGATCCTCGTGCAGGAAGGAACGCTGCGCAAGGGTGATGTGATTCTGGCGGGCCGCGAATCGGGCCGTGTGCGGGCGATGACAGACGAGAACGGGCGCCCGGTCAAGGAAGCGGGACCGTCGATTCCGGTGGAGGTGCAGGGGCTCTCTGGCGTGCCCAATGCTGGCGATGAGGTGACAGGCGTCGAAAATGAGCGCAAGGCGCGCGAAATCGCCCTGTTCCGTCAAGGCAAATTCAAGGACGTGAAGCTCCAGCGCCAACAGGCCTCCAAGCTGTCCAATATGTTCCAGCAGATGCAGGAAGGCGACATCAAGACACTGAATCTGATCGTCAAGGCTGACGTACAGGGTTCGGTGGAGGCGCTGACCGACGCACTGGAGAAGCTGTCGACCGGGGAAGTCAAGGTCAATGTCGTGCATGGCATGGTCGGCGGCATCAGCGAGTCGGACGTCAACCTGGCGGTGGCTTCGAATGCCATCATCATCGGTTTCAATGTGCGCGCCGACGGCGGCGCCCGCCGCCTGATCGATGCGGAAAGTGTCGACGTCCATTATTACAATGTCATTTATGACGCGGTCAACGAAGTCAAGGCGGCCATGGCCGGGATGTTGAAGCCGCAGTTCAAGGAAGAGGTCGTGGGTATCGCCGAGGTGCGCGAAGTGTTCCGTGCGCCGAAGGCCGGACAGATCGCGGGATGCCAGGTGATGGAAGGCACCATAAGGCGGGGTCGCAAGGCGCGGGTGTTGCGCAACAATGTCGTGATGTTCGATGGCGAAATCGAGTCGCTGCGACGGTTCAAGGATGACGTCGCCGAGGTCAAGGCGGGCTTTGAGTGCGGCATGACGATCAAGAACTACAACGACATACACGCCGGTGACCAGATCGAGGTCTACGAAAAGGTCGAGGTCGCCCGGTCCCTTTGAGAACGAAGCGCTCAGGGACGCCGGGGGCACGTTCCGCCCGGGTCGCCTCCCTCATTCGCCGGGAAATGGCCTTGCTCGTCCTCACCGCGGTCAACGATCCGCGCGCGACGGGCGCCACCTTCACCGAGGTCGATGTCAGTCCGGACCTCAAACAGGCGCGTGTCTATGTGACCCACCACCGCGGGGAAGAAGCGGCTCGCGAAGCGGTGAAGGCCTTGAACGGAGCGAGCGGCCATCTGCGCCGGGAACTGGCGGCGCGCCTTACGTTGCGCATTTCTCCGCACCTGGTCTTTACTTACGATCCCTCCGTCGACCAGGGGTTTCGCATTGACGCGCTGATCCGGAAGGCGCGGACCGAGGACGGTGGAGGATCGTGAAGGTTCGCCGTGATGGCCTTCTGGTCCTGGACAAGCCGCCGGGGCTGACGTCCACCCAGGCCCTGAGCCAGGCCAAGCGGCAGCTGCGGGCCCTGAAAGGAGGGCATACGGGTACCCTGGATCCCCTGGCGACCGGGGTGCTGGTTCTCTGTTTTGGCGAAGCGACCAAGGTGGCGCCTTTTCTGCTCGATGCGGACAAGCGGTACCGGGTGGTCATCGGCCTTGGTGTGTCGACTACCACCTATGATGCACAAGGCGAGATCACCTTGCAGCAGCCGGTACAGACCGATCGCGAGCAGGTGGCCCGGTGGCTGTCGGACTTCGTGGGTGACATAGAGCAGGTTCCTCCACGTTTCTCGGCGATCAAGAAAGAGGGAGTGCGTTTTTACGAGCGGGCCCGCAAGGGCGACCTGCAGACCCCTCCGTCCCGGCGCGTGCGCATCGACCGCATCGATATCGTCGCCCTTGAAGGGGCCGATCTCACGCTTGATGTGACCTGTGGCAAGGGCGTGTATGTGCGCAGCCTCGCTCATGATCTCGGTGCGCGGCTTGGCTGCGGCGGACACGTCAAGGCGCTCCAGCGTCTTGCGGTCGCCGGATTCACGATTGACGAGGCGGTGGCGCTTGCGGATGTGACGGAGCAGACGCCGCTTGTGCCCGGTGACCACGCCTTGCGCCACCTGCCGGCCGTTGAGCTGCCGCCGCTTCTGGCCGTCGCGGTGTGCAAGGGACAGGCGGTGCACATCGAGGGGGCCGCGTCCGGGCCGGTGCGGCTCTACGATGCGAACCGGCGGTTCGTCGGGGTGGGCACCGTGGGGGCGGATGGGTCTATCCGGCCGACGCGCCTGTGGTGCGCCGGGGGCTCAGGTTGAGCAGCGGGGCAGGGCCGGTTAGAATGGCGTTTTCCCGGGCACGGTCACTGTTTTGAGGGCGAGAGAATTTATGGCATTCACAGCGGACAAGAAAGGGCAGGTCATCAAGGAATATCGGCGGTCCGAGACGGACACGGGGTCTCCCGAGGTGCAAGTGGCGCTGATTTCGGCGCATATCGAGGACCTGTCGCGGCATTTCGAAACGCACAAGAAGGATAACCACTCCCGGCAGGGTCTCCTGCGGATGGTCGGCAAGCGCCGCAAGTTGCTGGATTATCTGAAGCAGACCGATGCCAACCGCTATCGGGAGCTGGTGGCTCGTCTGGGGCTGCGTAAATAATACCTTCATCATCCAGATACACAGCCGAGGACAGCGCGTTGGGCAAAATTGCGAAGACATTCACATATGGCCGGCATACGGTTAGCATCGAAACCGGGGAAATCGCCCGCCAGGCCACAGCGGCCGTCATGGCCAGCATGGGGGACACGGTCGTACAGGTGACCGTGGTCGGGTTGCGCCAGAGCGCGCCGGACCGGGATTTCTTCCCCCTTACTGTCGATTATCAGGAGCGCACCTATGCCGCCGGCCGCATTCCCGGTGGATTCTTCAAGCGCGAAGGCCGGCCATCCGAGAAGGAAATTCTCACTTCGCGTCTCATCGACCGCCCCATCCGCCCGCTGTTTCCCAAAGGTTTTACGAATGAAGTCCAGATCATTGCGACGGTGATGTCGCTCGATCCGGACATCGATCCCGACATCATTTCCATGATCGGCGCCTCGGCGGCCCTGTCGCTCTCCGGAATGCCCTTCCGTGGTCCTTTGGGTGCGGCCCGGGTCGGTTACCGCGGTGGGCAGTTTCTGCTGAATCCCGGTATCCAGGAATTGACCGGTTCCGACCTCGACCTCGTGGTCGCCGGTACCCGCAATGCCGTGCTCATGGTGGAATCCGAGGCGCGCGTACTGCCCGAAGACGTGATGCTAAACGCGGTACTGTTCGGTCACGAGCAGATGCAGACCGTGATCAAGGCGATCGACGAATTGGCGCGGGAAGCGAAGGTGGCTTCCTGGAACTGGGTTGCCCCCTCAAAGGATGCGGCCCTCACCACCGGGCTCGCCAGCCTGATCGGCGCGGATCTCACGGCTGCCTACCAGATTCGCGAGAAACTGCCGCGGCAGGATCGCGTAGCCGAGTTGCGGGACAAGGCCGTGGCACAGCTGGCCGGCGAAGCGCCGAAGCCTTCGGCCGAGACCGTTCTGACCGCCTTTGGCGATCTCGAGAAGCGGGTCGTGCGCGGGCGTATTCTGAGCGGGGAACCGCGCATCGACGGGCGCGACACGAAGACGGTCCGGCCGATCACCATCCGCACCGGTATCCTGCCGCGTACCCATGGCTCGGCCCTCTTCACCCGTGGCGAGACGCAGGCGCTTGTGGTGACGACCCTGGGCACGGGCCGCGATGCACAGCTTATCGATGCGCTGGAAGGCGAGCGCAAGGAACCCTTCATGCTCCACTACAACTTTCCGCCGTTTTCTGTCGGGGAAGTGGGCCGGGTGGGGAGTCCGAAGCGGCGCGAAATCGGTCACGGACGGCTCGCCAAGCGTGCCGTCGCTGCGGTGCTGCCGGATCTGAGTGACTTCCCTTATGTGTTGCGCGTCGTTTCCGAGATCACCGAATCCAATGGTTCGAGCTCGATGGCAACGGTGTGCGGCACCAGCCTGTCGCTCATGGACGCGGGTGTGAAGATCAAGGCACCCGTAGCCGGTATTGCCATGGGGCTCATAAAGGAAGGCGACAAGTTCGCGGTGCTGACCGATATCCTGGGCGACGAGGATCACCTGGGCGACATGGATTTCAAGGTGGCCGGAACCACGGAGGGCGTTACCGCCCTGCAGATGGACATCAAGATCGAGGGTATCAATCGCGAGATCATGGATGTCGCGCTGCGCCAGGCGCGTGATGGCCGCATGCATATTCTGGGCATCATGAATCAGGCGATCGGTTCGCCCCGCCAGGAGATGTCCGAGTACGCGCCGCGCATCATCACCTTCCACATCAATCCCGAGAAGATCCGGGATGTCATCGGCAAGGGTGGGGCGACCATTCGCGCTCTGTGCGAGGAGACCGGTGCCACGATCGACATCGACGATGACGGCACAGTCAAGATCGCTTCGGTGGATAACGCCGCAGGCCAGGAGGCGCGCCGGCGCATCGAACAGATCACGGCCGAGGTGCAAGTCGGCATGGTCTACGAGGGCAAAGTCGCAAAGCTCATGGATTTTGGCGCCTTCGTGACCATTTTGCCGGGCAAGGACGGGTTGGTGCACATCTCGCAGATCTCCAACGAGCGGGTCGAAAATGTCAGCGACAAGCTGAGCGAGGGAGAGACCGTGCGCGTGAAGGTGCTGGAAGTGGACAAGCAGGGCCGGATCCGTCTTAGCATGAAGGCCGTCGAAAGCGCCGACAGCTGAGCCGGCGGGGGTTGTGCTGGTTGATACAGGCAAGGAGGGCGGGGTGATCCCGTCCTCCTTATTTCGTTCTGTGCAGGTCGATGTCTTTCGAAGAGGGGTTTTATGGGCGAAGAAAGCAAACCGCAGGCGGTGGGGCAGGATCTGCGGGAACTCGCCATGCGGGACGCGCAGGGCGCGGTGCGCCTGGCCGTGGCGTTCATCGGCGTGAGCGGTGGCCTTTTCGAGCAGTTAAACCGCCTGCGTGTCGCGGGCGCCGACGACTTGGCAGCGGCGGCCCGGCGGGATGCCGGTTACGTCCGGCGCTGGTGTGATGCGGCGTATGCCTTCGAGCTGATCGACGAGGCGGACACGGGTTTTCGTCTGACCGCGCTCGGCCGCGCTTTTCTGCCCGATGCCCCGGGTACGCTGATGCCCTTTGCGGTGCAGGATGTGCTGAGCGCCCATATGGCCGAGCGCGCCGCCGGTCTCATGCGTACCGGCGAGCGGCCAGGCGAGGTGGTGCTGGCCGAACGGGAGAGCATCCTTCCCTGGTTTGGGCCGATGCTCGAGGCGCAGTTCGGACCGGTATTTGAAAAGACCATTATGCCAGGCCTCAAGGTGTACGAAGAGGCGGCCTTGCGCCAGGGTCTGGCGGTGGATCTGGGCTGCGGCAACGGCTGGTATCTGGTGCGTCTGGCGGCCCGTTTTCCGCAGCTGCGGTGCCTTGGCGTGGATGGGTTCGAGGAGAACATCCGGCAGGCACAGGCGCGGGCACGCGAGCTTGGTTTTGCCGATCGCGTGCATTTCCGCACCGGCGACATCTACAGTTTCGAGAACGAAGAAAAGGCGGACATCATCGCCTTGAACCGGGCATTGCATCACGTCTGGGATGAAAAGGCGCAGGTATTCTCGCTTCTGAAGAGGCACCTGAAGCCCAAGGGTTCGGCGGTCATCTGGGAGCCCCATTGGCCCCACGATCGGCACCTTCTGCGCCAGCCCACGCATCGCATGATGGCTTTCCAGAATCTGACCGAGCATGTCCAGGGCAATCACTTTCTGATGCCGGTGGAAATTGCCGATGCCTTCAGTGAGGTGGGGCTCACGCCGACCATTCATTCGTTCCTGGATGGGCGCGAAGCGGTGGTGACCGGTACGCTGCTTTAACCGAGACTGTCACTGAAAAAGGCGGCGAGACGCTCGTCGAGCCAGTAGCGGGGGGCCCACGGATAGCGTCCGTAGACGAAACCGACGTGGCCTCCGTGCGCAGTGACTTCCAGGCGTACCGAGGACGGCAGATGCGCGGTTGTGGGCAGGCACTCGCGGCCAAGGAACGGATCGTCGATGGCCTGCACGAGCAGGGTTGGCACGCAGATGGCGCGCAACTTCGGCAGCGGGCTTGCGTGCGTATAGTAGTGATCGACGTCGTGAAAGCCATGCACTGGCGCGGTTACCGCATTATCGAAGACGCGGAATGTCCTCAGAGTCGACAGGGGTGGTACATCCGGGACACCGTAGAGGGCCCGCTTGCGCCGCAGTGACCGTTTGACCTGACGGAGCAGTCCGTACTGGTACACGCGCGAGAAGCCATGGTCGAGCCGTCGGGCGGCGCAGTGCAGATCGTAGGGAACCGATACGGCCGCCGCGGCCTTGAGGGGCGCATCGTGACCGCGCTCAGCGAGCCAGTTCAACAAGACCGCCCCACCCAGCGAGTAGCCGACGGCAGACAGCGTGTTGGTGCGGCCGCGCAGATGGCCGATGATGGCCTCCAGGTCATCAGTCACTGCGCAGTGGTAGCTGCGTGCGCGGCGGTTGGGTTCCCCCGAACAGCCCCGGAAGTGAGCGACAACAGCCCGCCAGCGGCGGCTGTGACAGACCGCCAGCAGACCGCGCACGTACGCCGAATCCGATGATCCCTCAAGGCCATGCAGAATCAGCAGGAGCGGTCCCTGGTCCGGTCCGCCGGTCAGCCAGTCACAATCGAGAAAATCCCCATCGGGCAGCGTCAGCCGCTCGCGGGACAGCGGTGGCCGCGGGACGCGCCGCGCCAGATGCGGCCAGAGCGTCTGCACGTGCGGACTGCGAGCCCACCATGGCGCCGCAAAGGGCGCAACGCTTGGTTCAGTCACCTTGCAGCTGGCGGATGATGTCCGGATTCTCCAGGGTCGATGTGTCCTCGGTGACGGGATGGCCGGCCGCTACGGCGCGGAGGATGCGGCGCATGATCTTCCCGGAGCGGGTCTTGGGCAGGTTGTCAGCGTAACGGATGGCAGCGGGCCTGGCGATGGGACCTATGTGCTCTCCTACCCATTGGCGCAATTCCTGTGTGAGGGCCTGGGCGTCAGCGCCCACCGGCCGCGTGCCGCGTGTCACCACAAAGGCGCAGATCGCTTCGCCGGTCACATCGTCCGGACGCCCGACGACCGCCGCTTCGGCGACCCGTGGATGCGCCACCAAAGCCGATTCGATTTCCATCGTGCCCAGGCGGTGACCGGAGACTTTCAGGACATCATCAACGCGGCCCATCACCCAGTAATAGCCGTCGGCGTCACGCCGGGCACCATCACCGCTTATGTAATAGCGGTTACCGAACGTTTTCCAGTAGGTATCGATATAGCGGCCGGGATCACGCCAGACCGTGCGCAGCATCGATGGCCACGGACGGGTGATGACGAGCAGCCCCCCCTTGTCGGGTTCTGCGACCGGCTCGCCCTGGTTGTCGACGATGTCGGCCATGATGCCCGGCAGCGGGCGGCCGCAGGATCCGGGCTTTAGGGTGGATACGCCCGGCACGGGCGCGATCATATGAATGCCCGTCTCCGTTTGCCACCAGGTGTCCACGATGGGGCACCGGTCGTGGCCGATGTGGCTGTGGTACCACATCCACGCCTCGGGATTGATCGGCTCGCCGACGCTCCCAAGCAGACGCAGTGCGCTTAAATCGTGGCGCGCGGGGTATTCGTCGCCTTGCTTTTTCAGCGCCCGGATGGCGGTTGGTGCCGTATAGAACACGCTCACCTTGTGCCGCTCGCAGATCTGCCAGTAACGCCCCGCGTCGGGAAACATGGGTCCACCTTCATACATCAGCAGGGTTGTGCCGGCGGCGAGCGGCCCGTACGCAACATAGCTGTGGCCGGTGATCCAGCCGACGTCTGCGGTGCACCAGAACACATCGTCTGGACGGATATCGAACACCCAGCGCATGGTCAGGATCGTGCCGAGAAGGTAGCCCGCGCTGCTGTGCTGGATGCCCTTGGGACGGCCGGTCGATCCGGATGTATAGAGCAAAAAGAGCGGATGTTCCGCGCCCAGCATCACTGGCGGGCAGTGCGCGCTGACTTGCGCGGTGATTTCGTGCCACCAGACGTCGCGGCCCGTATTCCAGTCGACCTGGTTGCCGGCGCGCCTCAGGACGAAGACTGTGTGGACCGAGGGACAGGCGCCGAGAACGCGATCGCAAACGGCCTTCAATTCGATGACGCGGCCGCCACGGTAACCTCCGTCGGCGGTCACCACCGCTGCCGCTTCGGCATCGATGATGCGCTCGCGCAGCGAATCCCCCGAGAATCCGCCGAACACAACCGAATGGATGGCGCCGATACGGGCACAGGCCTGCATGGCGATCACGGCCTCCGGCACCATCGGCATGTAAAGCACGACGCGATCGCCCTTTTTGATACCGCGGCTGCGCAGGGCATTGGCGAAGCGGCTGACTTCGACCAGCAGCTCGCCGTACGTGATCCGGCGTATGTCGCCCGGTTCACCCTCGAAGAGGATGGCTGTCTGCGCCGACCGTTCCGGGAGGTGCCGGTCGATGCAGTTGGCCGAGACATTGAGGAGGCCGTCTGCGAACCACTGATAGTGAGGAGCGTTGTCGCTGTTCAAAACCTCTGTGAACGGCTGCATCCACTGCAGTTCGGCGCGTGCCTGCTCGGCCCAGAAACGCTCGTAGTCGGTCTGCGCGAGCGTCATGAGGCGCTGGTACTCTGCCTGCTGGATCTGTGCCCGCGCCGCAAACTCCGCCGGTGGCGGGAAGATGCGCTTTTCCTTAAGCAGGGATTCGATGGTGTCACGTGGCTGGTCGGACATGAATGCCTCCCAAAGTCGATATGTTAACGTTGCGGCGGCTTATTTGCCATTTTGGGTGTCGCCCGGCCGCAGGTGGCTGCGGATGTACAAGGCAATCAGGACGAGGGCCGCGGCGGCGATACCGCGATCGAACCAGTGCATGTAGGGTCCGAGGGCCTGCCACCTCTGTCCAAGACGCATGCCGGCAACGGCAAGCGCCAGACACCAGACGGCGGATCCCGCAAGCGTATAGCCTGTGAAGGGGGTCAGGCGCATACGGGCGATGCCCGCAGGCAGGGAGATGAACGTGCGCAGCACCGGCAGCAACCGGCCGACGAGGACTGTCCCATCGCCATGCCGGGCAAACCAGCGGTCCGCCCGCGCCATGTCACGAGGGGAAATGAGCAGGTAACGCCCGTACGACACAAGCAGATGACGGGCTCCGGATCGTCCGATCGCATAGGCGATCAGGGAACCGATCAGGTTGCCGGCCGTGCCGGCGAGCACGACACCGGTCAGGCTCAGCGCATGCCGGGCGACCAGATATCCCGAAAACGTGAGGACGAGTTCGGACGGGATGGGAATGCAGGCGCTTTCAAGCACCATGAGCACCAGGATGCCAGGGTAACCGAAGCGCCGTATGACGCCCAACAGCGAAGCGGCGGCCTGGCCGACTAGTGTATCGATCGTCAAGTGGGTATCCGGCAGGGCCTCCGGGTCCCTGCCCCAGCCGCCCCCTTCCGCTCCGGGTTCAGCGGCCGTCAGGCCATCTGTTTTTCACGAATTTCATCGAGCGTCTTGCAGTCGATGCACAAGGTGGCCGTAGGCCGCGCTTCAAGCCGCTGGACACCGATTTCCACGCCGCAATTTTCGCAATAGCCGTAGTCGTCCGTGTCGATCTTGCCGATTGCTTCCTCGATCTTCTTGATCAGCTTGCGTTCCCGTTCGCGGTTACGCAGCTCAAGCGACATGTCAGTTTCCTGGCTTGCGCGGTCATTGGGGTCGGGGTGATTGGCCGTCTCGTCCTGCATGGTGTGCACCGTGCGGGATATTTCCTGTAAGAGTTCCGCTTTCCAGGCCAGCAGGACTTTGCGAAAATGCTCCCGCTGCTTGGGATTCATGTACTCTTCACCCTCGACGGCAACGTAAGGCTTGATGCCGTGCAGTAGAGCCTGAACTTCCTTTTTTTTGCTGACTGCCATGCGATTGACTCCTGCGCTCAGGCAATAGGCTTTGCGAGCAAGCGCGAATCTATACCAGAAACGATCCGGACCTGCAAGAAAAGCGCCGACGGACGGATGAGAGGCGTATCAAGAGGGATATTGGATGTTAGAGGCACTTATTTTTGACGTAGATGGCACCCTGGCGGATACGGAGCGCGATCTTCACCGGGTCGCCTTCAATGAAGCCTTTCGCAGCGAAGGCCTCGATGTGGAGTGGGATGTGGCCCTGTACGGCCGGTTGCTGGCGATTACGGGGGGCAAGGAACGGCTGACCCATTATTTCACCAAGGTAAGTCCCGGGCGACGGCCGGCGGGGGATCTGGATGCGCTGGTGCGGCGGCTGCATGCCCGCAAGACCGAAGCATTTGCTCATTTGCTTGCGACGGTCGGGGTGCAGTTGCGGCCCGGTGTCCGGCGTTTGCTTCGCGAGGCGCGCGCAGCCGGTCTTCTGCTCGCCATCGCCACGACGACGACGCCGGAGAATCTGGTGCCCATTCTGCAGGCGATCGGCCCCGACGGGGCCTCGTGGTTTCAGGTGATTGCCGCAGGCGACATCGTGCCGCGCAAGAAGCCAGCGCCTGATATTTACAACCATGCGCTTGCGGCACTGCAGAGGTCGCCGGAGCGTGCCATCGCCTTCGAGGATTCCGAAAACGGCCTGCGGGCAGCACTTGGTGCGGGTTTGCGCACGGTCGTGACGGTCACCGATTATACGCGGGACCAGAATTTCGATGGCGCGCTGACGGTGGTGGATCAGCTGGGCGAGCCCATGCGACCGCTTACCCATCTGGGCGGTCGTGATCCGGGCGGACCGATGATCGATCTGGCCATCCTCCAGCAATGGAGCCACAGACATCCGGGGTCATGACATGGAGATCTTCAAGAGTTTTACGCTCGAAGCCGCTCATCATTTGCCGGCTGTGCCCGAGGGGCACAAATGCCGGCGGCTGCACGGGCACTCGTTTCGCATCGAGCTCCATGTGCGGGGCCCGGTCGATGAACACTCGGGGTGGGTTCAGGATTTCGCCGATGTATCGGCGGCCTTCCGGCCGCTCTTTGACCGCCTCGATCACAGCTATCTAAACGAGATCGAGGGTCTTCATAACCCCACCAGCGAAAATCTGGCACGTTACCTGTGGCAGGCCTTGAAGCCCCGCCTGCCGGGGCTTGCGCGGGTCGTGGTCCACGAGACCTGCACGGCCGGCTGCTGCTACGAGGGGGATTGAGGCGCGCGGTCGCGCAGCCAGGCGAGCAGGGCAGCTGGCGTCGGCAGCATGCCGTCTGCGCCCCACTGCCCGGCGTCAGCTGGCGCGTAGCCAAACAGTGCCACCAATCCGGGCATTCCCGCAGCTTGCGCGGCCAGAATATCGGTGCGGTCGTCGCCCACATAGACGGTTTCGGCCGGTCGCCGTCCGAGTCGCTCGCAGGCGAGCCAGAGCGGATCGGGGTGAGGCTTGCGGCGGCGCGCGGTGTCGCCGCCGATCAGGCAGCTCAGGCGGCCTCCAAGGCCCAGGTTTTCGAGCAGGCGGGCCGCCAGATCCTCGGGTTTGTTGGTGACGACCCCCCAGAGCCGCCCGCTTGCCTCCAGTGCCGTGAGGGTGTCGAGCATACCGGGGAAGGCCACGGTAGCGGTGCCGATACAGTCGCCGTAACGGGCCAGAAATTCCCTGCGCACCGGTTCGTAATCATGGTGATCGTGCCGCAGGTCCAAAGCCAGAGCGAGCAGCGCCTCCGTGCCGTAGGGCGTTTGCGCCCGGACTGCCGCGAGGTCGAGCGGGGCAAGCCCGCGGTCTGCGCGAAGACTGTCGAGAGCCAGCGCGATATCGGGGGCCGTGTCGGCCAGTGTGCCGTCAAGATCGAAGAGAACCGTGTTCACAAGGGACGCTGTGCCCAGGCCAGATAATTGACGTCGACGCTGGGCGTCAGCGCGTAGTGTTCGAGGAAGGGGATGTAGCGCACGCCCCGTACGTCATGGAGCACAAGTCCTGCGGTGCGGATCCATTGTCCGAGTTCAGCCGGCTGGATGAAGCGGGCGTATTCATGGGTGCCGCGGGGAATAATGTTCAGGAGATATTCAGCGCCCACGACCGCCATGAGCCATGCGCGCGGATTGCGGTTTATGGTCGAAAAAAACACATGACCGCCGGGCTTGACCAGCCGGGCGCAGGCCATGATCACGGATGCGGGGTCGGGCACATGCTCAAGCATTTCGAGGCAGGTCACGATATCGAAACCGCCCGGTTCTGCTTCGGCGAGCTGCTCGACCGCCGTTTCGCGATAGTCGATAGTCAGATTGTCTTCGGCCGCATGCAGGCGCGCCACCAGCAGCGCCTCGTGCGCGAGATCGATGCCGGTCACCTGGGCGCCCCGGCGCGCCAGCGCCTCGCTCAGGATCCCGCCGCCGCAGCCGACGTCGAGCACGCGCGCGCAGGGTACCGTGGCGCGCTCCTCTATGTAGCGCATGCGCAAGGGGTTCATCCCGTGCAGGGTCTTTAGCGGGCCCTGGAGATCCCACCAGTGATGGGCAACGGCTTCAAAGCGCGTCAGTTCGGCCTGGTCTGCGTTGTGCGTCTGAGCCATGACAGGCCCTCCTGTTATGCGTTGCGGATTTTCGTGCGCCATGTTCTCGCCTTGGCGAGAATCGACTGTTCATCCAGCGTCAGCATCTGGCGGTGGCGCATGAGCGGCCGCCCACCCACCCAGACGTCGGTCACCTGGTCGCGGCTGGCGGCGTAGACCAGCTGAGAGAGTGGATCATAGACCGGCTGGGTGGCCGCGGGCGACAGGTCGACGGCGATGATGTCAGCCGCCTTGCCGGCAACGAGCGAGCCGATCTGATCGGCCAGACCGAGGGCGCGCGCCCCGTTTAAAGTCGCCATCTCGAGCGCCGTGACCGCGGGCACGGCCGTGGCGTCGCCGCTTGTGCCCTTGGCCAGCAGAGCCGCCGTGCGCATCTCCCCGAACATGTCGAGATCGTTGTTGCTTGCGGCCCCATCGGTGCCGAGTGCGACATTGACCCCGTGGCGAATGAGGGCCGCTGCCGGACAGATGCCGGCTGCGATCTTCAGGTTCGATTCCGGGCAGTGAGCGACACTGACGCCGCGTTCGGCGCACAGTGCCATTTCAGCGTCGGTCAGCGTCGTCATGTGCACGGCGACAAGACCGCTGTTGATAACGCCGAGCGCGTTCAGGCGCGCAAGCGGCCGCATGCCGTAAGTCTCGAGGCTCTGTTCGATTTCCCCCGCGGTCTCGTGGATGTGCATGTGCAGGCCCATGTCGAGCTCATCGGCGTGGACACGAATGGCCCGCAGGGTGTCGTCACCTACGGAGTAGGGTGCGTGGGGTGCAAACAGCGCCCGCACGCGGGGGTGATTCCGCCACGTGTCGCAGAACTCGAGCCCCCGGCGCAGGTAGGCTTGTGTGTCGGCCGCCCATGCGGTGGGGACATCGATGATGACCATGCCAAGCGTCGCCCGCAGACCCGCCTTGTCGACGACGGCGGCGGTCTCTCCTGGAAAAAAATACATGTCGTTAAAGCAGGTCGTGCCGCTGCGGATCATCTCCAGCACCGCAAGCGCCGTCCCGTCGGTTACGAACGTGCTGTCGACGAAGCGGCCTTCTGCCGGCCAGATGTGCTGCGACAGCCATTCAGCCAAAGGCAGGTCGTCGGCAAGTCCCCGAAACAGGGTCATCGCCGCGTGCGTGTGCGCATTGACCAGTCCTGGCAGCAAGACGTGATGGGGCAGGTCGACCACGGTCTGCGCATGGATCTGCGTGGACGCCGGGACCAGCGCGACGATCTGGCCTTCGTCGATGATGATCGCGTGGTCTTTCAGGATGGTGCGGCGGGGTTCTACGGGGATGATCCATCCGGCGCGTATGCACAGATCGGCGTTCATGGCTTTATGTCGGGCATTCCGGCGAATCTCCGGAGAATTGAGCGGCATCCCGCCCCTCCTCGTGCAGGGGCGGGGCGGGCTTTCGGTAAAGGCAGGGAGAGACGTACCTGGCAGCCGATGACCGCGGGCGGCGGGGTCGGTATCCCTCTGCCATGGGTCGTCGCTGTGCGGCTGGTCGGGCACATGATGCGTCAGGCTCCGCCCAGTGCGTGCGTGCGCGCCGGATTGCCGAGACGGCCGGCCTCGACGACCCGTCCGCCGTCGAGGCGGACGAAGGAATCACAGAGTGACCGGACCTGCTCTTCGGAGTGCGATACGAGCACGATGCCCATGCCGTTGCGCCGCATCTCGCCTATGCGTTTGCGGCATTTTTCCTGAAACGTCGCGTCGCCGACTGCGAGAATTTCATCAGCCAGCATGACGTCTGGTTCCAGGTGCACGGCAATGGAGAATCCAAGGCGCATGTACATGCCCGATGAATAGTTCTTCACCGGTATGTCGATGAAATGGGCCAGCTCCGAAAACTCGATGATCGCCCGTGCGCGTTGGCGTATATCGCGATTGCGCAAACCATACAGGCTGGCATTGAGGTAGATGTTTTCCTCGCCCGTGAGTTCGGGATGGAAGCCTACGCCGAGCTCGATCAGGGGGGCCACCCGTCCGCGTGTGATGACAGACCCGCTGGTGGGCTTCAGAATGCCCGCAATGATCTGCAAAAGCGTGCTCTTGCCCGAGCCGTTGCGGCCAAGCAGGCCGATGGCCTCGCCGGGGCCGATGGAGAAAGACACATCAGACAAGGCCTGGAAGCGTTCCCGGGTCGGCCGGTGACGCTTGTGGAACAGGCCGACGAAGCGCCCTTTCAGGCTGTCGACGCGGTTGTGGTGGAGCATGAACTCCTTGGAGATGCGGTCGACGATGACCAGATCATCGGCCTTGGGCATCAGAGGCGCTCCACGAGGTTGTCGGCGTGGTGATGGAAGATCCACAGGCCGACGCCGAGGCTGGCCGCCGTCCAGAGCAGTGCGGCGCCCATGATGTGCACGCTCGGCAGCTGTCCGCTGTAGATGATGCCGCGAAAGATCAGCGTGTACTCGACGAGCGGGCTCAGCGCGAACCATTCACGGAGATGGGGTGGAATCCGGTGGAACTGGTACACAATGGGCGTCACCCAGAAGAGAAAGAGCAGTGTCACGTCCACCAGGTGCTTTAGGTCGCGAAAAAGTACATTCAGCACCGACAGGATCAGCGTGATGCCAAATGTGAAGGCCAGAAAGAGCAGCAGCGCCAGCGGATACGCGAGCAGGGTCAGATGGACCTTGCCGCCAAGGAACGGATAGAGCGCAAACAGCAGCAGGATGGCAAGCAGCCACAGCACAACATTGAACAGCACCGACGAGATGGGCACGAGCAGTCGCGGAAAATAGATCTTTTTGACAAGGCCGGCATTGGCGATCAGTGTGTCGCAGCTTTGCCCGGTGATCTGGCTAAACAGGTTCCAGTGCAGCAGTCCGGCCATCAGGTAGAGCGGGTAGTGGGGCAGGTTCGACCGGAAAACATCAGAAAACACAAAGATATAGAGTCCGATCATGACCGCCGGATTGATAAGCGACCACAGAAAACCCAAGGCCGCGCCCTGATAGCGGACCCGTATGTCCTTGCGGACGAAATTCGCCAGCATGTCGGTGTAGGCGGCAAGCCCTGCGAGGCCGCGGGCTTTATGGGATGGCGCCAGAGGCGGGTGTGCGGTCGTGGTCATGGGTCCAATGCAAAATGACGACGGCCGCCATGATACATTAACAGACTGGGTAATGCTTCAGTCCGGGGGGGAATGTGGGCGGTGAGGTTCAGTACGACAGGGTGCGGGCCATTGAGCTGCGTGACGGGGCGGTCTATCTGCTCGATCAGCGGGTGCTCCCGTCGGAAGTGCGCTACGAAGTATGCCAAGACGCCACGCAGGTGGCATCCGCGATCACGGATATGGTTGTGCGCGGGGCGCCGGCAATTGGCGTCACCGCGGCATACGGGGTCGTTCTGGCCGCTGCCAGCGCCTTTGGCGCGGCCGGCCCCCAGTGGCGTCCGGCCATGGCCGCCGATATGGAGCGGCTGCGTCGCAGCCGCCCTACGGCCGTGAACTTGCACTGGGCGCTGGCGCGCATGGAAGAGGTCATGGAGCGTCTGGGTCCTGATGACCCCACCGCGGCCATGACGGCAGCGGCAACCCGATTGCATGCCGATGACATCGAGGCAAACCGGCGCATGGGGGCACTGGGTGCGGCCTTGTTACCGGCCCAGGCGCGCCTGCTGACGCACTGCAACACCGGCGCGCTTGCGACAGGGGGCTACGGCACTGCGCTTGGCGTGGTGCGCGCCGCCGCAGCCCGCAACGGGGTTGCGGCGGTCTATGCAGACGAGACGCGTCCCTGGCTGCAGGGTGCGCGGCTGACGGCCTGGGAGCTAGTGACGGAGGGCCTGCCGGCGACGATTCTGGCCGATGGCGCCGCCGGAGCACTGCTAAAGCGCGGCGATATTGATGCGGTGCTGGTCGGTGCCGATCGCATCGCTGCCAATGGCGACACGGCCAACAAGATCGGCACCTACGGGCTGGCCGTGCTGGCGCGCCATCACGGTGTGCCGTTCTATGTGGTGGCGCCGACAAGCACGATAGACCGTGCCTGCAAAGACGGCAGTGGCATCCCCATCGAGGAGCGGGATCCCCTGGAAGTGCTGGCTTTTCGTGGTGTGCGGCACAGTCCGGAGCAGGCGCAGGCCTGGAACCCCGTCTTTGATGTCACGCCGGCGGCGCTTGTCGATGCGCTTATCACGGAAGCGGGTGTGGTCGAGCATCCGGACGCCCGCGGCATTGCCGCCTTGTTCGAGCGGGTGGGCCGGTGATGATCGGGGGGCCGGCGCGCCTGTGTCGATGCGTGTCGGCGCCCGGCCTGACGGCGCCCGCCGGTTGCCGGGACACTCTGACGGTACGGCATGGTTTGTGGTACAGTGGGAGCTGATTCTCTCCGCATCCCAATGAGGTCCAAGGTCCGGTAGCGGCCAAACGTTCATGGATCAATTCGCCAAAGAAACAGTCCCAGTCAATCTGGAAGAGGAGATGCGCCAGTCGTATCTCGATTACGCGATGAGCGTGATCGTCGGGCGGGCGCTGCCGGATGTGCGCGACGGTCTGAAGCCCGTTCATCGCCGCGTTCTGTACGCGATGCGGGAACTGGGTAACGACTGGAACAAGGCCTACAAGAAGTCGGCGCGCGTTGTCGGTGATGTGATCGGTAAATACCACCCCCATGGCGACACGGCCGTGTACGACACCATCGTGCGCATGGCGCAAACGTTTTCCATGCGCTATCCCCTGGTCGACGGTCAGGGCAACTTCGGATCGGTCGATGGCGATGCGCCGGCGGCCATGCGCTACACCGAGATCCGCATGGCCCGGATCGCGCACGAACTGCTTGCTGACCTGGACAAGGAGACTGTCGACTTTGCGCCGAACTACGACGGTTCGGAGCGCGAGCCCGTCGTATTGCCGGCGGGTATCCCGAATCTGCTCGTCAATGGTTCATCGGGCATCGCCGTGGGCATGGCGACCAATATCCCTCCGCATAACCTGATGGAGGTCATCGACGCCCTTCTTGCGCTCATTGACAATGACGGGCTGTCCATTGATGCCTTGATGGCGCTGATTCCGGGCCCCGACTTTCCGACGGCGGCCATCATCAACGGCAGCGCGGGCATCCGCGAGGCCTATCTCACCGGGCGCGGCAAGATCTACGTGCGCGCACGCGTGGAGATCGAGGAAGAGCACGCCGGACGCCGTCAGGCGCTGGTGGTGACCGAGCTGCCCTATCAGGTGAACAAGGCGCGCCTCCTGGAGAAGATCGCCGAGCTCGTCAAGGAAGGGCGCCTGGACGGCATCGCCGAACTGCGCGACGAGTCCGACAAGTCCGGCATGCGCATGGTGATTGAGCTAAAGCGCGGCGAAAACGCCGAGGTCGTGCTGAATAATCTCTACCAGATGACCGCGCTGCAGAGCGTCTTTGGCATCAACATGGTGGCGCTCGAAAACGGACAGCCGAAACTGCTGAATCTGCGGCAGATTCTGAAGGCGTTCCTTGGCCACCGGCGCGAGGTGGTGATCAGGCGCACGCTCCATGATTTGCGTAAGTCGCGCGAACGCGCCCATGTACTCGAAGGGCTTGCGGTCGCGCTCGAAAACATCGATGAAATCATTGCCCTGATCAAGGCGGCTGGTGACCCTGCGGGTGCCCGCGAGGCGCTCCTTGCGCGCTCGTGGCAGGCGTCGCTGGTGGCCGGTCTGCTGCGCGAGGCCGGCGCGGCGTCGCGCCTCGAGGGACTGCCGCCTGGTGTCGGCCTGATCGATGGTGGCTATCGTCTCACCGAGGTGCAGGCGCAGGCCATACTGGATCTGCGGCTGCACCGGTTGACGGGCCTTGAGCAGGACAAGATCCGCGAGGAGTATCGCGGCGTTCTGGCGCGCATCGAGGAACTGGCGGAAATCCTCGGCAGCGATACGCGGCTCATGGAGGTTATCCGCACGGAACTGACCGCCCTGAAGATCCAGTATGGGGATGCGCGGCGCACGGAAATTCTGGCCGGCCATGTCGATCTGAGCCGCGAGGATCTGATCGCCCAGGAGGTCGTGGTGGTGACGCTGTCCCACGCCGGTTACGTGAAGGCGCAGCCCCTGGCCGACTATCGGGCCCAACGGCGCGGCGGCAAGGGGCGGTCATGCGCGCGCATGCGCGAAGAGGATTTCGTAGACCGGCTGGTGGTTGCCAACACGCACGATACCATTTTGTGCTTTTCCAACCGGGGCAAGGCTTATTGGCTCAAGGTCTATGAACTGCCCCTGGCCGGACATGGTGCGCAGGGGCGGCCGATCGTCAATCTGCTGCCGCTTGCCGAGGGCGAGAAACTGACGGCGATCCTGCCGCTGGCGAGCTTTGAAGAAGGCAAGGCGGTGTTCATGGCGACCTCCGACGGCACCGTGAAAAAGACCGCGCTGGCGGATTTCTCGCGGCCGCGGGCGAGCGGTATCGCGGCCATGGATCTCGCCGAGGGCAATGTCCTGATCGGTGCCGGACTGGTGGGCGGCGATTGCGACGTGCTGCTCTTTAGTGATGCCGGCAAGGTCATTCGCTTCCATGAGAAGGATGTGCGCACCATGGGACGGGCGGCGCGTGGTGTGCGCGGCATGAGCCTGCGGGAGGGCCAGAAGATCGTGTCGCTGATGACAGTCGATCCGGGCAGTCAGCAGGCGGCGGTGCTCACGGCGGCAGAAAACGGCTATGGGAAGCGTACGCCACTTGGTGATTTTCCGTCTCACAACAGGGGCGGCCAGGGCGTGATCTCCATGCAGGTGACGGAACGCAATGGCCGCGTGGTCGCGGCGGTCCTGACCGGCGAGGAGGATGAAGTGATGATGATCACGGCATCCGGCAGCCTCATCCGCGTGCGGGCGCGCGAGATCTCGATGACGAGCCGCAACACCCAGGGGGTGCGGCTCATTGTCCTAGACGAGGACGAGCGGCTAGTCGGCCTCGAAAAGATCGAAGAATCGTCGGAGCCCGATGGTGAGGGCGCCGATGCAGACAAGGGGGGCGGGACCGGCGATGACGACAGTGTTTAATTTCGGCGCGGGGCCTGCGGTCATGCCCCGCGAGGTACTCGAGCAGGCCAGGCAGGAGCTGGTGGACTGGCGCGGTTGCGGCATGTCGGTGATGGAGATGAGTCACCGTGGTACCGAATTCATGGACATCGCGGCGCGCGCCGAATCAGGGTTGCGCGAGCTGATGGGCATTCCCGCCCAGTACAAAGTCTTGTTTCTCCAGGGTGGCGCCTCGCTGCAGTTTGCCATGGTGCCGATCAATCTCATCGGCAGGGCAGGCAGCGCCGACTACATCAACACCGGTGAATGGTCCAAAAAGGCCATTGCCGAGGCACGCCGGTTTGGTGCGGTCAACGTCGCGGCGAGCAGTGAGGCGTCGGGCTTTACGACCATTCCCCCGCGCAGCACCTGGCAGCTGAATCCGCGCGCGGCCTATGTGCACTATACGCCCAATGAGACCATCGGCGGGGTGGAATTCCAGGATGTGCCGGATGTCGGTGGTGTGCCACTGGTGGCGGACATGTCATCGACTGTTCTGTCGAGACCCGTGGATGTGTCGCGGTTTGGCCTCATCTACGCCGGGGCCCAGAAGAACATCGGCCCATCGGGGCTGACCGTCGTGATCGTGCGGGAAGATCTGCTGGGTCATGTGCGCGAAGGCATGCCGGTCATGCTCGATTACAAGCTGCACGCCGATCACGATTCCATGTACAACACGCCGCCCACCTTTCCCATCTACATGGCGGGCCTGGTGTTCGACTGGCTGAAGCGGCAGGGTGGTCTGCGGGCGATGGCGCAACGCAATGAGCGCAAGGCCGGTCTGGTGTACCAGGCCATCGAGGAATCAGGGGGCTTTTACCGGTGCCCCGTCGATCCGGCCGTGCGTTCCTGGATGAACGTCCCCTTCCTGCTTCACGACACCGCCCTCGACAAGTCGTTCCTGAAGGCGTCGGCGGACGCAGGACTTTTGCAGTTGAAGGGTCACCGGTCGGTTGGCGGCATGCGCGCCAGTCTCTACAACGCCATGCCCGAGGCCGGCGCGGCCGCCCTGGCTGAATTTCTGCGGGATTTTGCGCGGACGCACGGTTGATGTTCCGCATCAAGACCATCAATGCGATCTCTCCGCAGGGGCTGGCGCTGTTCGATGCGGAGCGCTTCCTGGTCGGCCCGGATCTGGCTGATGCAGATGCCCTGATCGTGCGGTCGGCCCGCATGCATGACATGGAGCTGCCGGCGAGCCTGAAGGCGGTGGGACGCGCTGGCGCTGGTGTCAACAATATTCCAATCGACCGGCTGAGCCAGCGCGGCATTCCTGTCTTCAATGCTCCCGGCGCGAATGCCAACGCAGTCAAGGAACTGGTGGTGGCGGGTCTTCTCATCGCGGCGCGCAATCTCGGTGACGCGTGGCTGTTTGCGCGGGGACTCAAGGGGTCGGATGCCGAGATTCGTGAGGCCGTGGAAAAAGGCAAGAAGGCCTTCGCCGGCGTGGAACTGCCGGGTCGCACCCTGGGTGTGATCGGGCTGGGTGCCGTCGGCCGCATGGTGGCCAATGCCGGTGTGGCGCTTGGCATGCGCGTAATTGGATTTGATCCGGAACTCACCGTCGAGGGCGCGTGGCAGCTGTCGGCGGCCGTCGGCAAGGCGGCAAGCGTCGATGAGCTCATGCGGGCGTCGGATTTTCTGAGCCTGCACGTGCCTCTCACGGAGTCGACGCGCCGCCTTGTGGACGCCGGTCGTCTGGGTCTTATGCGACCGACGGCGAGTCTGTTGAATTTCGCGCGCGAGGAAATCGTCGAGGCCGAGGCCGTCGTGGCAGCGCTTGATGCTGGCCGCCTGCATGCCTATGTCTGCGATTTTCCCTCGGGGATCCTGAAGGATCATCCGCATGTCGTGGCGTTGCCTCACCTGGGCGCGTCGACCGGGGAGGCGGAGGACAATTCGGCGTCGATGGTGGTTGAGCAGATCAAGGACTTTCTTCTGAACGGCAATATTCGTCATGCCGTCAATTTCCCGGATGTGGTGATGGCACAGGAAGGACCATGCCGCCTTGCCATCGCCAACGCCAATGTGCCGAACATGGTCGGACAGATCTCGACGGCCATGGCGGCCGCCGGCTTGAATATCCGCGATCTCGTCAACAAGGCGCGCGGAGAGTACGCCTATACGCTGGTGGATCTGGACAGTCCCGTGCCTGACGCCGTGCTGGCGGGCATTGCCGCGATTCCGGGCGTCCTTTCGGCAAGGCGCATAGAGGGCTGAGGACATGTCGTCATTCACGACGGAGGCGGAGCGCCGCCTGCGGGAATATCGGGAAAAAATCGACGCCATCGATGAGCAGGTTCAGGTCCTTCTGGCCGAGCGGGCCGCGCAGGCGCAGATGATCGCGCGCATCAAGCATGAGCATGCGCCCGGGGAGTCGTTTTACCGGCCCGAGCGCGAGGCACAAGTGCTCGAGCGTGTTGCGGCCCGGCACGCCGGGCCACTTGAGCGCGACGACGTGCTGCGCATTTTCCGTGAGATCATGGCCGCCTGTCTGGCGCTTGAACAGCCTTTGGCGGTGGCCTATTTCGGACCGGAAGGCAGCTTCACGGAGGCTGCCTTGCGCAAGCATTTCGGCGGTGCCGTGGAGGCGGTCCCGCTGGCCTCGATCGGCGATGTCTTCCGGGAGGTGGCCGCCGAGACAGTCGCCTTCGGTGTCGTGCCCGTCGAAAATTCCGCGGAGGGGGTTGTCACCCACACGCACGATCTCTTTTTACATTCGTCCGTACGGATCGTGGGCGAAGCGGTGCTGCGCATTCACCATCAATTGATGGCCAAGGGTGAAGATCCGTCCGTCATCCGCCGCGTGGCGGCACATCCGCAGGCCCTGGCGCAATGCCGGGAATGGCTGGATGTGCACTGGCCTGCGCTCGAACGCCTGCCGGTGGCGAACAATGCGGAGGCGGCGCGGCTGGCCGCCTCCGACGCGTCGCTGGCTGCGATTGCCTCGCTCGAGGCGGCGGCGCGCTGGGGGCTGACGGTGATCGCCCGCAACATCGAGGATGCACCGGACAATTCCACCCGTTTCCTGATCATCGGCCGCCAGGCCGTGGGGCCGAGCGGGAAAGACAAGACCAGCCTCATTCTGTCTGCCCCGAACGTGCCCGGTGCGCTGCATGCGCTTCTGGAGCCTTTGGCGCGACGCGGCATCAGCCTTGCACGCATCCAGTCGCGGCCGGCGAAGGGGGCGCTCTGGGAATACGTGTTTTTTGTCGATATCCTCGGTCACGAGGACAACCCCGCGATTCGTGACACGCTGGCGGAATTCGAGCGGGATGGACGTTTGCTGAGGCGGCTCGGATCCTACCCGCGGGCCATGTAGAGACCTTTATGACGTGTGATCCGATTTTGCTGGCAACGCCTGGCGTGCGCACTCTGGTGCCGTACCAGCCGGGCAAGCCGCTGGAAGAACTTGAGCGTGAGCTCGGCATCAAGGATGCCGTGAAGCTTGCGTCGAACGAGAATCCTTACGGCCCAAGCCCCGTGGTGCTGGCGGCCGTCACCGGCGCGCTCGGCACCACGGCGCGCTATCCGGATGGCGGCGGTTTTGCGCTCAAGCGGGCGCTGGCGCGTCACCTGGACATCGAGCCTGCGCGGATCACGCTTGGCAACGGCTCAAACGATGTGCTGGAGCTGGTTGCGCGGACCTTCCTTGCGCCCGGCGAACTGGCGGTCTGCGACCAGTACGCATTTGCCGTCTACCCGATCGTCGTGCGCGCAGTCGGAGCGCAGATGATGACGGTCTCCTCGCGGGACTTTGCCCACGATCTGGAGGCGATGGCGGCCGCGCTGTCGCCTGCGGTGCGTGTCGTGTTTCTGGCCAATCCCAACAACCCGACGGGCACGTCGTTCGGACGGGCCACGCTGACCCGGTTTCTGGCTGCCTGTCCGGCAACGACTTTGGTCGTGCTCGATGAGGCATACTGCGAGTATGTGGATGATCCGGACTCTCCAGACAGCCGTGCTCTGCTCGATCATCACGACAACCTGATCGTGGTGCGCACCTTTTCGAAGGCGTACGGACTGGCCGGTCTGCGTGTGGGTTACGGGTTGTCGAGTGCACCGCTTGCCGACCTCATGAATCGGGTCCGTCAGCCGTTCAACGTCAGCACGGTGGCACAGGCGGCCGCGGCGGCGGCGCTTGCCGATCAGGATTACATGCGCATGGTGGTCGCGCGCACCCTTGAGGCACGCGAGGCCATGCGGGGCCAGCTGGTGGCCCAAGGATTTTCCGTGTTGCCGTCTGCCGGCAATTTTCTGTGTGTGGAGGTCGGAAACGGCAGCGCATGCTATCAGGCGCTGTTGCGCCGCGGCGTGATTGTCCGCCCGCTCGGTCCTTACGGGATGTCGCGCCACATCCGTGTCACCATCGGCACGCCGGAAGAAAACGACCGTTTTCTGCAGGCCCTGTGCGCAGTGGCCCCCGCCCTCGCATGACGCACAAGATCGCGATTGTCGGTGTCGGGCTCATGGGCGGATCGCTGGCGGCCGCCTTGCGGGCGGGTGGTTTCGCGAGCGAAATCGTCGGTATAGACACCAATGCCGAATCGCTGGCCTTCGCCTGCAAAAGGGGGCTCATCGATCGGGCTGCGGCCTTTCCGGCGGTGAGCGAGGCCGACATCATCGTTCTGGCGACGCCGGTTGGTGTGTTGCCGGCGCTTTTGCGCGACATCACCGCGCTGACCCCGGCCCGGACGGTAATTACGGACATGGGCAGTGTGAAGGCGCCGGTCACGGCGGCGGCCGAGGCGCTCGGGTTGCGCTCGTTCGTTCCGGCCCACCCCATTGCAGGTGCCGAGCATGCGGGTCCCGAAGGCGCGGACGCGGCGTTGTTTCAGGGCCGCGCCGTGATCCTGACGCCGACGGCCGATCAGGATCCCGATGCCCTGGCTCTGGTGGAAGCCCTGTGGCGCAGCACGGGCGCGCGCCTGGTCCACAGCGATGCGCGGCGACACGATGAGCTGGTCGCCTATACGAGTCACCTGCCGCACGTGCTGGCGTTTGCGTGCGCCGAATTGCTCGACGAGCAGGGGCGAGTGCCCGAGTGGATGCCGTTTGCCGGCAGTGGATTGCGCGATTTCTTGCGAATTGCGGGCAGCGACCCCGTGATGTGGCGTGACATCTGCCAGGCCAACCGGCAGGCGCTTGCGTGCGCCCTGCAGGGGTACAGCAGGCTTTTGGGCATCTATGGGGAGGCCATCGCAGCAGGCGATGAGGAAGGATTGCGCGCTCATTTTACGCGTGCGCGCCAGTTGCGCCGGCAACTGAATGGCGAGGAGATTCATGGCGACAATTGACTACGACGTGACACCCGGAGGGGCGCTGCAGGGGTCATTGCGCGTGCCCGGCGACAAATCCATTTCCCACCGCTCGGTGATCCTGTCGGCGCTGGCGCAGGGGGAAAGCCGTATTTCAGGGCTCCTCGAGGGGGAGGACGTGCTGGGTACCGTGGCAGCCTTCCGCGCCCTCGGTGTGGCCATCGACGGTCCCGACAAGGGGCATCTGCGTGTCCAAGGCGTGGGGCTGCACGGTCTGCAGGCGCCCCGGGCGCCGCTGGATTTCGGCAATTCAGGGACGGCCATGAGGTTGATGGCGGGGCTCTTGTGTGCGCAGCCGTTTTCTTCAGAACTCATCGGTGACCAATCCCTGATGAGCCGGCCGATGGCGCGCGTGGCCCTGCCGCTGCAACGCATGGGTGCGCAGATCGATACCGCAGGTGGCGGGCGGCCGCCCCTTGCCATTCGCGGCGGCGCCCGTCTGACCGGGATTCGCTATGAAATGCCGGTGGCGAGCGCGCAGGTGAAGTCGGCCATCCTGCTGGCGGGCCTTTATGCGCAAGGGGAGACCACGGTCGTCGAGCCCGCGCCGAGCCGGGATCACACCGAGCGTATGCTGGCGGGTTTTGGCTACCCCGTCGAGCGCATGGGCCGTGCGGTGACTGTCCGCGGTGGTGCCGGTCCGCTTCGGGCCGGGACGCTCGAGGTTCCCGCGGATCTGTCATCGGCGGCTTTCTTTCTTGTGGCCGGCAGCATCGTGCCCGGCTCACGTCTTGTGTTGGCGCGTGTGGGCATCAACCCCACCCGCACCGGCGTGATCGACATCCTGCGGGCGATGGGTGCGCGTATCGACGTGCAGCGGGAAACCATCGTCAACGGTGAACCCGTGGCCGATTTGCTCGTGGAAGCCAGCACGCTGCGCGGTGTCGCCGTGGATCCGGCCCTGGTGCCGCTTGCCATCGACGAGTTCCCGATTTTGTTTGTGGCCGCAGCCTGTGCCGAGGGCACGACCGTCGTGCGGGGTGCCCGGGAGTTGCGGGTCAAGGAAAGCGACCGGCTGGCCGTCATGGCTCAGGGTCTGACGGCGTTGGGCATCCGCGTCGAGGAATTCGAAGACGGCCTGGCCATCACGGGTGGCCCGCTGCGCGGCGGCGTGGTCGATAGTGGCGGCGATCATCGTATCGCCATGGCCTTTGCCGTGGCTGCCCACCGCGCACAGGGCCCCGTGCGGGTGCGTGACTGCCGCAATGTCGCCACGTCGTTCCCGGGCTTTGATGGTTTGGCGCGGGCGGTCGGCATGCACATCCGCGTGTCCGGATCATGATACCTGTCGTGGCCATCGATGGGCCCTCCGGATCCGGAAAGGGGGCTGTTGGCTTTGCCGTGGCGCGCCGGCTCGGCTGGCACTACCTGGACAGTGGTGCCGTATACCGGGCGCTCGGGTTCGCGGCCTTGCGTGCGGGCATCGATCCCGACAGTGAGGGGGCGGTGGCGGAGCTGGCAAAAACCTTGAATCTTCAATTCGTTGAGGATCTTTCCGGGGGAATGCGTGTCTTAGTGAACAAGGAAGATTGCGGGCTTGCTTTGCGATCGGAGCAGGTGGCGGCTGCCGCCTCGCGGGTCGCTGCGCACCCTGCGGCGCGGGCCGCCCTGCTTGAGCGGCAGCGGGCCGCACGGTGTGCTCCCGGTCTGATTGCCGATGGCCGCGATATGGGTACGGTGGTGTTTCCCGATGCGGCGCTCAAGATCTTCCTTACGGCCAGTGCCGAGGTGCGGGCCGCTCGTCGATACCGTCAGTTGAAGGAAACGGGGTTCGGTGGTACGCTTCCGCAGCTTTTAGCAGAGATCCAGGAGCGGGACGAACGCGATTCCCGGCGTGCCGTGGCACCGCTGAAAGCGGCCGGTGATGCCGTTGTGCTCGATTCATCGACGCTTACCCTGACCGAGGTGATTGAACAGGTGCTGGCGCTGGTACACAGCCGCGTTGGCGTCGTTCCATCAGTATAAGCCGCAATCCCGCGGCCTTAACTGCCCTTAACCGGGCCTTAACCAAGTGCCGCCCTTTCGGGGCCTTAACAGAGAGATACATGAGCGAAAGCTTTGCCGAATTATTTGAAAAAAGCATGCAGTCCTGCCAGATGCGGCCGGGCAGCCTCATCGTGGGTGAAGTCATGCATGTCGATGACGAGGTGGTCATCGTCAACGCCGGACTGAAGTCGGAGGGCGTTATTCCAGCCGAGCAGTTCCGTAACAATAACGGCGAGATCGCGGTTAAGGTTGGCGAGCGGGTCGAAGTGGTCGTGGAGTACATGGAAGACGGTTTTGGCCAGACGCGCCTGTCGCGCGAGAAGGCCTGCCGTGTGAAGGCCTGGGATATTCTTGAGGAGGCCTTCGAGAAGCAGACGGTGGTGACCGGCATCATGACCGGCAAGGTCAAGGGTGGTTTCACCATCGCCATCGATTCGATCCGGGCCTTTCTGCCGGGCTCACTCGTGGACGTGCGGCCGGTCCGCGATCCTTCCTATCTCGAAGGCAAGGAGCTGGAATTCAAGGTCATCAAGCTCGACCGCAAGCGCAACAACGTGGTGGTATCGCGTCGGGCGGTGGTCGAGAACGAGATATCGGCGGAGCGCGACCAGTTGCTTGCCAATCTCGAGGAAGGCCAGATCGTCAAGGGCGTGGTCAAGAATCTGACCGATTACGGTGCATTCGTCGATCTGGGTGGCGTAGATGGGCTTTTGCATATCACCGACCTGGCCTGGAAACGGGTCAAGCACCCCTCGGAGATGCTCAACATCGGTGACGAGGTGGAAGCCAAGGTCCTGCGGTTTGATCGCGAGCGCAATCGCGTATCGCTGGGTCTGAAGCAGCTGGGCGATGATCCGTGGGTCGATCTGGCCCGGCGTTATCCGGTCGGTACGCGGATTTTTGGCAAGGTGACGAATATCACGGACTACGGCGCCTTCGTGGAGATCGAAGAAGGTGTCGAAGGACTGGTTCATGTGTCCGAGATGGACTGGACCAACAAGAACGTGCACCCGACAAAGGTCGTGCAACTTGGCGACGAAGTCGAGGCCATGATCCTGGATATCGACGAGGAACGCCGGCGCATTTCGCTGGGCCTGAAGCAATGCCAGCCGAATCCTTGGGAAGAGTTTGCGACATCGCACAACAAGGGCGACATGGTCCGTGGTCAGATCAAGTCGATCACCGATTTCGGTGTGTTCGTGGGGCTTGAGGGCGGGATCGACGGTCTTATCCATCTGACTGATCTGTCATGGTCGCGCGCGGGTGAAGAAGCCGTACGGGATTTCAAGAAGGGCGACGAGATCGAGGCAGTGGTGCTTGCAGTCGACCCAGAACGTGAGCGCATCTCGCTTGGTATCAAGCAGATGGAAGGCGACCCGTTCAGCAATTTCGTGGCCGAGCACGGCAAGGGCGCAGTGGTCGCCGGCGTGGTGACGGCAGTAGACGCCAAGGGTGCGACAATCAAGCTTGGTGACGATATCGAGGGATATATCCGCGCGGCGGAAGCCTCTCGCGATCGCGTCGAGGATGCCCGTGCCCTGTTCAAGGAAGGTGATCAGGTCGAGGCAAAGATTACGACCATCGACCGAAAGAACCGCAAGATCAGCCTGTCGGTGCGCGCGAAGGAGATGGAGCGCGAGAACGAGGCGGTGCAGGAATACACCCGCAAGGCGCCGATGGCAACATCGTCGCTTGGTGACAAGCTGAAGGAAAAGCTGATCAACAAAGAATAAGGGCGGAGGAATCGTCTGCAGTCATGACGAAATCGGAACTCATTTTCTCATTGGCCGAAAGACAGCCGCAGCTCGATCAGCGGGATGTCGAATTGGCGGTCAAGGGGTTGCTGGAACGGATGTCGGCGGCACTGGAAGCAGGTGAGCGGATCGAAGTGCGCGGTTTCGGGAGCTTTTCGTTACATGAGCGCCCCTCGCGGCTCGGGCGGAACCCCAAGACCGGAACAAGTGTGCATGTTCCGGATCGGCGGGTGCCTCATTTCAAGCCCGGCAAGGAGCTGCGGGAGCGGGTTGATCTCTAGCGGCTCGTGATGGATGGTCAAAGAAACGGCATGGGGCAGCCCGTGCCGTTTTTTTTGGATGCGAGGTCGGACCAATGAAACGGTTTGTATATGGCATCGGAACAATCGTCGTCGTGGTGCTCGGGCTTGGTTTCGCATACCGGAACGCGGCGCCGGTCGCCGTGCGTTACTACGGGGGCCTTCAATGGAGCGCGCCGCTTGCGTTGATTCTGCTCACGGCCTTCACGATCGGTGTGGCGCTCGGTTTTCTGAGCGCGTTCATGCGTCTGGTGGGCTTGCGCCGCCAGCTTTTGCAGACCCGTAAACGGATTCGCCAGCTCGAACAGGAAGTGGCGAATCTGCGCGCCCTGCCCATCAAAGATGTTCTTTAGCGTCTCCACGCTTCTGTGGCTTCTGTTGCCGCTCGCGGCGGGCTCCGGATGGGGTGCGGGGCGGCTCGAGCAGCGCCGGCAATCGGCGCGCAAGGATCTGCCGTCAGCCTACTTCAAGGGGCTGAATTACCTTCTGAACGAGCAGGCCGACAAGGCCATAGAAATCTTTATCAAGGTGCTCGAGGTCAATAGCGAGACGGTGGAAACCCATCTGGCCCTTGGCAGCCTGTTCCGGCGGCGTGGCGAGGTGGAGCGGGCCATCCGCGTGCACCAGAACATCATTGCCCGTCCCGCGCTCGAGAAGGCGCAGCGCGCCCGCGCGCTGCTCGAGCTGGGTCAGGACTACCTGAAGGCCGGACTGTTCGACCGGGCGGAGAATCTTTTCCTGGAGCTCGCCGAGATCCGGGCCCATACGGACCAGGCGCTGCGCCTGTTGATGAACATCTATCAGCAGGAACGGGAATGGGAAAAGGCGATCACTGTGTGCCGGCGGCTTGGTCGCGTCATTAATACCAATCTGAATGATGTGATCGCCCAGTATCACTGTGAGCTGGCCGAGGCGGCATACGGCCGCCAGGAATACGATGCGGCGCGCGAACAGGCCCGCCGGGCCCTGCAGAGCGATCGCGGATGCGTGCGGGCAAGCCTGGTGCTGGGCCGCATCGAAGCCAGTCTCGGAGCACACCGCGAAGCGATCAAGGCCTGGCACCGCATCGAGCTGCAGGATCCCCACTATCTGGGGGAAATCGCACCGCAGCTTGCGGCAAGTTACCGGGCCCTCGACGATGAAGCGGGACTTTTCCAGTTCCTGCAGGAGGCGCTGAACCGGCACGCCGATGTGGCCACGATGCTGGCCATGGCCGATGTCATCGAGCAGCGCCAGGGACTGGACGCCGCCGAGGCCTTCGTTGTGTCGTGGCTGCGCCGCAAGCCTTCGGTGCGTGGTCTCCACCGGCTGGTGGGTTTGCACGCCGCGCAGGGTTCGGGCCTGTCACCGAACGATCTGGCGATCCTGAAGGGCATCATGGAGCAGATTGTCGAGCACCGGCGCCACTATGTGTGTGGTCACTGTGGTTTCAGCGGGCGTACCATATACTGGCAGTGCCCCGGCTGCCACCGCTGGAATACAGTGAAACCGGCAGGAGATGACCGTGTCACATGACCCCCGCATCATCGTCGCCCTCGACTGCGCCGAAAGCCGCGAAGCGCTCGCTCTGGCTGATCGGCTCGATCCCGGGGCCTGTCGCCTGAAGGTCGGACTCGAACTTTTTACGGTCGCCGGTCCTGCCATCGTGACCGCCTTGCGCGAGCGCGGCTTCGAGATCTTTCTGGACCTGAAGTACCACGACATCCCCAATACGGTGGCACGCGCGTGCGCACGCGCAGCCGATCTTGGCGTGTGGATGATGAACGTCCACGCACTTGGCGGACCGCGCATGCTGGCGATGGCGCGCAAGGCCGTCTTGCCCCCCACGTTATTGGTTGGCGTGACCATTCTGACGAGTCATGACAGCGCGGAGCTTGCGGCCTTGGGTCTTGGCGACGCAGCCCATCGCGTTCAGTCCCTGGCGCACCTGTGTGCCGCCGAAGGGCTCGATGGTGTCGTGTGTTCGCCACAGGAGGCGGCGCTCTTGCGCGCCCAGCATGCGCGGCCCTTCCGGCTGGTTACTCCGGGGATCCGCCCGTCCGGCTCGCAGACCCACGATCAGCGTCGCGTCGCCACGGGACGCGAGGCGCTCGCGGCGGGCGCCGATTACCTCGTCATTGGCCGCCCCATCACGGCCGCCGCCCTGCCGCACGAGGCGCTCGCTGCGTGCCGTGCGGAGATTGGCGAGGCAGACTGAGGGTATCAGGCGCACCGGATGGTGCAAGGGAGAAGACGTGCAGTCGAGATTGGGGGGCGTGCTGGAAAAAATGGCCGGCGCCCGCGTACTTGTTGTTGGTGACGTCATGCTGGATCGTTATTGGTATGGCGGCGTCGAGCGGATCTCACCGGAGGCTCCGGTGCCAGTGGTTGCCGTAAAGCGCATGGAGGAAAGGCCCGGCGGAGCGGCCAACGTCGCCCGCAACATCGTGGGCATCGGCGCGCACTGTCTGCTTGCGGCGATCTGTGGCGACGACGCGGCGGCCGACAGCCTCGAATCGCTCTTGCGCGATGCCCGCGTCGAACAGCGGCTTATCCGGGATGCTCTGGTGAATACGACCGTCAAGTTGCGTGTGGTGTCGCGCAACCAGCAGCTGATTCGCGTCGATTTTGAAACAGAGGCGACCCCCGATGGATGCCGTGCCCTGCAGCGCGCCTACCGGGAGGCATTGCCGGAGGTCCGCGCCGTGATCATTTCGGATTACGGCAAGGGTGGCCTCGGCCGCATCCGCGAACTGGTGGAGGACGGCCGCAAGGCGGACCTTCCGGTCATCGTCGATCCGAAGGGGGATGACTACACACCCTATCGCGGCGCCACACTGATAACGCCCAATCGCAAGGAATTCGAGCAGGTCGCCGGCCGGTTCCGCGATGAGCAGGATCTCGAGAGGCGTGCGCGCGCCCTGATGGAAGATCTCGATCTGGGGGCGCTGCTTGTGACGCGCAGCGAAGAAGGCATGACGCTCTTTGAGCGTGACGCAGCCCGCACGCATGTGCCGGCCCAGGCGCACGAGGTTTATGATGTGACCGGCGCGGGGGACACGGTGATTGCGATGATCGGTGCGGCGCTCGCCGTAGGTGCCGATCTGCTGGCGGCCATTGCCGTCGCCAATGCAGCCGCCGGCATCGTTGTGGGACATCTTGGTGCGGTGGCGGTGCCCTTGCCAGAGCTTCGCGCCGCCTTGCAGGGAACAGGGGGATCAGCATGATCGTGGTAACCGGCGGAGCGGGTTTTATCGGCGCCAATATCGTCAAGGCGCTGAATGCGCGCGGGGAAACCGATGTTCTCGTGGTTGACAATCTCGAACGCGGCGACAAGTTCCGCAATCTGACCGATTGCGAAATCGCCGATTATCGCGACAAACGGGATTTTCTTACGGAACTGATGGCCGGGCAGTATGATGGCCGCATCCGCGCGATCTTCCATGAAGGGGCGTGTTCGGACACCATGAACCATGACGGCCTCTACATGATGCGGAACAATTACGACTACACGAAGACCCTGTTCGCCTTCTGTCAGCAGCAATCGGCGCAGCTCCTTTACGCGTCGTCTGCGTCGGTATACGGCGCAGGGCGGGTTTTCGAGGAGCGGCGGGAACTCGAGGCACCGCTGAATGTGTACGGGTATTCCAAATTCCTGTTCGATCAATACATCCGGCGCACGCCAACACGCGGTCAGGTCGTGGGGTTCCGTTACTTCAACGTCTACGGACCGCGGGAACAGCACAAGGGTCGCATGGCATCGGTGGCCTTTCATTTCTTCAATCAATACCGCGAGACCGGGCAAGTGCGGTTGTTTGAGGGCTGCGACGGATACGCCAATGGCGAGCAGCGGCGCGACTTCGTGTCCATCGAGGACGTCGTGAAGATCAATCTGCATTTTTTTGATCATCCGGAGCAAAGCGGCATCTTCAACGTGGGGACTGGTCGCGCGCAGAGTTTCAACGATGTGGCCACGGCCACGGTCAACGCACTGCGCGCCCATGAGGGGCGGCCGCCCCTTTCCACCGCCGCCCTGCAGAAGGAAGGCGTCATCAGTTACGTACCGTTTCCTGCGGCGCTGGCCGGCAAGTACCAGAGTTTTACCCAGGCGGACATATCGGGATTGCGCGGTGCGGGCTATACGGCGCCACTCTACACCGTCGAAGAAGGCGTGAGCCGCTATGTGGCGTGTCTTGCAAAGCAGAGTTAGGGGTGCGGCCTTACCGGTCATCCTGTCCGGCGATTGCGGCGGCGCCTCGAGAGTGCCGGACTAATCGCGCGGGAGATGATCAGGGTCTGGCCGCATGCATCGGGTGTGAAGAAGACGGTGCAGGCCGGGCAGATCTCCACCCGCTCCGGCGGGCGCGGATCGGGTTGCGCGCTCGGGTGAGGCACGGGAGGAAGAGGTGACGGAGAAATTGGCGGGGTGGCGCACGCTGTGGAGCCTGTTGAGCCCCGGGCAAAGGCGGCAGGCGGGTGTCGTCTTTTCGCTCATGGTTTTGGTCTCCTTCTTCGAGATGCTGAGCGTGGGCGTCGTTCTGCCGCTGGCGATGGCGCTGGTCGATCCCGGGCGCATAGAACACCTGCCGGTGTTGCGCATGCTGTGGCGGTTGCCATGGGTCCACACGACAGGCAGCGAAGGATTCGTGGTCGGCCTTGCGCTCGTTATGCTGATCATCGTCGTCTTGAAAGGATTGTTCGTCTCCTACGGCTACAGGCGGCAGTTTCGCTTTGTCTTTGACCTGCAAAAGGACCTCGCCGACCGGCTTTTGCGCGGATATCTTCATGTCCCCTATGGCTATCACCTCATGCACAACAGCACCGATCTGCTGAAGAATCTGCGTGGGGAGGTTCCGGTATTTGCCGATGGAGTGCTGTTGCCGGCGATGCAGGTCGTCAGTGAATCGGTGGTGGGGCTTGCGCTTCTTGGGCTGTTGCTCTTTGTCAGCGCCGGCCTGACGCTGGTAGTCGGCGGGGTGCTTGGTGTCACGTTTCTGACCATCTTCCGGCTGACGCGTGGCCGCAACGAACGTTTGGGGCAGGCCCGGCAGGTGGCCATGAGTCTCATGTTTCGTCATGCGGCCGATGCGCTGGGCGCCGTCAAGGATCTGACGGTCCTGGGCCGCCAAGGTCGCCTGATTCAGGCGCACGAGGAGGCGAGCGCGCTCTACAGCGAGGCCAGTGCAGCGCACATGTCGACGCTCCATGTACCACGCATCATGATCGAGTTTCTGGCGTTCACCGGCCTGATTGCCATTCTTCTCTACAGCGAAATGGTCTTGCGCCAGCCGCAGGCGGCCGTGCCGCTCATGGCCATGTACGCCATGGCCGCTTTCCGTCTGATACCGTCTTTGACGCGTATTCTGGCCGCCGCCATGTCGGTGCGCTACAACCGGCGCACGGTCGCGATCCTGGCGGCGGCCCTTGCCGATGTCCGGCAGCCGGAGCTTGCCGTGGATCGCCGCGAAACGCTGCCGTTTGAACGGGATGTGCGACTGGAAAACGTGAGTTTTCGTTATCCGGGTGCATCGGTGCGGGCGCTCGATCATATCGACATGTGCATCGGCCGGGGTGAGACGGTGGGTTTTGTGGGGCCTTCGGGCGCCGGCAAGAGTACGCTCGCGGATATCGTTCTGGGTCTTCTCTGCGGGCAGGAGGGGCGCGTGCTCGTCGATGGTGTGCCGCTCGATGCCACCACGCTTGCGGCATGGCGCAGGCAGATTGGCTACGTCCCACAGTCCATCTACCTCGCCGATGACTCCATTGCCGCGAATGTGGCATTTGGCATTCCCGACGCAGATATCGATCGGGCGGTGGTCTGGCGAGCCCTCGAGGCCGCCCAGCTTGGCGACTATGTGAGGAGCCTGCCGAAGGGCCTGGATACGGAGGTAGGCGACCGGGGTGTGCGGTTGTCTGGCGGCCAGCGTCAGCGTCTGGGTATTGCCCGGGCCCTCTACCATAACCCCGACGTGCTGATCCTCGACGAGGCCACGGCCGCGCTGGACGGGCTGACGGAGAGGGATATCACGTGTGCCGTAGAGCAGCTAAGCGGCACAAAAACGGTCATCATCATTGCGCATCGTCTGGGTACGCTGGAAAAATGCGACCGTGTTTACCTGATCGAACGCGGTCGGCTGATCGACACCGGGACTTTGGCCGAACTGTCGGGTCGACACCGTTTTTTCGCGCAGCCGCCGGTCCAAACGGCTGTATCCTGACCGGCGGTCTATGAGCGGTGCGGCCAAGGTGGTGCTGGTTACCGGAGCGTCCGGGTTCATAGGACACGCTCTGGTCGATGCCCTGCAGCAGCAGGGCTTCGCGGTGCGCGCGATCGGCCGCACCCCTGTGGCGGGTGTTGAGTGGCGCCACGGCGACCTGAATGACCCGGATTCGTTACGGGGTTGCTGCGCAGGTGTTGAGGCAATCTGCCATCTGGCGGGCGCCGCCCATGTGCAGGCACCCCGCGCGGTTCACGAGAGACTGACGGTCATGGGGACGCGCGCCCTTCTCGGCGAGGCGCGGGATGCGGGCGTGCGGTCTTTCGTCCTCGTCAGCAGCATCAAGGCGGTGAGCGGCACGGATGATTACGCACAGACGCGCCGGGCTGCCGAGGCGCTTGTTCTGGCCGAATCCGCCCTGGTAGGCCATGTGGTGCGGCCGGCACTTGTCTATGGACCTGGCATGAAGGGCAATCTGGCACGGCTGCTTGCCTTGGCCGACCACCCGCTGCCGTTGCCGATCCCCAGGGGGGTGGCCCTGCGCAGTCTGGTGCACCGCGATGATGTGGCGGCCGTGATCGTGGCACTGCTTGCACGAACGGAACGCTGTGCGCCGTGGGTGGTGTCCGACGGGCAGGCCTATACGCTTTGGGATATCTATGCGCAGATGCGCAAGGCCTGTGGCCGGCGGGTGGTGCCGGTCCACCTGCCGAAGGGTTCGCTTCCGGCGCTGGCGCACATGGGCGACTGGCTGGGTCGCCGATGCCACCGTCGACTGCCTTTTGATACGCAGGCCCTGCAACCGCTTCTCGAGCCCTGTCATGTCGAGGATGCGCGTGTATGGGACACCCTGCATCTCACCCCGCGCTATACCCTGGCGCAAGCGCTTGCGGGCGTGATCGGTGATCGGCATGGCTGATGGACTTCGCCTGCCATACGGCCCCGGGTTTTCTCAAAGCACCCGCTCATGCTGACCGGTTTGCTGGATACCGTTCGTTTCCTGCTCATCGCGTCTGCCGTCTATGGGCTGACGCGCATTCTGGCCCATCCCCGTAATCCCTGGCGCATTCTGGATGTGCCAAACGAGCGGTCACTGCATGCCACGCCGGTGCCCCGCACCGGGGGGCTCGCTATCCTTGCCGGCCTGTCGCTGGCCCTTGCGCTCTTTGTCCCGCGCGTGAGCGTGCATGACGCGGTGATCGGTCTTGCCGTTGGCGCCGTGGCGGTCATTTCCTGGCGAGATGACCGCGTGTCGCTGTCGCCTGCCATCCGCCTCATGGCGCAGATCATGGCGGCGATGGCCGCCGTGATCTGGGGTGGGGCGCATTGGGCAGGCCCGGTGTTGCCGGGCGTGGCCCTGACACTGCCACCCGCGGTGCGTGATGCGCTAAGCGTGTTCTATCTCGTGTGGTGCATGAATCTCTACAATTTCATGGACGGCATGGACGGACTGGCCGGCGGCATGGCCGTCATCGGCTTTGGCGCCCTGGCACTGCTCGCCGCCCGTGCCGGCGCGGCCGCCTTTGCCATGACCGGCGGGGCCATCAGCATGGCGGCCCTGGGCTTTACGGTCAGCAATTACCCCCCTGCCCGCCTGTTCATGGGGGATGCCGGTTCGGTGCCGCTCGGTTTTCTCGTCGGCGTCATGACGCTCACGGCGACGTCTGACATTGCCCCGCTATGGGCCGGCATCCTGATATTTGCACCGTTTTTCGCAGACGCGTCGGTGACGCTTGTCCGCCGGCTTGTGCGCGGCGAGAATCCGGCGCGCGCGCACCGTCAGCACTATTATCAGCGGCTCGTTCTCGGTGGGCTCAGTCCAAAGCGCGTCATTTGGTATGAATACGCGCTCATGGGATCGTGCGCGGCCAGTGCATGGTGGGCTGTGGACGGGCCACCCCGGGTGCAATGGGCTATAATCGCGGCGTGGACAGGCATCTACGCCGCTTTGGCAACACTGATCGACCGACGGCAGGGACGGGGTTGAAAGAATGCGAGGGATGACAAAGGGCATACGGCATCGCTGGGCGGTCGTTGCGCACGACCTGGTGATGATTCCGCTCGCCTGGTTCGGCGCGTACTGGTTGCGCTTCAATCTGGCTTCCATTCCGCCGCTTTTCATAAATCAGGCTGTCTTCGATCTGCCGCTCGTGTGGGTGGTCCAGGGCCTCGTCTTCTGGAACATGGGTCTGTACCGAGGCATATGGCGTTTCGCATCGGTACCGGATCTGCGCCGAATCGGCACGGCGGTCGTTGCCGGCACCGCGGGGAGTGCGCTTGCCATATTTCTGGCTGTGCGGCTTGCTCATGTGCCGCGCTCGGTTTTCGTGCTCGACGGATTGCTGTTGATCGTTTTTCTGGGTGCGCCGCGCTTCCTGTACCGTTCATTCAAGGACCGTACGCTGTACCGTGACGGCGACAAAAGGGCGTTGATCGTCGGCGCCGGCCGTGCCGGGGAAATGCTCGCGCGGGACCTTCTGCGGGATACGAATATCGGTTACAGACCGGTGGCCTTCGTCGATGGCGACCGCCGGCGCGGCGAGGAGATTCACGGACTGCCGGTCGCCGGTTCCTGGGATGACATTCCCGCGGTGGCCGATCGCTTCCAGATCGACATCCTTTTCATTGCCGTAACGGAAAGCAAGGGCAGCGTCATGCGCCGTTTGATCGAGCTCTGTGAACGCAGCGGCCGGCCCTTCCGTATCCTGCCCGATCTGCGCAATGTGGTCGATGGTCAGGTCAGCATCCGTGAGCTGCGCGAGGTGAAGATCGAAGACCTGCTCGGCCGCGAGCCGGTGATGCTCGAGTGGCAGCAAATCGACCAGAGCGTACGCGGCCGGGTGGTGGTAGTGACCGGCGCGGGCGGTTCGATCGGCTCTGAGCTGTGCCGGCAGATTGCGCGTCTGGCACCGCGCACGCTTTTGCTGTTTGAACGGGGTGAGTACAATCTGTACGCCATCGAGCTTGAGCTGCGCCAGCGCCACCCGGATCTGCCTATCGTCCCGGCCCTCGGAGACGTGGGCGACCCGCACGTCGTGGATCGCCTGTTTGCCGCGCATCATCCCGACATTGTGTTTCATGCGGCGGCATACAAGCATGTGCCGCTTCTTGAAGGCCAGTGCCGCGCCGCGGTGCGCAACAACGTGCTTGGCACCACCGTGCTGGTCGACGCGGCCGACCGCTACGGCTGCGGCACCTTCCTGCTGATATCGACCGACAAGGCAGTGAATCCATCGAATATCATGGGGGCGACCAAGCGCGCGGCCGAGATCATTTGCCAGGAGCGGCAGATGCGGTCGAAGACCCGCTTTTTGACCGTGCGGTTTGGCAACGTGCTGGGATCGGCGGGTAGCGTGATTCCGCTGTTCCAGCAGCAGATCGCCGCCGGCGGTCCGGTGACCGTGACCCACCCGGATATCACGCGGTATTTCATGACCATTCCGGAGGCCTGCACTCTCATCCTTCAGGCGAGCGTGATTGGTGACGGAGGCGAGATCTTCGTTCTCGACATGGGCGAGCCGATCCGGATCCGCTATCTCGCCGAGCAGCTGATCCTGCTGTCGGGAAAGCGGCCCGACGAGGACATCGATATCGTCTATACGGGGCTTCGACCGGGCGAGAAGCTGTACGAAGAGCTTTTTTACGCAGACGAGCATCTGTTGCCGACACGCCATCCGAAGATCCGTCTGGCGCACGCGGGCCTGGTCGATGCGGCATCTCTTCAGGCCCGGCTGTCGATTCTCGGCGCGCGGTGCGGGGAGGGGTCGGACGAGGCGATACGTCAGGACCTTCTGGCTCTGATAGGCCAACCCGCGGCCGCCGCGGCGGAGGTTGTTCCGCTGGTGTCCGGGAAGTGTTGACGCATGAGGGCGTCAGGGTGTGGTGAGTCCCCCGCAGGACTCTTGTTCCTGGCGGGGGCTCTGGTGAAGATGCCGCATCACGGCCGAGCGTGGTGCGGGTGCGGGCGATTCATGGCATTGAAGCAGGGGGCGCGATGGGGGCTGTGAAGAAAGCGGTGTTTCCGGTGGCGGGTCTTGGGACGCGCTTCCTTCCGGCAACAAAGGCAAGTCCCAAGGAGATGCTGCCGATTGTCGACAAGCCGCTCATACAGTATGCGGCCGAAGAGGCGGTGGAAGCCGGCATCCGGGAGCTTATCTTCGTTACCGGCCGCAGCAAGCGCGCCATTGAGGACCATTTCGACAAGGCCTACGAACTCGAGGCGGAACTCGAGGTGCGCGGCAAGAAGCACATTCTCGGCCAGTTGCGCGGTATCCTGCCGAAGGATGTCAGCTGCGTCTATATCCGCCAGGCGGAGGCCCTCGGCCTCGGCCACGCGGTGCTGTGTGCCCGTCAGGTGGTGGGCAACGAACCGTTTGCAGTCATCCTCGCCGACGATCTCATTGATGCGGCACCGTCTGTTCTCTCACAAATGGTGGGGCTTTACGAGCACTATCATAATGCGGTGATTGGCGTGCAGCCCATCAATCCGGAGGATACGGGCTCCTACGGGATCGTGCGGACCCGCAAATTCGACGATGGCCTCCATCGCCTGGAGGGGATCGTCGAAAAGCCCAAACCTGCCGAAGCCCCTTCCCATCTGGGTGTTGTCGGGCGTTATATCCTGACGCCGCGCATATTCAGCTTGCTGGAAGGCATCGGCGCGGGGTCTGGCGGCGAAATTCAGTTGACCGACGGCATTGCCCGGTTACTCGAGTGTGAACAGGTGCTCGCCTATGAATTCGCGGGCAAGCGCTACGATTGTGGCAGCAAGCTTGGCTACCTCGAGGCGACCGTCGAATACGCACTCAAGCATCCGAGCCTAAAGCAGAAGTTTCGTGAATATCTGAAAGGCCTGAATCTGTGATCGCAAGGTCGCGCTCTGCTATAGGCTTTGCGCGAATGAATCGGCTATAATCGCCATCCTTCTTTTCACTAAACGCATTCGCGGAGCATTGTATGGCTGATAAGCTACTGATGATGTTGGTGAACACCGACCCCAAGAACGGATCCGAACTGGGTGCACCGTTTTTCCAGGCGACAGTCGCTGCGGCCATGGAATATGAGGTCACGGTGGTTTTGACCGCGCGTGCGGGCGAGCTTGCCATCAAAGGGGTTGCGGAAAAGCTGTATGTGCAGGAAGGCAGCCCGAAGTCGGTTTACGATTTCATCAAGGATGCCCATGAAGCCGGAGTGCATTTCAAGGTGTGCACGCCGACTCTGGAACTCTGGGGCAAGGACCTGATTCCGGAAATCGAGGAGACGGTTGGCGGCGCGTATGTCATTACGCAGGCGATGGACGACGACACGGTCACCTTTACCTACTAGTCCCGGTCGGATGGAATCCAATCGAGCCATGATGGCCCGACAGGCGTGGGCCGCGCTGGAAACGGCCCATTGTCTGTATACGGGGGAACAGGTTGCGGCGGCCCTCGACGTTTTGGCTGCGCGTCTCGAGGCGGCCGTGGGCCAACTCAATCCGTTGATCATGGTCGTCCTGAACGGTGCGGTCGTATTCGCAGGCCAGCTGTTGCCGCGGCTTGCCTTCCCGCTGGAAGTCGACTACGTGCATGCGACCCGCTATGCGGGTGCCCTGACAGGCGGAGCCTTGTCCTGGGTTGCCGGTCCGAGTCAGCCCGTGGAAGGGCGGACCGTGGTGCTGCTCGATGACATTCTGGACGAAGGACATACGCTTGCGGCCGCAGCCAGCAAGCTGCGGGAGAGTGGCGCCGCGCGGGTTCTGAAGGCCGTTCTGGTAACAAAGGACCGGCCCCGGGGGCCGGGCCTCGAAGCGGATTTCTCCGCACTTGATGTTCCTGATCGCTATATTTTCGGCTGGGGCATGGATTACGAAGGGTTTCTGCGCAACGCCAAGGGAATCTACGTTCTGCCATGAAGCTGGCAATCATCGGTGGCAGTGGTCTTACCCATCTGCGCAATCTGACGGTCCGCGAGCGACGCGTCCTGCGCACGCCCTATGGGGAGCCCTCGGCCCCGATGGTGCATGGCATGGTTGGAAAGGGAGATGTCGTTTTCCTGCCGCGTCACGGCCAGGGGCACACAATTCCGCCGCATCGGGTCAACTACCAGGCGAATCTGTGGGCCCTGAAGGAATCGGGTGCCACGCACGTGATCGCAGTCAATGCGGTGGGCGCGATCAACGCAGCGCTCACGTCCGGTTCGCTGGTCCTGCCGGATCAGATCATTGATTACACATACGGTCGCGAGCACACGTTTTTTGGCAACAACCCTGAAGGGGTGACCCACATCGACTTCACGCATCCCTACTGTGAGTCGTTGCGCCAGGTATTGCGCCAGGGCGCCGTGGACGCGGGGATCGATCTGGCGACCAGCGCGACCTATGCTGCCACTCAGGGGCCGCGTTTCGAGACAATAGCCGAGATTCGCCGGTGCGAGCGCGATGGCGCCGATATCGTCGGTATGACCGGCATGCCCGAAGCCGGGCTGGCGCGCGAGCTCGGCCTTTGCTATGCCTCCATTGCCGTGGTGGCCAATCCCGCCGCCGGCAAGGCAGCCGGTGAAATTGATCTGCGCGCCATCGAGCGTTTCCTGGAAAGCGGCATGACCCAGGTCCGCATACTGCTGGAACACAGCATCCCGCTTCTGTATGGACGCCCTGCTTCCTGAAGGGAGGCCTCCTGTCGGGCGACCTTGCGCGACGGGTACTGGACCCTTGAGCCACCACGTGGGGACACCGGAACCATCCGGTGCGACTCCCGATTCGTCTGCGCAATCACGGCGTCTCCGATAAAAGGACCGGAATATCTGCGGGGCCTGGCTCCTCTTGGCGTGCAGTGCGCACCCTTTGCGGGACACGCAACCGGCCGGTCATGCCTTGCTGTCGCTGTATCCTTCCGGGCGCGATAGAGGTGCGGACTGACTTCAGGTCTGCGTTTTTCTCTTTTTCCGCGCGGTGGAGGTGCTGGCGGCCGTCTGCCGCGCGGTTCCTTTGCCGAGGGCGGAGCGGGCCCCGGCTTGCGCCGCCTTGCCTGATTTATCGGGGCGCACATTCCCGCCTTTGGCGAACCCGGGCTTTGTCACCGTCGCCTCCTTCTTCCCCGCGGGCGTCGCCCGCGTTTTCTTCGGCTGCATTCGCATCGCGGTTTTGATCTGGTGATGGGCCGTTTCCCTCCGCCTGGTGCGGCGCGTCGTCGTGGTCTTCCTGGTGTCTGGCCATGCCGCAGTGGGGTCCATTTCGATGCCGAATACGTCGGCAAGGCAGGAATCCTCGAGCAGCTTACCCCGGGCGGGTGCCTGTGGGGTCTTGGCCGGCTGCCGTGCCGCCTCTGTTACCAGATCAGTGGCGTCCCTGCGGCGCAGCGTAAACAGGAGTTCCGGCTGGGCGTCCAGGCGCGCGCCCACGCCATAAAGGGTGGCTGCGACATGTTTGCACATCGCGGCCCAATCCGGACAGGAACAGTGAAAGTGGATGTCTTTGGGCGCCGGAAACAGCCCCGTACCCGGCTGGCACAGGTGCTCCATAACCGCTTTCGGGAAATGGCCCTGTAACAACCCGACGAGCGAAGCGATGGAGCCGGCACATCCCTGCACCAGCGCGTTCCAGTGGGTATCGGACACGGCGGCAATGCCGATTTCGATCGTATACAGCTGTGAGCCCGCCACACGCGCGCGCACCGCCCCGGGCTCGATCGCGAGATCGATGACGGAGCCGTTGCGCGCATAAGTGCGCCCGCGCGGCAGGCGATTGGCGAAATCGCTGTAGGCTTCCAGGTTGTCGCACCAGGCCCTGCCCCAGAATGTCGTTGCGATGGCCCGGCCCGTGATGAGCACGGGCTGCATGGTCTGCCCCGCCTTTTTTGCCCTGGCTGCCGCTTTTTCTGCCTGCGCGCGCCGCTTGGCGACCGGCACATAGGGTTTCCAGGATCCGTAACTCATGCCTCATTCTCCGCTGGAGTGCACGTCGAGTCTGACCAGCTCGAGCAGTTGCGCGTCGCTCATTTCGGTCAGGTTGATTTCCGCTCCGCCTTCAAGGACATCCCTGGCCAGTTGCTGCTTGCCGCGGATCATTTCGTCGATGCGTTCCTCTATGGTGCCCCGGCAGATGAACTTGTGGGCCAGCACATTGCGGTGCTGGCCGATGCGCCAGGCGCGGTCGGTGGCCTGATCTTCCACTGCGGGATTCCACCAGCGGTCGAAGTGGATGACATGGGAAGCTGCGGTCAGGTTCAGACCGGTGCCACCGGCTTTGAGCGACAAAACGAAGAACGGGCATTGTTCGTCTTCCTGGAAGCGCCTGACGAGTTCGCGGCGCCGGCCCACCGGCGTGCTGCCATGCAGAACCAGGCCTTCACGCCCAAAGATCGTGCTGAGAAACGTGGCCAGCGGCGCGGTGGCGTCCTGAAACTGGGTAAATACCAGCAACTTCTCCTGTTTGGCGGCGATCGTGTCCGTAATTTCAGCCAGCCGCGCGAATTTGCCGCTGTCGCCGGGCATCCAGCCGCCGTCGCCAAGCCAATGGGACGGGTGGTTGCAGATCTGCTTTAGGCGCATCAAAAAGGCCAGAACCAGTCCTTTGCGCTCGATGCCCTTTGCTGTTTGCAGACGGGCGGCCAGTTCCTGTACGGTGTTTTCGTAGAGTACGGCCTGGACTGGACGCAAGGCGCACCATGCGGTCATTTCGGTTTTGTCCGGCAAATCGCCGATGATGCGTTTATCGGTCTTCATGCGGCGCAGAATGTAGGGTTTGACGAGTGTCCGCAGGGGGCCAAAATGGCGCTGTTCGGTCATGTTCCTGGTGAAGCGGGCAAAATCCTTCTGCGATCCCAGCAGACCCGGATGGGTGAAATCGAAAAGCGACCAGAGATCGGAGAGACGGTTTTCCACGGGCGTGCCGGTGAGCGCAATGCGCGCCTGGGCCTGGAGCCGTTTGACGGCCCGGGTCTGCTTGGCGGAAGGATTCTTCAGCGCCTGCGCTTCGTCGGCCACGACCAGATACCAGCGCATCATCAGCAGATTGGGCAGGCGCATCAGTGTGCCGTAACTGATGATGACCAGGTCGGTATCCGCCAGTCGCCCGGCGTCCAAAGCGCGCAGGTCTGCCTGCGGCATCATGGACGGGTGGGCGACGAGACAGCGCAGGCTGGGGGTGAATCGCTGGGCCTCCTGTTGCCAGTTGGCCAACAGCGACGCCGGGGCCACCAGCAGGCTCGGCCGCTTGCGCTCGAGTGTGAGCAGCAGCGCCAGGACCTGTATGGTCTTGCCCAGTCCCATGTCGTCGGCAAGGCAGGCCCCCAGCCCCATGCGGGCAAGCAGGTGCAGCCAGCGCACTCCCGCCTGCTGGTAGGGGCGCAAAGTGGCCTTCAGTGCCGGGCCGGGCGTGACGGCCGCCAGTCCTTCCGGCGAGCGCAGTCCCTGGAGTATGCCCGCCAGCCAGTCGCCGGCGACCGTTTCCGACCAGTCGGGATCGGCCGGTACGACATCGTCAACCGCGGCACCGGCCAAAAGGCGCATGGCGGCCCCGAAGGGCAGGCCCTTTGCCGCCGCCTTTTTCATGTCCTGAAATCGTGCCAGGAGTTGCGCGAGCCGGTCGCGCTCAACCTCGACCCATTGGCCGCGTATCCATTGTAGTCCGGCGGTGGCCGACAGCAGGGACTGGATTTCGGCAGGGGAGAGGGGCTGACCGTCGAGCGTGACCTCCATGCGGAAATCCAGCAGGGTGTCCATGCCGAGCAGTGAAGGGTTCTTGCTGCCGACGGTGGCCTTTACCCTGGGCCGGGCAGGCCGGTCGGAGGCCCAGGTCCGCGGCATCCGGACGATGATGCCGGCCTCTTGCAGGCGCGGAACATCCTTAAGAAAGCGCGCCGCCTCTCCAGCGCCCCAGCGCAAAGGGTGATAGATCTCGCCCTTGTTCACTATATCGGCCAGCCAGGCACAGTGTGTCGCCGCCTTGTGCACCGGCTGGAGCAAAGACAGCAACTGCGCTTTTTTGTTGCCACCGGAAAATTCCGCCATGGCCTGCGAAAGGGCCAGGTGCTGGGCCTTGCCGTGAGCCGACAGGCGGGATGTGTAGGTCGCAAGGAAGGCGAAAGGGGCATCGGGATCCTTGCGGTTTTCGGCCAGGTTGAAATGCACCCGTCCGATCTGGTCCCAGGCCGGATGTTTCGATCGCAGGAAATCCTGGAGCGGCCGGTTGTGCGCGGCCAGCTCGGCCTGCACGGCCGATTCGAGCGCAGACCAGAGCGCGAGGAGAGTTTCCGGTGTCAGGTATTCCGTGCCCGTGATGGGCGGGGCACCAAGGCACAGGGTCTCGAGCGTCAGCGCATCGGGCGCGGCGACGGCGATCCGGCCCGACTCCGGTATCGCCGTCAGTGCCGTGACATAGCGCGCCGCGAAGTCGCGCCAGAAGGACCAGGGGGGCGGCAGCGCGGTGGCCACTTCCACTGCGCCCAGGTGCAGAAGGCCCTGTCCCGTGCCGTGCGAAAAGGCCGTGATCAGCCGCCCGGCCAATGCATCGGAAAGGGGCACCGCGTCCGGTTCCGGCTCGCACTGGAGATGACCTTTGGGGGTAAGACGCAGGGCACAATTCATAGCCTGTGGGCACCGCCCGGATGCCCGACTGGCCCTGTCAGGGACACGTCGCGAAGAAGTTGGTGGCGCCTGGCCCGGGACGGCCGGGCACGGGCGTCGATGGCCAGCCTGCGCCGCATTCCGGGACCCCGCCCTCTACCGGGACAAAGTGTGCGGCTGCAGGGTGCCTTCGCCGTGATAGCGCGTGACCAGAACCAGAACGCCGAATTTCGGGTTATCAAAGTAGTTGACGCGATTCAGCGCCACTGGCCGGTTTTGGATGAGACGAAAAACCGGTGCATTCGTGCCGCCGAGAAGGCCCTCATGGTGGTAGCGCAGATCCAGGGAAACGTGCAAAAGCCGCCACTGGAAGACGCGGACGACGCCGTTCAGATGGCCATTGTGGCGGCTCTTGATGCGAACTGCCCGCGTTTTGCGCAGGGTCACGGCATTTTGCACCCAGCTGCGCGCCGCAAGGACGGTATAGCGGGGGTGACCGGTGAGGCGTTCTTCGGCGGCCAGAAGCGGCGATCCCGGTGGCAGGCCATGGCTTGGATCGAGGGCATGATGCAGACCGCGAATGACAGGATTGGGATCCTGCTCCCACTGTTCGCCCCCGTCCAGGTGATGGATATGATTGGCAAAGACCAGAACCTGGACTTCGTACAGGGCTGGTGCCCCCGATGCGGCCAGCGCGGGCAGGGGCAGGAGGATGGCAATCAGAAACGCGAAGATACGACGCAAGGGGGTGCCTCCTTTGGTACAATGGGCCTAGTATGGCGGGGGATGCCAGTGGGGGTAAAGTCATGGCGGTGAAAGCGGTGCGACGTATGGGAGACCCTGTGTTGCTGGCGCGCGCACAGCCGGTCGAGAAGATTCCGTCGCCGGCACTCGATGCGCTCATCCAGGACATGCAAGACACCATGACGGCCCTCGATGGTGCCGGTCTTGCGGCGCCCCAGATCGGTGTGCCGCTGCGTGTCGTGATTTTCGGTGTCCAGGCCAATCCGCGTTATCCGCAGGTCGGGGAAGTGCCCCTGACCATTCTCATAAACCCTCTCATCGACGTTTTGTCCGCAGACGAAGAGGAAGACTGGGAAGGGTGCCTGAGTGTGCCGGGGATGCGCGGCCTGGTGCCCCGTTATCGCCATATACGGTATCGGGGTCTCGACGCCGCAGGTCAGCCGATCGACCGCGAAGTCACAGGCTTTCATGCCCGTGTGGTTCAGCATGAGTGTGATCATCTGGATGGAATCCTCTACCCGATGCGCATGCGCGATCTGCGCCATTTCGGTTATGAGACCATTCTTTTTCCCGACGGTGTCGGCGCGCCTGACTGACGCGCCCGGCGCCGGGCCTTTTCTGCCTCGAAGTCCCGCCGGTCCGTGCCTGCCGGCATCAGCGTTTGCCGGCCCGCGCCGGCACCGGGTCGATCAGCCCCCCAAGCAGGTCCGTCAGGGCGCGGATGCGGACGTCCGCATCCGTCCATTCGCCACTTACCCGGAGCCCTTGGGGACCGTCTAGGCGAAACTGTCGCGGATTGGACTGGATCAACTGGATCAGGGTCCCGGGGTCGACGTTGGGTCGGGCTGTAAACTCGATGCGGGCGCCCTTGGGGCCTGCATCAATGCGCGCGACACCCAGCGCACGTGCCTGGTGGCGTAACCGCGCGATGGCGAACAGGCGGGCTGCGGGCTTAGGGGGCGCCCCGAAACGATCCGCCAGTTCGGCAGCCAGATCGTCGAGCTGGGCGGGACTTGCGGCGCTGGATATCCGTTTGTAGAAGACAAGCCGTGTATGCGGGTCATTGCAGTAATCATCAGGCAGCAGCGCCGGTACATGCAGATCCATGTCCGTTGCGCGCGCAAGCGTCGGCGCGTCCTCCAGGGTTCCCCCGGCCTTCAGTGTGGCGACGGCCCGCTCCAGCAGCTCACCATAGAGCGTAAAACCCACCTCATCGATCTGGCCGCTTTGTGATTCACCGAGCAATTCGCCCGCGCCGCGGATTTCGAGATCCTGGGAGGCAAGGGCAAATCCGGCACCCAGATCCTCCAGGGAGGCGATGGCATCCAGGCGTTTGCGGGCGTCGCCTGCCAGAGTGGCGCCCTCGGGCGTGAGCAGATAGGCGTAGGCACGGTGATGCGAGCGCCCCACGCGTCCGCGCAGCTGATGCAGTTGCGCCAATCCGAGGCGATCGGCCCGCTCGATGATGATGGTGTTGGCTGTCGGTACATCGATGCCCGTTTCGATGATCGTGCTGCACAAAAGCATGTGGAAGCGCTGATGGTAGAAGTCCAGCATCACGCGCTCCAGGTCGCGCTCGGGCATCTGCCCGTGGGCGATGCGTATGTCGGCTTCCGGGATCAGGTCATGCAGACTCTGTTCGCGCCTCTCCATCGTACGCACGTCATTGTGCAGGAAATAGACCTGGCCACCGCGGCGCATTTCGCGCAGGCACGCCTCGCGAATGAGCGCATCCTGCCAGCTGGTGACGAAGGTCTTGATGGACAGGCGATCCTGCGGGGGTGTGCCGATCAGCGATACGTCACGCAGTCCTGCCATGGCCATGTTGAGAGTGCGCGGCAGCGGTGTGGCGGTGAGAGTCAGAACGTCGACGTGCGCGCGCAGCGCCTTCATCCGCTCCTTCTGGCGGACACCAAACCGGTGCTCCTCGTCGATGATGACAAGACCGAGGGCCTTGAAGCGCACATCATCCTGCAGGAGCCGGTGTGTGCCGATGATGATGTCAACCTGTCCGGCGGCGAGCCGCTGCAGGGTCTGCGCGATGTCCGTTTTGGTGCGGAACCGCGACAGCAGCTCGATTTCAACGGGCAGGTCCGCGAAGCGGTCACGGAAGTTCTGGTAGTGCTGCTGGGCGAGCAGCGTGGTTGGCACGAGCACGGCAACCTGGCGATGGTCGTGGACAGCCAGGAACGCCGCGCGCATGGCCACTTCGGTCTTGCCAAAGCCGACGTCGCCGCACACCAGGCGATCCATCGGCCGCGGCGCCTCCATGTCGGTCAGAACCTCGTGGATGACGCGGGTCTGGTCGGGTGTTTCCTCGAACGGAAAGGCGCTGGCGAAGCGCTCGTAGTCGGCGTCGCGGGATGCAAAGGCATGCCCGGGGCGTGCTGCCCGGCGGGCGTAGATTTCCAGAAGTTCTGCGGCTGCATCATGCGCCTTTTCCTGTGCGCGTCTTTTGGCCTTGTCCCAGGAATCCCCGCCCAGCTTGTGCAGCGGGGCGTGGTCGGGATTTGTGCCTGTGTAGCGAGTGACCAGATGCAGATCCGTCACCGGCAAATACAGCTTGTCGCCGTCTGCGTATTCCAGGGCGAGGAATTCGCTTTCCTGGTCGCCTACGCGCAACCGCACCAGACCGAGATAGCGGCCGACGCCATGATCCTCGTGGACCACTGCATCGCCGGTTTGAAGCTCGCTCAAGCCCTTCAGGACGGCTTGCTGGTCGCGCACTTTCATGCGCCGGCGACGCTGCTGGGCCCGCTCGCCGTAAAGTTGCGACTCGACGATGACGCTGATGTGCGGATCGCTCATCTCCAGGCCCTGATCGAGCGGCGCAGACAGCAGGCCAAGCGGCTCTTTGGACGCCATGAATGAGGCCCAGTCGTCGAACGCCCGCGGCATCAGTCCATGCTGGCCAAGCAGGCTGCGCAGGGCTTCCCGGCGTCCGGCTGTTTCGGCGACGAGGAGCGCCCGGCCGGTGTGACCGCGCAGGTACTCGATCAGCGCCTGGCCGTGCGCCTGGCCGCGCGCGTCGAGCGGCAAAGCGGGAGGGGGAGACGACAGGAAGGGGCGCACCACGCCGGCGCCAGTCGCACCGACATGGATGTGTCCGAAGGCCGTGAGCCGCTGCTCGAGTTCGCCCGCATCGAGAAAGAGCCGTGCCGGCGGCAGGGCCGGACGCTCGATGTTGGCGCGGCACGCTTCATAGCGCTCGGCGGCTTCCGTCACGAATTCTGCTGCCTTGTTGCGGGCATCATCGAGGAACACCACTGTGGCCTGCGCGGGCAGATAGTCGAAGAATGTCGCCATCTCCGCGAAAAAAAGCGGGAGGTAATACTCGATGCCCGGCGGGGAAAGGCCTGCGCTCACATCACGGTAGACGAGGCTTGCCCGCGGGTCGCCGGCAAAGGCGGCGCGGTACGCGGCGCGAAAGGCCGAGATGGCCTCGTCGGTCAGGGGGTGTTCCCGTGCCGGCAGCACCCGGATTTCGTTGACGCGCGTCTCGGAGCGCTGGGTATCGGGATCGAAGGTGCGCATCGATTCAATCACATCGTCAAACAGGTCGAGACGGAAAGCGGCCTGTTCGCCCATGGGATAGACATCGATGATGCCCCCGCGCACGGCGAACTCCCCCGGTTCACTGACCTGGCCGACGGCGCGGTAGGCGCCGCGCACGAGACGTTCACGGAAGGTCCCGATGTCCACCCGGTCGCCGGCATGCAACAGGAAGCTGTGGCCTAGCAGGTGGTCGCTCGGGGGCAGCCTGTGCATCAGTGTCGAGGCGGCCAAAAGCACAGTCCCGTGTGTCAGATGCGGGAGCGCCGCCAGCGTGGACAGGCGGCCCGAGATGATGTCGGGATGGGGAGAAAAGGCATCATAGGGCAGACACTCCCAGTCCGGAAAGGTCAGGACCGGGGGGCCGTTTGCGCCCAGATAAAAGCGCAGTTCATCTTCCAGGCGTTCGCGTCCGCGGACATCGGGGGTGACGATCACAAGGAGTCGGCCCGCACGCGCCGACTCGGCGAGCGCGAGGCTGCGGGCGCCCGCGTGGAGATCGCTCCACTGCTCGTGCCGACTGGGATTTGGGGGTGCCGAGGGGGAATAGCGCAGCCCTGGCTGAAGGTTCTGTATAGTCATCGACCGGCGGCATTTTAATCGAATATGGAGTTTTTGGCATCGTGCTGCATTGTCGGGGGTCTCATCCGTGGGCATAATGCCGCTGTCGCGGGGTTGTTCCCGGTCCCCGATGGCAAGCGGGAGGAGAAGTCATGAAAAAATGCGATTTCACGGTCGGGGATTACGTCTTTTATCCGACTGCCGGTGTGGGCGTCCTGGAGGCCGTGGAGGCCCTGTTTTTTGGTGGCGAGCGCCAGGAGTATTACATCATCCGGGTCTCGGACAACGCCGTCACGATCAAGGTCCCCAAGCAGAATGCCGAGCGCAACGGTCTGCGCCCGCTTTTGCCAAGCCGCCGGCTGAAGGAGCTGTTCCGGGTGCTTGGCGAGAAGGAGTCGGAGCGCCCCAGCGGGCACTGGGCCGATCACTACAAGGAACTCGAGCGGCGCATCCAGAGCGGCTGCTGCCTGCAGATCGGCGCGGTGGTACGCGATTTGCTGCGCCTGAAGGCCGGTAATGGCCTGTCTTTCGAAGAAACCCGGCTTTTGGCAACCGCTACGGGGTACCTGACCCATGAGGTTGCCGCAATCGAAGGGATCGGCCTCGATGCGGCTGCGGCGCGCATCCGGGAGACGGTATCGGGCAGGGTGGCCTGATGTGAGCAGGCTGTGGGTGATAGTGCCGGCGGCGGGACGCGGCACCCGCTTTGGCGGTGAGTGCCCCAAGCAGTATTTGCCGCTGGCTGGCGAGACGGTTTTGGCCCAGACGCTGCGGCGTCTCGACGGGGCGGGGGCCCTGGCCATTCTCGTCGGCACCGCTGACGGCAATCTGGCCATGGCGTCGTCCTTGTCACTCAAAACGCCGCTGCGTGGGTTTTCCGGGGGGGCTGAGCGGGCTCTGACCGTGCTGAATGGCCTGCGGGCGCTCGCCACAGAGGCGCACGCTGATGATCTGGTTGCTGTCCACGATGCCGCGCGCCCCTGCCTGCGCCTTGCCGACTGTCTGTCGGTTGTCGCGGCGGCGGCGGCGTGTCCGGCCGGTGCGCTGCTTGCCCGCCCGGTGGCGGACACGGTCAAGCGCGCCGATGAGGCCGGTTGCGTGGCGGCCACGACGGATCGGCGCGGCTTGTGGCTTGCCCAGACGCCGCAGGTCTTCGCCTATGACCGGCTAAAGACGGCGCTCGAGGAGGGTGTGGCGGCGCAGGCTGCTCTCACCGACGAGGCCTCGGCCGTCGAGCGTCTGGGCGACTGCCCGCGACTGGTCATGGGGCACGCCGACAACATCAAGATTACGCTGCCCGAAGATCTCCGCATGGCGGAGCTCTATCTGGCGGCCCAAGCTGAGGAAGAGACACTTCGACATGCGGATAGGACACGGTTTTGATGCCCATGCCCTGGTGGCCGGGCGACCTCTCGTTCTCGGTGGCGTGCACATTCCCTATGAGCGCGGTCTGGCCGGTCACTCCGATGCCGACGTCCTGATGCATGCGGTCACGAGCGCATGTCTTGGGGCCGCCGCGCTTGGTGATCTGGGCCGCCACTTTCCCGCGAGCGATCCGCGCTACAAGGATTGCGACAGCCGCGTGCTGTTGCGCGCGGTGCGCGAGATGGTCAAGGCCAAGGGCTGGCGTGTCGTCAATGTTGATGCCACCATCGTGGCAGAAGCGCCGCGGCTGTCGCCGCATACGCCGCAGATGGCGGCGCACCTTGCCGCCGATCTCGGTCTGTCCCTCGATGAGGTGAACGTCAAGGCCACGACTACCGAAGGGATGGGTTATACCGGCCGCAAGGAGGGCATGAGTGCCCACGCGGTGGTTCTGCTCGCGCCGGTCAGCGCATCCGTTTGAGAAGAACGTAGACGGCACCGGTTCCTCCATCCTCCGGACGGGCGGAACAAAAGGCGAGGACTTCGTTGCGCTGGCGCAGCCAGCTATTGACGCATCCCTTCAGGACAGGCAGGCGGGCCGTGGAACGCAGGCCCTTGCCGTGGATGATGCGCACGCAGCGGCGCTGGTCACGCATGGCTTCATGCAGAAAGAGACCGAGTGCGGCGCGTGCCTGCTCAACCGTCAGGCCATGCAGATCGAGTTCGCGTTCGATGGCGAAGCGTCCGCGACGGACCTGACGCAGCCAGTTTTTGCTGACGCCATCCCGGAAGTAGAGCAGCTCCTCGCCCGTGCCGACATCGATGTCCTCGGACACGAAGGTCAGCATTTCGGCGATCACCCGGTCCTGCCCGTGTTCGGTGTGCCGCGGAACCGGCCTGATCGGCGGCCGGAATGGCGCTACGCGGTCCTGGGTGAGTTTGCGCGCGCCGTCGACGGCCTTTTCGAACAGAGCGTGATCCTTGTCAGGAATGCCCGCCATGAGAATCCTCCGCCTGAAGGAAGCGTTCCGCATCGAGGGCCGCCATACAGCCGCTCGCGGCCGACGTCACGGCCTGCCGGTAAAGATGATCCTGGACGTCCCCTGCGGCAAACACGCCTGGAATGGAAGTCGCGGTAAGGGCGCCTGCCTGCTGTCCGGTCTGGATGTAGCCATGCTGCATGGCGAGCTGTCCGGTGAAGATGCCGGTGTTCGGTGAGTGGCCGATGGCGACGAATACACCGTGCACATCCAGAACCTTGGTTTCCTGGCCACTGCGGACACGGATGCCTGTGACACCGGTTTTGTCGCCGAGGATCTCGTCGAGTTCCGTATTCCACTCGATGCGGACATTGCCGCCTTTGGTCTTGGCGAGAAGCTGATCGATGAGGATGGCTTCGGCCTTGAAGCGGTCGCGGCGATGGATAACCACCACTTCGGCGGCGATAGCCGAAAGATAAAGCGCTTCCTCGACGGCCGTGTTGCCCCCGCCGATGACGGCGACACGTTGGCCTTTGTAGAAGAATCCATCGCATGTGGCGCAGGCCGACACGCCTTTTCCGCGGTAGTGTTCCTCGGAGGGGATACCCAGGTACTTGGCGGAGGCGCCGGTAGCGATGATGAGGGCGTCGGCCGTGTACCGGCCGGCATCACCTTCGAGAACGAACGGGCGCTGTTGCAGATTTGCCGTATGAATATGATCGAAAAGCATTTCGGTCTGGAAACGCTCGGCGTGGCGGCGCATGCGGTCCATCAGGTCCGGGCCAAGCAGGCCTTCGACGTCGCCTGGCCAATTATCGACCTCGGTCGTGGTCATCAGCTGGCCGCCCTGTTCGAGACCGGTGATCAGCAAAGGCGCCAGGTTGGCGCGCGCGGCGTAAATGGCGGCGGTGTAGCCCGCCGGTCCGGATCCAAGAATCAGCAGGCGGCTGTGGCGGGTGTCGGTCATCGGACGTGTCCTTGGTCGGAAATGATGGTGCCCATTATAACGCATTGTGTCTGCGGTCTGGAGCACGCATCGCGCTGGCCACCGTCTGGCCCCGTCGATCCCGGCCGGCGCTGTCTTCAGGTCTTGTGTCAGGCATGGCGGGACCGGCAAAACCCCGTTAGACTGGAGTGCACGGGAGGTTCTATGCGGATTGGCGTGCCCAGGGAAGTCAAGCCGTACGAAGGCCGCATCGCGCTTGTGCCGGATGCCGTATCGGCGCTGGTCGCCGCCGGACACGACGTGCTGGTGGAGACGGCCGCGGGTGTCGGCAGCGGTTATGCCGATGGCGAATACGAGGCGCGCGGCGCAACCGTCACGTCCACGGCGGCGGATCTGTATGCGCAGGCGGATCTGATCGTCAAGGTCAAGGAGCCGACGGAGCCCGAATATGGGTGGCTTGCCGCCCGCCATATTCTTTTTTCCTATCTGCATCTGGCCGCCAATCCCGGTCTTGCGGCCGCCTTGCAGCGCATCGGTTTGCAGGCGGTGGCGTTCGAAACCGTGATGGCCGCAGACGGCTCCCTGCCGCTGCTTGCGCCGATGAGCGACATCGCCGGCCGCCTGGCCGTCCATATCGGGTTGAATCTTCTTCATGCGCCCGCGGGCGGACGGGGGCTTTTACTCGGCGGCGTGACGGGAACGGAGCGTGGCCATGTGGTGGTCGTCGGCGCTGGCGAGGCGGGGGGCAACGCGGTGCGGGTGGCCGCAGCCCTGGGCGCACGGGTCACCGTGTTTGACCGGCTGCGCGCGCGGCAGGCTGCGATGACGGCGGTGGGGGACAACGTGACGGCGTTGCCGGCCTATCCTCATGCGCTGGCGGATGCCACGGCCGATGCGGATCTGGTCATCGGAGCGGTGCTGGTTCCGGGCGCGCGCGCCCCCCGTGTCGTCACGCGGGATATGGTGCGGGCGATGCGGCGGGGATCCGTGATCATCGACATCGCGATCGATCAGGGCGGCTGTGTCGAGACCATGCGGCCTACGGATTACCGCGCGCCGACCTACAGGGAGGAGGATGTCGTGCATTTCGGTGTGACCAATATGCCGGGTGCGGTGCCGCGGACGGCGGCACAGGCCCTGTCAGCGACGATTCTCCCCTATGTTCTGGCGCTCGCTCACGGTGGCGTCAAGGATACCCAATTGCGCGGCGGCCTGAATGTGGCCGAGGGCCGCATCACACACCCGGCGGTTGCCGAAAGTCTGGCCGGCGCGCCAGGCGAGGACGATTGAATTATGGCGCAGGCCCGCTTTCGACGTGACCGTGCCGCGCTGGCTGCGACAACCAGCCGCCGGCGCCAGGAGGCCCTGGTGCTGGTGCTGGGTGCCATCGCGATCTATGTGTTTCTGGCCCTGTGGACGTTTCACGCGTCGGATCCGGGGTGGTCGCACAGTGGCCATGGTCCGGTTCTGAATGCCGGCGGCGTGGTCGGTGCGTGGCTTGCCGATATTTTGCTGTCGCTGATCGGTCTCCCTGCCTATGTCATTCCAGTCTCGTTGCTGGTGGTGGCATGGCGCACGCTGCGTCCCCCGGTCGAGGCAGACCGTTTCGCGCACTGGACCGTGGCGGGCGCGCTCCTGGCGATCGCCAGCGCCTGCGGTCTTGCCACTTTGAATTTTGCCGGTTCACCGGTACTGCCGTTCCGCACCGGAGGTCTGCTGGGCGGGTTCGTTTCGCAGGAGCTCGTGCGCTTCATCGATCCCGTGGGGGCCACGCTACTCTTGCTGGCCGTCTTCCTGGCGGGCTTTACGCTGTCGACCGGCTTGTCGTGGTTCGGTGTCATGGATTGGGTGGGCGATGCCGTGTTCCGGGCGGCGCGGGGAGCTCGCCATTTCGGTGATGTCATGATGGATCGGTGGCGCGGACGGGCGGCCCGGCAGGAACGCCGGGCCACCGTGCGCGAGGAACGGAAAGTGGTCAAGGAGCGGCCGGCTCCGCGGATCGAGCCGACTGTCGAACCCGAGCGCAGCATGCGCGAGGCGCGGGAGCGCCAGACGAGTTTTCTCGAGCCGCAGAATTCCGACTTGCCGGCTCTGTCGCTTCTCGATGAACCCTCAGGCGAGAAACCGAGTTTCTCCGAGCAATCGCTAAAGGCGATGTCGGATCTGCTCGTCAAGAAACTGCTCGATTTCCACATCGAGGTGCGGGTCGTCGCCGTGCATCCCGGTCCGGTGATTACCCGCTTCGAGATCGATCCGGCGCCGGGCGTCAAGGCCAGCCAGATCACCAGCCTGCAGCGCGATCTGGCACGGGCACTGTCGGTCGTCAGTGTGCGCGTGGTGGAAAATATCCCGGGCAAGGCCTTTGTTGGACTCGAGATTCCAAACGAGCAGCGGGAGATCGTCCGTTTGCGGGAGATCCTTTCGGCAAAGGCCTATGAAGCGGTCCAGTCGCCCCTTGCGCTGGCGCTTGGCAAGGATATCAGCGGGCAGGCCCTCGTGACGGATCTGGCGCGCATGCCCCATCTGCTGATCGCCGGCACGACGGGATCGGGCAAGTCCGTCTGCCTGAATGCGCTGATACTGAGCTTCGTGTACAAAGCCACGCCGGCGGATGTGCGCCTCATCCTGATCGACCCCAAGATGCTGGAGCTTGCTGTCTATGATGGTCTGCCGCATCTGCTGGCACCGGTGGTGACCGACATGAAGCAGGCCGCGCAGGCCCTGCGTTGGTGTATTCAGGAGATGGATCGCCGCTATCGGGCCATGGCGTCTTTGGGCGTGCGCAATCTGGCCGGCTACAACAAACGCTTCGATGAGGCCAAGGCGCGGGGCGAGCTGCTCAATGACCCTGCCGCTCCAGCGGGGGAAGTGCGCGAGCTCACGCGTCTGCCCTACATCGTCATTGTCATAGACGAGCTCGCCGATCTCATGATGGTCGTCGGCAAGAAGGTCGAAGAGCTGATCGCGCGGCTTGCGCAAAAGGCGCGCGCAGCGGGGCTGCATCTGGTTCTGGCGACGCAGAGACCGTCGGTCGACGTGATCACCGGCCTGATCAAGGCCAACATTCCCGCGCGCATCGCCTTCCAGGTATCCTCGAAGATCGATTCGCGGACGGTGCTCGATCAGATGGGTGCCGAGCAGCTGCTTGGGCACGGTGACATGCTGTTTCTGCAGGCGGGCACGGGCACGCCTCTGCGCGTGCACGGCGCTTTCGTGGCCGACGCGGAGGTGCACAAGGTCGTCGAGGCGCTCAAGCGGACGGGCCCGGCTGTCTACGATGAACGGATTTTTGTGGAAGAAGAGGGCCAGGAGATCACGTCCGAGGGGGCCGGCGGCGATGCCGAGGACGATCCTCTCTATGACGAGGCCCTCAAAATCGTGACAGAGACCCGACGGGCGTCGGTTTCCGGCGTCCAGAGACGTTTGCGGATCGGATACAATCGGGCCGCGCGGCTCATTGAACAGATGGAACGGGCGGGTGTCGTGGGCGCACTCCAGCCCAATGGCAGCCGCGAAGTGATTGCGCCGCCTCCACCGGAGTGATGTATGCGTTATGTGCTTTTGACTCTTTTGCTGTGGCTGACGGCGGTTCCGTCGGCCGTCGGTGCCGATCTCGCCCGCTTCTTTGCGCGCGCGCACACCATGACCGCCCATTTCCATCAGGTGGTCCGCAACCGGCATGGCGCGGTCGTGAGCCGTGGGAATGGTCGGATGTGGCTGGCGCGTCCCGGCCGCTTCCGCTGGAATTATGATCACCCCTACCATGAACAAATCATCGGTCAGGGGCAGACAGTGTGGCTTTATGAACCGGGTCTTGCGCAGGCCACGCGCTACAGTCTGGACCGGGCGCTCGGACGAACGCCCGCACTGCTTCTGGCGGGCGAGGGCAACATCGGCCGGATCTTCCGGGTCCAGGCGCTCGGGCGCAAGCAGGGTTTGCAATGGGTGCGGCTTACCCCGCGGGGAAGGGGACAGGGATTTCGCTGGATCGATGTGGGGTACAATGGCATTCATATTCGTGAATTGAGCCTCGCAGACGAGATGGATCAAACGACCGATATCCGTTTCACCCACATCCGTATCAACCGGGTTCTGGCGCCGTCCTTGTTCGAGTTCATGCCGCCGCCGCATACGGCTATCGTGCAGCCGTAGTGGCGGCGCCACTGCCCGAACGCCTGCGCCCGCAGGTCATGTCCGACTTTGTGGGGCAGGCGGAACTGATTGGACCAGGAACTCCGCTACGTGCCGCCTATGAGCGCGGCCGCCCTTATTCAACCATCCTGTTCGGTCCCCCGGGGAGCGGAAAAACGACACTGGCGCGCCTTCTGGCACGGGCAGCCTCGGCGGAATTCGTAGCGCTGAGCGCGCTGCAAAGCGGGGTGCGGGAACTCAAGAGTCTTGAAGAGCAGGGCCGCGAGGTGGTGGCGCGTGGTGGCCGGCTGGTCGCATTCATAGACGAGATTCATCGCTATACGCACACCCAGCAGGATGCGTTGTTGCGGCCTCTTGAGGAGGGCACGATCACCCTGATCGGCGCCACCACGGAAAACCCCGCGTTTGCGTTGACGAGCGCGTTGCTGTCGCGTGTGCGTCTGCACGTGCTGAAACCGTTGGCGACAGCGGAGCTGTCGGTCCTGATCGACAGGGCGCTGTCGGCGCCGGAGGGCATGGGGGGTGCACTATCCTGCCGGGATGCGGCGCGCGCATTCATTGCCGACTGGGCAGACGGCGATGCCCGCAAGGCCCTGGCGCTTCTCGATGTGGCCTCGGAACTGGCTGCGCAGGCGGGTGCCACGGAGATCACGGCGGAGCATGTGGCCGCGGCCGCAGGTGACCGCTATAGGCGATTCGACAAAAGCGGCGATCTCTTCTATGACCAGATCTCGGCGCTGCACAAATCGGTGCGCGGATCGGATCCTGATGCCGCTCTCTACTGGCTTGCGCGGCTGCTTGATGGCGGTTGCGACCCGCGCTATGTGGCCAGAAGGCTCGTGCGGGCGGCGAGCGAGGATGTGGGCAACGCCGACCCTCGGGCGCTCGCGCTGGCCCTGGACGCCTGGGAGGCATGGGAGCGTCTGGGCAGTCCCGAAGGGGATCTCATGCTGGCGCAGTGCGCCGTGTATCTGGCCTGCGCGCCGAAGAGCAATGCCGTCTACAAGGCGTTGCAGGCCGCGCAGGCGGATGTCGGGCGAGGTGGCACCGCGAGCGTCCCTGTTCATCTGCGCAATGCCCCGACGTCGTTTGCCCGGTCCCAGGGTCACGGCCGCCAGTATCGCTATCCGCACGACGAGGAAGAGGGATACGCGCCAGACGTGCAGTATTTTCCCGACAGCGTCGCATCCCGCAGCTACTATGTCCCGACGGATCGCGGTCTCGAAGCGCGCATAGGCGAGAGGCTCGCGCGGTTGCGGGCCCGCAACCGCCGCAAGGACTGAAGTCGGATTGTCCCACCGGGCCGGTGACACGCTAAATAGCGGTCGACTGATCCGTGGCAGGGACGCCAATCATGATTCGCATTTTCCGCCATTATCTGCCCAAAGGCATGGTGATCCTGGGGTTGGCAGAAATGCTGGTTTTCTGGGTCGCGATCCGTTTAGGCGCTTATGCGCGAGCGGGCAATCACCGTATCATCGCAGACCTGGCCGCGCCTCTCCATTACCGGGTGGCCCTCTTCGTGGTCGTCATGCTTCTTGTCATGACTTCCTTTGGTCTTTATCAGCGCGATTTGAGCGAGGGCCGCTGGGGTTATTTTCCGCGACTGGTCATCAGCCTTGCCTTCGGTTTTCTCACGTTCCTGCTGTTGCTC
>JAJYHH010000032.1 GCA_021784845.1 Pseudomonadota bacterium
ACCCACGCCCAGTCGGAGGCGACCTTCGCGCCGATTGCCGCACTTCTGACAAAGGCCACGGGCGTGCGGTTCCGGTTTCACTTCACGAGGGACTGGCTCGTATACATGCAGGAAGTACACGACAACACCGGCGCTGTCTATTTCGACGGGCCCGCTTTCATCGGCTGGCGCGCGGCCAAATACCACGACCGCGCCGCGGCACGGCTCAATGGACACCTGATGTTTGTCCTGGTCGTCAAAAAAGGGTGACACTGAAAGCGCCCGATCGGCTGGCAGGCGCAAAGGTGTGTGCGTTTTCCCCGCCCAACCTCGGCACTTTGGTGCTGGAAAGCCTGTTTCCCAATCCGGACCGGCAGCCGTACATCCATGTCATCCACAGCCTGAAATCGGCCGTAACGGGCGTACTGAACGGGACTTGCCGGGCGGCGCTGGTTCCGAAAATGATCTATGTGCGTCTCAACAAGGAGCATCCAGGCGCACTGTCTATCGCCTACCAGGCCAAACCCCTTGCCAATCAGGGCTTCTCGCTTAGCAGCGCCCTGCCACGCCCGCTCCAGGAGAAGGTGATCGCCGCCCTGACAAGTCCGCAGGGCCAGGCCGCCACCGCGAAGCTGCGGGCACTCTTTGGCAACAAACCGCTCGTGCGTGCGCACACGGCGTCCTACCTGCCGGCGCAGCACCTGCTTGATACGGTGGTGGGTTTTAGCGGTTAAACCCCGGAGAGCCGGCCCGCGACAAGTCCTCCGGCGGCCCGCCAGGTGCCGCCGATGACGCCACGGCAACATGCCGCCGCTTCAGGTACCTCTGGCGCGTTCGTCCAGTTCAAGCCAGACAGGGGCGTGATCGGAGGGGCGCGTCTGCGCGCGGGGGGCACGATCGACATGACAGACCCGGCAGCTCTCCCCCAGCGCGTGACTTATAAGCAGATGGTCGATGCGCAGGCCGCGGTTGCGCTGGAAGGCCATACCCCGGTAATCCCACCAGCTAAAACCACAGGCATCCGCGCCACAGCGCGCGAACGCATCGTAAAAACCCGTCTCCAGCACATCGCGAAAGGCCGCGCGCTCGCGGTCGCTCACCAGAATCTGCCCTTCCCAGGCCTGCGGATCATGCACATCCTGATCGGTCGGGGCGATATTGAAGTCGCCCGCGACGACCAGACGCGGGTGACGGATGAGCTCGCGCGCCAGATGGGCGCGCAGTGCCGCAAGCCATTGCAACTTGTAGTCATACCGCGGCGAGTCAACAGCGGTGCCGTTTGGCACATAGCAACTGATGATCCGCAATCCTGCGCAGGTGACGGCAATCAGGCGTTTTTGCGGGTCATCAAAGCCTGACAGTCCCACCTCTACGGCCGTGAGATCTTCGCGTGCGATGACCGCCACACCGTTGTAGGCAGGCTCGCCGGCAAAGGCCACGCGGTAGCCGAGATCTGCGAGGGCCTGCACGGGAAACTCCTCGTCACGTACCTTGGTTTCCTGTACACACAACACATCCGGCCCTTCACGCACCAGCCACTCGCTCACCAGAGGCCAGCGGGCGCGCAGGGAATTGACGTTCCAGGTGGCAATCTTGATCGGCATCGGCTGATGGGCGCGCAAGCCACCCTGCGCAAACGCGCAGGGTGATGTCTGCCTTAAGAATTTCCCTTCGGAGTACGCGGATAACCCGCGGCCGTCAGTTCCGCCGACACCACGGAGCGGACATATCCGACGAGCACGCGCCGACCCACGATGATGGTGGGAATCGTCGTCGCGCCCGTCCTTTTCTTCATCGCGGCCAGCGCCTTGCCATTGGCGACATCAATGGCGCGAAACCGCACCTTGCGTGCCTGCAGATAGCGCTGCGCCGCCGTACAGGGTGGACACGACGGCGCCTCGTAGAGCACGACCGGCGCGACATGGACCCGGGTGTGTTCCGAGGTACCACCCGACACGTCATGGAAATGCACCGCGCGCACATGCGTGGCGGACGACGGCGGGGGGCTGGATTGGTAGGTCACGACACCTTCGGGATTGACATACCGGTACAAAGTCCCCGCATGGGAAACGGCGCAGATCAGCACACCCGCTGCGACGTACAGGCCTTTTGCTCTCACTTCTCCCCTCCTGCCGCGGTCACAAGACCGCTTTGTCTCAACAGCGCATCGATACTCGGTTCGCGCCCCCGGAAACTCACAAAGAGTTCGCGCGGATCGGCCTCTCCACCCCGCTCAAGGATGTTGTGCAGAAACGACAGGCCCGTCTCCCGGTCGAACACGCCCCGCTCCTCGAACCGGCTGAAGGCATCGGCCGACAGCACCTCGGCCCATTTGTAACTATAGTAGCCGGCCGCATAGCCGCCAGCGAAGATGTGCGTGAAGCTGTTTTCAAAACGGTTGAACGCGGGGGGCTTGATGACGGCCACCTCGGCGCGCACCTGGTCCAGAAGGGCGTGCACCGATCCCCCCTCGACATCGAAATCGCCATGCAGGCGGATGTCGAAGAGGGCAAACTCCACCTGCCGCAACATGTGCAGGGCCGCCTGGAAGGTGCGCGCGGCGCGCAGCTTCCGAAAGAGGGCCTGGGGCAGGGGATCACGGGTCTGGTAATGCGCGCCGATCAGATCGATGACTTCGCGCTCCCAGCAGAAATTTTCCATGAACTGGCTCGGCAGCTCGACTGCGTCCCAAGGCACGCCGTTGATACCCGCGACAGCCGGCTCATCGACGCGCGTCAGCATGTGATGCAGGCCGTGCCCGAACTCATGAAACAGGGTTTCGACCTCTTCATGGCGCAGCAAAGAGGGATGGCTTTCGCCAGGCGGCGAGAAATTGCAGGTCAGATAAGCCACCGGCAGCCGCTGCCGGTCGGCTTGTGGCTCGCGCACGCAGCACTCGTCCATCCAGGCGCCGCCGCGTTTGCGGGCGCGGGCGTACAGGTCCAGATAAAACTGTCCACGGCCATGGCCATCCGGATCACGGATTTCGTAGAAACGCACGTCCGGGTGCCAGGTCTCGACGTCCTCGATCTCGACGATCGAAACGTCGTAGAGTCGCTCGGTCAGTGTAAAGAGACCCCGCAACACCTGCGGCAACGGGAAATACGGCCGCAACTCCTCCTGCGAAAACTCGAACTGCCGCTCCTTCAGCCGCTCGCTGTAATAGGCGATATCCCAGGCTTCGAGCGCGTGACCACTGGCCTTCGCCAGATCCTGGATCTCCTCGAGTTCGGCCTGCGCGGCTGCACGGGCGCGATGCGCCAGATCAAGCAGGAAGCGCTCCACCTCGGCCGGATCCGAAGCCATCTTGGTCGCCAGCGAATAATCCGCGTAGGTGCGGTAGCCCACCAGCTGCGCAAGCTCTCGCCGATGCGCGAGAATGCGGCGCGCCAGATCGGTGTTGTCGTAGCGAATGTCGCCCTGATCGCTCGATCGCGTAACGTAGGCCGTGTACATCTGCCGGCGCAGATCACGATCATGCGCGTTGGCCATGACCGGAATATAACAGGGGGCCTTCAGGGTCAACCGGTAGCCCTCCTCCTGCGCGGCCTGCGCCTCCCCACGCGCCAGGGCGCGCACCGAATCCGGAACGCCGCCCAAGCGCTCCGCATCCGGCAGCAAAAGGACAAAACCGTCTGTGGCGTCGAGCACGTTCTGCTCGAAACGGCTGGTCAGGACCGACAACTCTTCCTGCAGCATCTTGAAGCGCGCCTTGGCAGGCGGGGCGAGCGCCACCCCGGCCAGACGCAGATCGCGCAGCGCATTGTCGACCACCTTGCGGCGCGCACGCGACAGCCGCTCGAATTCGGGACCTTCACGCAGCGCCTGGTAGGCGGCATAGACGCGGGGGTCTTGAGCGTAATTCGCCTGATAGCGGGTTATTTCGAGCAGGCCCTCGTTGTACACGCTGCGCAGTTCCGGACTGTCCATGACGGCGTGCAGATGGGAGACAGGTGACCAGAAACGCTTCAGGCGCAACTCACAGGCCTCGAGCGGCCCCACCTGATCCTCCCAGCGCGTTCCCGCAGGCCGCGTCAGGATGCGTTCCACGTCAGCGCGGGTGGTGTCCAGAATCGTCGCAAGCGCCGGCAGGACATGCTCGGCGCGAATCGCGGAAAAACGGGGCAGATCATCTAACTGCAAAAGAGGGTTATCGTGGCTCATGGGACTCCTTGGATACCGGTACTCTAGCACGGCGGGGGGTCGCAGGACTTCTTGCGCCGGGCCCTCCGACCGGCCCCATCCGCCTGCGGGACGCGGATGGGGCGTGCGCCGCTAGGTCAGCTCGTCACGCAGCAGGGCGCGCACCCCGGCCGTATCCGGACGCACCCCATGCCAGACACAAAAAGCCGAGGCCGCCTGTTCAATCAGCATGCCAAGCCCATCCAGCACACGGCTTGCTCCCTGCGCGCGCGCGTGCGCAAGGAAACGTCCGGCGATGGGTCCATAGGCCAGATCGTAGACGACCGCGCCGGCAAAGACCGTGTCGGGGACCGGCGGCAATGCGTGGCCGAGACTGGCGGCGGTGGCATTGATGACGAGGTCGTACGAGTCATCGGCGGCAGGCAGGTGCAGCCTCGCATCGGCCACACGGGCAAGCCATTCCTGCGCCCG
>JAJYHH010000027.1 GCA_021784845.1 Pseudomonadota bacterium
CCTTGCACCCGCGCAACCGCGGCGCGCCGCAGCTTCTCCAGATCCTTGTGTGAGAGCGAGCGCGCATCGAAGGGCTTTTGGCATTTCCTCTTCGCAGTATAGCCGATGTTGCTCTACTTGTGTAGTCATTAGTAATATTGCGCGCTTTCTGACCTTCCTATCCTCATTGGGAGGTCTTCTATGTCCAAAATATTCACCCCTGCCGAGCCCTTAACGCATCATGATAGTGAGGCGCCGTTCGCCATTGAGCGAGAGCGCTATCTGCGACACTGTGAGGCGTCCGGAACGACCCCACACTAACGCATCGCGCTGGGGGCGCCTGTCAATGAAGGTCATGACGGGCGCGTTACGGGTCTTTCTGCGCTATGCGGCCGATCAGGGCTTATGCGACCCGCGCTTGGCCAACGCGCTTCGTGCGCCACGCGTCTACACGCGAGAGTCGCTGCCCTCTGCGCCAGCGTGGGTGGACGTCCAACGCCTTTTGGCGACCACCGAGACCGACAGGCCCGCCGACATCAGAGACCGCGCGATTCTGATGCTTTTGGCGATCTATGGGATGCGCAGTGGGGAAGTGGCGGCCTTGCGCCTGGATCAAGTGGACATGCCCCAGGGCATCGGTGACCGCGGTGATCTCCTTTAAGGGATCATAGGTGTAGCTCGTCCACAGAGGGCTGCCGTCGTGGAACTGCTCGATGCCTGTGATCAGACCCTTCACGTTGTGGATGGTATTGGTCATATGGCCATCGGCATCCGTGACAGAGGTCAGAAAGCCCAGGGCGCCACTTCAGTTGGGACCAAAGCCGTAGGTATAGCGCGTGGTGGTGTCATCCGGCAGCGTGATCGCAAGCGGCCGGTTCAAGACGTCATAGGTGGTCACAGTCGGTGTCACCGGATCGAGGGCCGGATCGAAGGTCTCTTCGTTGCCCGTGCCCGCGGCCTCGGTGGCCGGATACCAGCGATCAATCGCGCGTCCGAAGGCATCGAAGGCGAGATCCCCGGAGACGACGAGGTCATCGGTGCTGCCGCCTGTGGTATTGGTGGCGACGGCCGCGGTCTTCTTCGTCTGGATGACGCGTTTCAGGCCGTCTGTGAAAAGTACCGTGTCGATGGTGTTGCCGGGGCCGTCGCGTAACTGCCCTCTTCGCCAGCCGCGCCCGGATCGAGGTCGGTGACGCCGTTTAGTTGATAGCGGTTGGCAGTCTCCAGTGTCGACGGCGCACTGGCCGATGGGCGCCGGTGTCGATGTCGTATTTGGGGTGTAGGTCGGCACACCCTCGGTGCTCATGTGGTCAAAGAGGCTACAACCGTCGGCGATGAGCTCGGCAGTCCTGGCGCCGTTCACAATAAACGACAGCCGTCCTCACCTCTACCAGGTCACCTTGACAAGCGCCATCCCCTACTTCACCTTGGCCGATACGGCGCATTAACGCATTAAATTGCCGCCATCCAGGATTTGTCTCCGTTGTTTACGCAAGGACAAGCGTACGATGTGCCGCAGCAGAACCCGATTGTATTATCATTGCGTTTCTGTTGGTGTCATGCGATATTCAAGCTGGATTACCTTTCGGTAGCAAGGAAGCGTCGGATGCCGACCATCAGTACGTTCTATGGAATCCTGATCCAGATGTTTTGGAACGATCATGCTCCGCCGCACTTCCACGCGCTCTATGCCGAGCACGAAGTGCTGATCGATATCCAGACTCTCGGCATCCTGGAAGGCGAGATGCCCCGCCGAGCTCTCGCCTTGATTCTTGAATGGGCGCAGGAACAGCGCGCCGAACTCGTCGAGGACTGGGAGCTATGCGCACGCAATCAACAGCCCAACAAGATTCGCCCCTTGGTGTAACGCCGCCCGTCCAGCCGCGTATGCCGTGGCGTGTGGTGGCTGTCGAAGCGCTGTCGGATTTCCGGCTGCGTGTACGATTTGTCGATGGCACCGAGGGAACGGTAGACTTGACGGCGCTCATTCAGTCCCCCGGCGCCGGCGTTTTTGCCCCTCTCGCTAATCCTCTACTCTTCGCTCAGGTACACATCGAATACGGCGCGGTAACGTGGCCGGGCGAGGTTGATCTGGCACCGGATGCAATGTACGACGAGATCAAAAAGGGCTCTTCCGGGTTTTGTGTTGGTAGCCCATAAAAGCCTCATGACGGACGCCCCGCCGGATAGAGGTCAAGCTTCCCGCAGTGAAAGAGAATCGCGATGCGATACTGGGTAAAATTGCGGTAGCCGCGGGCGTTGGCTTTGAGAAGTTGGCTCCTCAGCAGAATCTGTGGGTGAGCTCCGGCTCCGGTAACGCGCCAAGCTTATGATAAAGCATGATCTTTATGGCTTTTGGGGTGCGAAATCCATAGGATTACCTGATACTCGCCTTGAGTTTGTTGTTTAAGCTGAAGTTGCCCCCCTAGGCCCCCTAAAAATGCCCCCCAACGCCCAGAGAATCAAGCGCTTGGGCGTTTTTTTGTCCGGTGGAATGTAGGCATGTAATACTTGCTATATTGCTTGCAATGTGCTGTTGTGTGTACTATGTAGTAGGCATGCATATCCATATTGTGCCCAATCGCGGCTCACACCCCACCATCCTGTTGCGGGAATCCTACCGCGAAGGGAAGAAGGTCAAGAAGCGCACGATCGCCAATCTCTCGCATCTGCCGATGCATCAGATCGAGCTCTTGCGCGCGGTCTTTTCGGGCGTCGATCTGCAACCGGCAGGTCTCGGATTCGTGGTAGAGCACTCACAACCCCACGGGCATGTGGAGGCGGTGCACCGCATGATGGAGCGTCTGGGGCTGCCGGGGGTGATCGCGGGCAAGCCCTGTCGGGAGCGGGACTTGGTGCTGGCCCTGATCGCTGCACGGATCGTGGACCCCCAAACCAAACTCGCCACGACCCGCTCCTGGGCGGCCACGACTCTGGCCGACACCTTTGGTGTTACTGAAGCTGATGAGCAGGACTGCTATGCCGCCATGGACTGGCTCTTAGCCCGTCAGGACCGTATCCAGGAGAAGTTGGCGGCCCGCCATCTGAAGGCCGATGGCCTGGTGCTCTACGATTTGAGTTCGAGCTACTTCGAGGGGGTTACGTGTCCGCTCGCGCGTCGAGGGTATAGCCGCGACGGCCGCCGCGGGACCTTGCAGGTGAACTATGGGCTCATGACCGATGACCGGGGCTGTCCCGTGGCGGTATCCGTGCATGAGGGCAATACCGCCGACCCCACGACGCTCAGCCCTGAGATCACCCGCCTCAAGGAGGACTTTGGCATCACGCAGTTTGTGATGGTGGGCGACCGCGGCATGATCAGCAGCACCGCGATTGCGACCCTCCGGGACCTCAGCGGCATCGATTGGATCACGGCTTTAAAAAGCGCTTCGATCCGCGCCCTGGTCGAGGACAAAACGATCCAGCCCGATCTCTTTGATGAACGCAACCTGGTCGAGTTCCAGCATCCCGACTATCCCGGGGAGCGGCTCGTGGCCTGCCGTAATCCCCAGTTAATGAAACTCCGGGCGCATAAGCGTCTTGAGCTCTTGCAGGCGACCGAAGAGGATCTGGTAAAGATAGCAGCCCGCATCACAGCCGGCCGCCTGAAGGGGCAGGACAAGATCGGCGTGGCGGTCGGTCGCGTGATCAACCGCTACAAGATGGCCAAGCACTTTACGCTCACCCTCACCGATACGAGCCTCACCTTCGCGCGTAAGGAAGACGCCATCATTGCGGAGGCCGCCCTCGATGGCATCTACATCATCCGCACCTCGGTCACACCGGAACGTCTCGATAGTGCAAGCTGCGTGCGCCACTACAAATCCCTCTCGCAGGTCGAGCGGGCGTTTCGTTCCTTGAAGACCGTCGACCTCAAAGTCCGCCCCATCCATCACCGCTTGAGTGACATGGTACGTGCCCACATCTTCCTCTGCATGCTCGCCTACTACGTCGAGTGGCATCTGAAGGAGGCCTGGCGCGAGCTGCTCTTTGCCGACGAGGATCAAGCCGCCAAGGCCACCCGCAACCCGGTGGCGCCCGCCGAACGCTCGGCGGGCGCCAAAGCGAAGGTCGCACGGCGGCACCACGAGGACGGGACGCCGATCCATAGCTTCCAGACGCTTCTTGCGGACCTTGCCACCATCGTGCGCAACACGTGCCGCACCTCCGCCGAAGAGGATGCCCCGACCTTTACGGTGACGACGCAATCAAGCCCACTCCAGCGCCGGGCGCTGGATCTGGTCGACGCCCTCGCCGTGTAGGCAGAGCGCGGAACACCGATTATTTCGCAATACATTGAAATGTCAAAGAAAAACGTCCTTTAAGCGGCGCAACTTGAGGTTAGCAGCGCCTGTCCGGATCTGTGCGGGGGGTGCCGAGAAATCGGCATGCCTACCGCGACCCCGGCGTCATCGGCCGCTGATCCTGAACTGGTTCAAGGCCAAAGGGGCCATCTCCAACGGCATCGTCGAGGGTCTGAACAACAAGGCCAAACTGACCATCAGAAAATCCTACGGATTCCGATCCCCGGAGATCCTGGAAATGGCTTTATATCATGCACTTGGCAAACTCCCTGAGCCGAAGCTCACCCACGAATTTTACTGAGGAGCCGGTTATATATACCACCCATCCCCGCCAGCTTGTTTGGGTCACTACTGTCGTAGCCTATGGTGGTCACATGCCCCAGGGCATCGGTGACGGCGGTGATCTCTTTTCCCTCTCCCCTGCCCCAAGCCGGAGTCTGCCGCCAGGGCGGTATGCGGTAAGGTCCAATCGCGGTACCTGCGGGCGTTGGCAGACGGGATCACCATGATATTCTGGATGATCGCAGATCGGATCAGTCGCATGGCGCGCACTCCTCTTTCGCACTTTTCTCCGGGCAATCTCGTGACCGTGGGATACATTGCCGCCATCGCGCAGGCGGCCTTGTCGGCTGGTATTCCTTACATACTGTTCCCGGAGCTCGGCGCGCTGGCGCACGATGTGTTCGAGCGCCCCACGGGGCGCTGGGCGACGGCGCCGATTCTGCTGGTTGTCACGCCGCTCTTCACCGCGGTTCCGGGTGTCTGGATTGCCCAACACATGCACTATGGCGTGCTCTCCGTCAGCCTGGGCACAGGCGTCGGCATGGGCATCGTGGCCGCCCTGAGATCGCCCGTTGCACCGGCCATCTCGGCTGGGCTGTTGCCGATCGTGTTCCGCATCCGGTCGTGGTGCTATCCGCCGTCGATCCTCGCCGGTACTGCGGCGCTTGTGCTGGTGAGCCTTGCGCACCACCGCTGGATCAGAGCGCGCGGGAACCCGCCTGCGATGTCCCGGACGGAAAGCGTCTCGGACATCGTCGAGCGTGCGCCGGCACACTACGGCTGGGTGCCTTTCTTTTTCGGGTTTGTGGTTGTGTGCGTCCTTCTGGCGCATATTACAGGGTGGCGCGCCATCCTGGTGCCCCCGCTTGTGGTGACAGGTTTCGAGATGTTCGCCCATGCCGATGTCTGTCCGTGGGCGGACAGGCCGAGCGTTTTGCCGTTGATCTGCGGTCTGACCGCCGCCTGCGGATTATTCTTCCGGCTCTGGCTTGGTACGGGCCCATTGGCGGCGGCCGGCATCATCATTGGGAGCATTGCCATTTTGAAGGTGGCAAGGCTTCATATTCCGCCTGCCATCGCCATAGGCCTGCTTGCAATCCTTGTGCGCGCGCCAGGATATGCCTATCCGGTCGCGGTAGCGGCAGGCGCGGCGCTCTTGACGGGAATCTTCCTTGTCTATCGGCGGCGTTATAGGCCGCGTGCGGCGTAGTTTGCCGCATGCCATGACGTCCATGTGAATCATTTATGATTGGGCCACCGGCGCGATACCCTAATGTCCCCGGCAAGGCCGAGCCTGCCCGGCCGCACGGGAATCCCGGGTACCAGACCCGCTCCAACCGGCCTCATCGGAGGGCTGTGTGAAACCGCTACACGCGTGTCGAGGTGGTTTTCGGGATACCCGAGGCCGATTGGACGCCGCGGCCGCAACCGGGTTTCGCGCAGGGTCTCTGGATATCCCTTAAGGCGGCGTTCGTCGTTCTGCGCCAGATCAGCGCGCAAGCGGCGCGCGGTGACACAATCCTTTACCGGGACTGCCATTGCCGGGCCATCGGGCGCCTTCTATAGTATCCGCGGTGGCCATGTCCACCCTGGTAGGTGGGATCTCCATGCACATCCATGCGCTACGCACCAGCGGGAAACGGCCCGAATCACGCGCAATGGCCGGACATCGTCTTTCAGGAGCGCGGTGCGGTCCGGCCATGCACACGGTACGTGGATGCCCAAAGGGCGTTCAGCGCAGGCTTACCCGGCTGTCTTCTGCGCACTCCTTCTTTCGGCGGGGCGACTCATGACTGACGGCGCGCCCGCGGACACGCAGGCACGGCGCCCACGCCCGTGGCGGCGGATCGTTCTGGTTGCCGGCCTGCTTTTTTGTGCGGCCATTGCCTACCGCCTGATCGGCCTGCGCCATCGCATGGTCCCGCACATGCCGCCGCAGACTGTCGGCGTAGCCCCTGTCACGACCGGATCCATGCCGGTGACCCTGAGTGCCCTTGGCACTGTCACGCCTTTTGCCACCGTCACGGTCGTGCCGCAGCTAAGCGGTTACCTCACCGCCGTAGGCTTCCGGCAAGGACAGGACGTGGCCAAGGGCCAGTTTCTGGCGCAAATCGATCCCCGTCCATACGAAGTTCAGCTTCAACTCGATCGGGCCACGCTGGCGCGGGACGAGGCGGCTCTTGCCGGAGCGCAGTCGGATCTGGCCCGTTATCTGCGCCTGGCCGCCCAGCAGTCGATCGCGGCGCAACAGGTAAGCGACCAGCAGTTCCTCGTCGCTCAGGACAAGGCCGCGGTCAAGATGGATGAGGCCAATATCGCCGCCGCCCGGCTGAACCTGACCTACACGCACATCACGGCGCCCGTGTCTGGCCGCGTGGGACTGCGCCTGGTGGATCCCGGAAATTACGTGACGGCGGCAAGCACCACGGGAATCGTGGTGATCACGACCATGAAGCCGACGACCGTGATTTTCGCCGTCGCGCAAAACGAGCTTGCGGCCATACTAAAGCGCGTCCAGACCGGGGCGAAGCTTCCGGTCACGGCGCTCTCCAGCGGCCGGATGATCCCGATTGCGACCGGCACCCTAAATGCCATCAGCAACCAGATGAACACGACCACCGGCACGGTTGATCTGCGAGCTGTCTTTGCCAATACCCGCGAAAGACTCTTTCCCAACGAGTTCGTCAATGTGCGGCTGCTTGTTTATACCTTAAGGCATGCGGTGCTGGTGCCGTCCCAGGCCGTGCAGACCGGTGCTCCGGGCGCCTACGTGTATGTGGTTAACGCGAACGACACCGTGACGTTGCGCACGGTCACGGTCGGTCCGACCAACGGGCGCAAGACTGTGATCACCTCCGGTCTTACGCCAGGCGAGAGGGTCGTCATTGACGGGGTCGACCGTCTGACAAGTGGCGCTCGCATACGCATCGCCTCTTCGTCAGCAGTGCACCCGGCGCCGCTTCAGGCACCCGGTCCCGGCCGCCGGCACCCATGAGGCGGGCGCACTGGCTTTCGCGCGGCGCATGAACGTATCCCGTCTGTTCATAATACGGCCGGTCGCGACGTCCCTTTTGATGATCGCATTCGTCCTGGTCGGACTGGTGGCCTTGCGCTTTCTACCGGTGTCCTCGCTACCCAATGTTGCCTATCCGACCATTCAGGTGCAGACGTTCTATCCGGGCGCAAGCCCTGATGTCATGGCAACCGCCGTCACCGCGCCTTTGGAACGCCAGCTCGGGGAGATGCCGGGGTTGCAGCAGATGACGTCGGCCAGTTCAGCCGGCGCCTCGGTGATTACGCTCCAATTCGGGCTTTCCCTGAGCCTCGACGAAGCCGAGCAAGAGGTCCAGGCTGCGATCAACGCCGCCTCGAATCTGCTGCCAAGCGGTCTGCCGGCGCCCCCGATCTACGCCAAGGTCAATCCGGCCCAGCAGCCCATCCTGACGCTTGCGGCAACTTCGCGATCGTTGCCTCTGACCCGGATCGAAAGTCTCGCTTATACAAATCTTGCCTCGAAAATCTCCGAGATCGCAGGCGTGGGCCTTGTCACCGTCGCAGGGGGCCACATACCCGCCGTACGCATTCAGGCCTACCCGCAGAAACTTGCCGCCTATGGCCTGAACATCGACGATCTGCGCACCCTCATTGCCAACGTGAACGTCAACGCACCCAAGGGCGGCTTCCAGGGGCCGGCACAATCCTACACGATCAACGCAAATGATCAGATCCAGAGCGCCGCTCAGTATGACAATATCGTTGTGGCCTACCGCGATGGCGCGCCTGTCTTCCTGCGCAATGTTGCCAAGGTGGAACAGGCGCCCGAGAACGCCGATCTCGGGGCCTGGGTCAACCACACGCCCGCGATCATCCTGAATATACAGCCTCAGCCAGGGGCCGATGTGATTGCCACCGTCGATGCGATCAAGCAAAGACTGCCGCTTCTGACATCCACTCTGCCTCAAGCGATGCATGTCAGGGTTCTTGCAGACAGCACCAAGGCAATACGTGCCTCGGTTTCGGAGGCCGAATTCGAGCTTGTCCTTGCCATTGCGCTCGTAGTCGCGGTGATCTTCGTTTTCCTGCGCAACCTGCCGGCCACCATCATCCCGAGCATCTCGGTGCCGGTGTCGCTGATCGGTACGCTTGCGGTCATGTATCTCTTTGGCTTTTCGATCGACAACCTGTCGCTCATGGCCCTCATCGTGGCCACCGGATTTGTCGTCGACGATTCGATCGTCATGATCGAGAATATAGTCCGTTACCTCGAAGGGGGCGCCACGCCCCTCGAGGCCGCTCTGAAGGGCGCAGGCCAGATCGGCTTTACCATCATCTCGCTGACCCTGTCGCTGATTGCCGTCCTCATTCCGCTCCTTTTCATGGGCGGTCTCATAGGCAGGCTTTTTAGCGAGTTCTCCATCACGCTTGCCACGACCATCCTGATCTCGGCAATCGTCTCGCTTACGCTTGTGCCGATGCTGTCGGCGCGCCTCCTGAAACGGCGCGCTGACCGTCGCCCGAGCCGCTTCGAGCAGGCCGATGAGCGGCTCTTCAATGCACTGCTCGTCCGCTATGACCGCGCGCTCGCATTCATCCTGCGCCATCAGACAGAAACCCTGATCGTGACGGTGGCTACGTTTGTGCTCACCATCGCCCTCTATGTGATCATCCCCAAGGGCCTGTTCCCGGAGCAGGATGTGGGTGTGATCCAGGGTGTCAGTATCGCGGGCCAGTCTGTCTCCTATGCGCAGATGGCCGCGCGCCAGGCGGCGCTGGCAGATGCGATCCTGAAAGACCGGGACGTGGCAAGCCTGTCATCCTATGTCGGCATCGATGGCACCAACACCACCCTCAATCAGGGCCGTTTCCTCATAAATCTGAAACCCTTGAATGAGCGCCACAAGACGGCGGCCCAGATCATCCGCCGCCTGCGCGGCGAAGTCGCAGGCGTGCCGGGCATTCGCCTCTACATGCAGCCGGCACAGAGCCTCACGCTAAACACGGTAGTGTCACCTGCGCAATACCAGTTTGTTCTCGAGGATCCGGATGCACGGCAGTTCAATGTCTATGTGCCGCGTCTTATGGCGCGGCTGCGGCGCGCCACAGCCCTTACCGACGTGGCCAGCAGTCTTCAGAATGACGGGCTTGCCATCAACATCACTGTCCACCGCGCGCTCGCCGCGCGCTTCGGGATCACTGCGGCGACCATCGACAACGCGCTTTACGACGCCTTCGGCCAGCGCATCGTTTCTACCATTTTCACTCAGACCAATCAGTACCGGGTGATCCTGACTGCGGCGCGCACCGCCGTGCCCGATGTCGCGGCCCTTGGCAACCTCTATATACCTTCAGCCACCGCGCCGGCGGGCGAGGTGCCTTTGCGGCAGGTGGCTTCGTTTGTGGTGGCGCGTCAACCACTTGTGATCAGCCATCTTGGCCAATTCCCGGCTGTCACGGTATCTTTCGATCTCGCCAAGGGCCATTCACTGAGCGGGGCGGTCAGCGCGATCACTGCCGCGGAAAAGGCGGTGGCGCTGCCAGCGTCGATGACGACCCATTTGGAAGGAGCCGCCTTGTCCTTCCAGCATTCTCTGGGCAATGAAGTGTTTCTGCTGATCGCCGCCATCACGGCGGTGTACATTGTCCTTGGCATCCTGTATGAAAGCTTCATCCACCCGGTCACCATCCTGTCGACACTCCCCTCGGCTGGCATCGGCGCCCTTCTCGCCCTCATGCTGACGGGTTCCGATCTCGACGTGATTGGCATCATCGGAATCGTGCTTTTGATCGGCATTGTCAAGAAAAACGCCATCATGATGATCGATTTCGCGTTGCGCGCCGAACGCGAGGAAGGCAAGACGCCGGTCGACGCCATCCGTGAGGCGGCGCTTTTGCGGTTTCGTCCGATCCTGATGACAACGGTCGCGGCCATGTTAAGCGGGCTACCGCTCGCTCTGGGTAGCGGCATGGGGTCCGAGCTGCGCCAGCCGCTTGGCATCGTCATCATTGGCGGTCTGGCGTTTAGCCAGCTTCTTACACTGTTTACGACACCTGTCGTCTACCTCGCCTTCGACAGGCTGGGCCGGCGCATCGCACAGGGGCCGATCGCGCAACAGCGTACGGATCCGTCTGTATGAGTCTGCCCGCCGTTTTCATCAGACGGCCGGTTGCGACCACGCTGATTACGCTTGGCATCCTGTTGTCGGGGATTCTCGCCTTCTTCAAGCTGCCGGTCGCACCTTTGCCAAACATCGCCTTTCCCACATTCGTCGTGCAGGCGCAGATGGCGGGGGCCAGTCCGGCGACGATGGCCTCGACGGTGGCAGAACCGCTTGAGCGGCATCTTGCCGCGATGGCCGATGTCACACAGCTCACCTCCACAAGCAATGTCGGTTCGACCCAGATCATTGTCCAGTTTGGATTGCGCCGTCCCATCAACGGCGCGGCACGCGACATAGAGGCCGCCATCCAGGCCGCGCGCGCCGATATGCCCGCCAGTCTGCACAGCAACCCCACCTACCGGGAATTCAATCCTGCCTCGGCGCCGATCATGATTCTGGCCCTGACTTCGCCGACCCTGACGCCCGCCCAGCTCTACGACGCCGCCGACACGGTTATCGAACAGCAGCTCTCCCAGATCCAGGGTGTCGGAGGTATCGACCTGGGCGGCGCGGCCTTGCCGGCGGTGCGGGTCGACCTTGAGCCGGGGGCGCTGAACCGCTACGGTATCGGTCTGGAGGACGTGCGCGCTGCTATCGCGGCCGCCAACGCCGATAGCCCAAAGGGGTATATCGACCAGCACGGGGAGCGCTACCAGATCTACTCCAACGATCAGGCGACCACCGCCGCAGCCTTCCGCAATCTCGTCATCGCCTACCGCAAGGGCGCAGCCGTCCGGCTGCGTGACGTCGCGCGCGTGCGCAACTCGGTCGAAAACATCTACAATGCGGGGCTTTTCAACGGCAAGCCGGCCGTCATCGTCATTATTCATCCCTCCCCCACCGCCAACGTGATCGACTGCGTCGACGCCATCAAGGCCCGCCTGCCGCAGATCGAGGCGGCACTGCCGCACAGTGTGCACGTCGCCATCGCTCTTGACCGTTCGGTGTCCGTGCGGGGCGCGGTAGGCGACACCGAGCGCACCCTCTTTATGGCGGTGCTGCTCGTGATTGGCGTGGTCTACATCTTCCTGCGCAGCCGCCGCGCGATCCTGGTGCCTGCCGTCGCCCTTCCGGTCTCGATCATTGGCACCTTCGGTCCCATGTATCTGCTGGGCTACAGCCTGGACAATCTTTCCCTCATGGCGCTCACTGTCGCGACAGGCTTTGTTGTCGATGATGCCGTCGTGGTTCTTGAAAACGTGACTCGCCACATTGAAGCCGGCGTGGCGCCGCGCGAAGCGGCCCTGCGCGGCAGCACCGAAGTCGCTTTCACTGTGCTGTCGATGAGCCTGTCCCTGATCGCAGTGTTTCTGCCGATCATTCTGATGCCCGGACTGGTCGGGCGGCTTTTCCATGAATTTGCGGTCACCTTGTCCATCGCGATCCTCATATCTCTGGTCGTATCGATGACAGCGACCCCTGCCCTGTGCGCCTACACGCTGTCTTGGCGCCCCGCTCAGCGGTCCGGGGCAGACGAGATACCACGAACGCCTTTTTTTGCGCGTCTGCAGGCCGCCTATGGGCACACCCTGAAAGGCGCCCTTGAGCATCCACGAATGGTTGCGGCCCTCCTGGTGGCGCTCATTGCCTTTAACGGCTATCTTTTCGTGCGCGTGCCCAAGACGTTTTTCCCGCAACAGGATACCGGCATCCTGATCGGCATGATCCAGGCCGATCAAAGCATTTCCTTTCAGGCCATGAAGCGCAAATTTCTCCACCTGCAGTCGATCGTCGAACACGATCCGGCCGTCGCCACCGTCGCCGGCTACACGGGTGGGCGCGCGACCAACTCGGGCTTCCTCTTCGTTTCGCTCAAACCCTTGAGCAAACGCCATGTGTCGGCGGCACAGGTCGTGGCGCGCCTGCGCCCGCGCCTCGAGCGTGTCGCCGGCGCCAAGCTCTTCCTTGTGCCCGCGCAGGATCTTCGCGTCGGCGGACGGCAGACGGCTGCGCAGTTTCAGTACACGCTCTATGCAGACGATGCGGCCACGCTCTATCGCTGGACGCCCCGGATCGTGGCTGCACTACGCGCAAACAGGAATCTCGTAGACGTCAATTCCGATCTCCAGCAAGGCGGTCTTGAAACCCTTGTGCAGATTCACCGCAGTGCGGCGGCCCGCTTTGGCATAGAACCAAGCCAGATCGACAACACCCTCTACGATGCCTTTGGGCAACGCACGGTTTCGACCATATACAACCCGTTCAACCAGTATTATGTCGTGATGGAACTCGCGCCCCGTTATATGGAAACGCCCCAATCCTTGCATGATATCTATGTAAGCACGGCAGGCGGCATTGCTTCCGGCACACAGCAGACGCAGATGGCGCCGTCGGTCCTGAGTGGAGCCCCTTTGCCGCAAGGGTCCACGAACACCACGACCTCTGCGCAAAATCAGGCCACCAACAGCATCGCCAACAGTGGCAGGGGGGTCGCCTCAAGCGGTGCGGCCGTAAGCACCGCGGCAGAAACGATGGTTCCGCTGGCGGCCTTTGCCTCGTTCAGAAGAGGAACAACGCCGATCGCGGTTAACCACACCAACGGTTTTGTGTCGACTACCGTCTCTTTCAATTTACCGCCTGGCATAGCCCTGGGCCAGGCGGTTGCGGCTGTCAACCAGACCCTGCGCAATCTCGATGTGCCGACGTCGATCCACGGGGCCTTTGCGGGAACCGCGCAGGCCTTCGCGGGCTTCGTGTCCACGGAGATTCTGATGATCATTGCGGCGATCGGCGCTGTCTATATCGTGCTGGGCATTCTCTATGAGAGCACCATCCACCCGATCACGATCCTGTCGACCATTCCCTCGGCGGGCATCGGTGCGACGCTTGCCCTGCTCCTGTTGCATACGCCCTTTTCGATCATCGCCCTGATCGGTGTGCTGCTGTTGATCGGAATCGTGAAAAAGAATGCGATCCTGATGATAGACTTTGCCATTCAGCTCGAACGGGCTCAGGGTCTGGCGCCCAAGGAGGCCATCTATCAGGGAGCCATGCTGCGGTTGCGGCCGATCCTCATGACAACCGCCGCCGCTGTGCTGGGCGCGGCTCCGCTGGCCATTGGGTTGGGCGAGGGTGCCTCGCTGCGCCAGCCCCTTGGCATCACCATCATCGGCGGTCTCATTCTGAGCCAGATTCTGACGCTCTACACCACGCCGGTGGTTTATCTCCTTCTCGATCGGTTCGGGATGCGGATCCGCGGTGGTCCCAGCCGGGCCTTGCCGCGCGGGCCCGGTCCTGGCGCGGGTTCTCTTGCGGGGCCGCCCGTATGATACGACGCATCCGCACTCTGGCCACACTCACGATAGGCTTGGCGATACTCTCCGGCTGTGCCGTGGGGCCGGACTATCATCGTCCGTCCGCGCCGGTGCCGGCCCGTTACGAGATCCTCAAAGGCTGGGCACCCGCACGGCCCGCCGCGCACGCACCCAAGGGTGCCTGGTGGCGGGGCTTTCAAGATCCTTTGCTTGACCGGCTTGAACCGCAGGTGGCGGTCTCCAATCAGACGGTGCGTGCCGCCTATTATCACTGGCGGCAATCACGCGCCTTTGTGCGCGAGGCAGAAGGGCAGCTGTTTCCCTCTGCCGGGCTGACCGGATCGGCAGGGCACAGCCACGCCTCATTTACGGGTGTGTCTACCGCATCTCTCGAGGGCAGTGCAAGCTGGGTCCTTGATCTCTGGGGCCAGATCCGCCGTAGCGTGGAGGAAAGCCGTGCGGCTGCAGAGGAGAGTCAGGCGACGCTGGCCAATGCGACGCTTTCGGAACAGGCCGCTCTTGCCACCGCCCTGATTGATCTGCGTATCGCCGATGCCGACACAGCGCTTCTGCGCAAAACGGTCACGGCCTACCAGGCCTCGCTGCGCATTGTGGAGAATCAGGTTGCAGCCGGTACCGCCCCGCCCTCGGATGTTCTCACCGCGCGTACAGCCCTCGAGGGTGCAAAGGCCCAATTGCTCAATGCCGGCGTGGCGCGCGCCGAGTACGCGCATGCCGTGGCGGTACTCGCTGGTCGCCTGCCGGAGGATCTGCGTATTCGGCGTAGCCGCACGCTGCCGGTCCTGCCTGCGATCCCTGTTGGCGTTCCGTCGACATTGCTTGAGCGTAGACCCGATATCGCCGCTGACGAACGGGCCATGGCCGCCGCCAACGCGGCCATCGGCGTCCAGATTGCGGCGTTCTATCCCACAATCACCCTGTCTGCTGCAGGCGGTCTGTCTGGAAATCCGCTGGGGGCTCTTTTCTCGGCGGCCAGTGAGGTCTGGTCCTTCGGTGCCAATGCCGCACTGGGGCTCTTTGAGGGGGGCGCGCGCCGGGCGGCGGTAGGGGCCGCCTGGGATGCTTATCGGGCGGCGGTCGCTACCTACCGTGGCGATGTCCTTGCAGCCTTCCAGCAGGTGGAAGACAATTTGTCGACTCTGCATATCCTGGCCCGTGAAGCGCGTGTGCAAAATGCGGCCGTACGCGATGCCGCCCATGCGGTCCGGATCGCCCTGAACGAATATCAATCGGGCACGGTGGCTTACACCGCCGTGGCTACCGCCCAGGTGACTTTGCTTGGCGATCAGCAAACCGCCCTCAGTATCTACCAGCAACGCCTGCTTGCCGCTGTAGACCTGATTCAGGCGCTCGGTGGCGGCTGGTCTGCTGTCGACCTCCAGACCGGCGCGTCTCAGGAAAGGAAACCAGTCGTACGTTAAGCCGTCCTTAAGCCTCATGATGCAGACAATCCACGCAGCGGCGGGCTGTCTGATGCCAAAGAACGGTCTGGTGTTACCTGCTCCCCCCGTGCTCCGGTACTGACTGCCTGGCGGGCCCGGCGGCGGGAGCCGCGACATCGCGCTGCCCCTTCAGCTCGTCTGTCATGCGCTGAAGCATCGCCTCGGCCAGTGTCCGGTGCGCATCAGGATCCAGTTCCGAGAAGATCATGGACATGCATCAGGTTCTGTGGAAAGTCCACCCGATCCTCCGTCCGCATGTCTTTGAACAGACTGTCCATCATGGTTTGCATCATGCGCGGCACGTCCTCTGGTGTCATCATGCCGGACAGCATTTTCTCCCCCGTCTTTTCATCATGCCCAGCGGGTTGAATCCGCCACCTTGCCCAGACTGCGATTCACCACTTGCCCTGATGTCCTGGTCTTTTGGTCCCCTGCTGGTCTCCTGGTGTATGACCCGATTGGTTCTGCCACCGCTATGGATTTTCAGTCTGGACTTTTTTGGTCCGCAGCATCGGGTTGCTCGTGCCCCTGGTCACGGCTACGCTAATTGCCTCATCGGTCTCGCCATTGCCGGCCTGGAGTTCCTTGAGCGCGCCGGAGCGCATTTCGTGCGGAATGCGCAGCCGGCACGCAGCGCCGCACCGGGCCAGATCAGGTGACAGGCCTTGCGGCCCAGTTTGCCCTCGGCGCCGCAGACGGCCATGTTGCGCATTCCGGTCATGGCGGTCACTCATTCCGGTGATGGCGGTCACCCTCGGAGCGTAGCGACGCAAGCTGTTTGAGTTTCTATCAGACTGACCGCCATGGGGCAAGGAAGAGTCCAATCGTTTCGACTTGTCGTCGTGTTTGTAGCCAGATCATGATGGCCGTTTCTCCGTAAGGGGTAAGGCATTGCTGCCACCCTTGATGATCTTGCGCATCGATTCGCGGGACGTGAGCTCGATGCGATGGGCGTTGTGGATCAAGCGGTCGAGGATGGCGTCGGCGATGCGCCCTGCGCCCAGATACTCGTGCCAGTCTGAGATGGGCAGCTGCGAGGTCACGATCGAGGGCCCTTTGCCGTAACGCTCCTCGAGGATTTCGAGCAGATCCTGGCCTTCCTGTCCGGTGATGCCGCTTAGACCGAGATCGTCGATCACAAGCACCGAGAGCCGGCCCAGGCGTTTTAAGAGCTGCGCATAGGTCCCCTGGGCGCGGGCCTGCACGAACTGCTGCAGGAGTGCTGGCAGGCGCAGATAATGAACGGACAGGCCCGCGCGGCAGGCGTTGTGGCCCAAGGCCTGGGCGAGGAAGCTCTTGCCGGCGCCGGCGGGTCCCGTGATGAGGATCGACTGCCGCTCATTGACCCAGCGGTTTTGGGCAAGCTCCAGGATACGGGCCTTCGCGATTCCGCGGGCGGCGGTGTAGTCGATGGCCTCCAGACAGGCGCTGTGGTCCTTGAACTTGGCCCCCTTCAGGAGAGTGGCCAGGCGGCGGTTCTCGCGGTGAAGATATTCGTCATCGACGAGAAGGCCGATGAGCGCCGAGGGATTGAGATCCTGGTGATCGATGCGGTTGAGGCGCTCCTTGAAGCCCGCCGCCATGCCAAAGAGCTTCATCGTGATCAGTTTCTCGTGGGTTTGTTCGTTCAACATGCCGTGCTCCTTTTGGTGACTAGTGGTAGTAATCGCGTCCGCGCACGTTGGCGCGCCCAAGCTTGGGACTTTCCGTACTCGCCGCCATGGGCGCCTCCTCCATGCGCTGCTTCAGCATCGTCTTCACCGTCTTGTAGGAGGGTGAATTTATGGCCAGCGCCTTGTCGGCGGCGCGCTCGAGGCGCTCAGCCCCGAAGGTCTTCGATAACCGCAGGATGCCGAGCGCCGAGCGATAGCCCTGCTCGGGATGGGGCTTGTGGGTGATGACGTAATCGATGAGCGCCCCGGTCGCGGGCCCGATCGACCGGCCCCAGGCAATCAAGCGCGACGGCGTCCATTCGAGATAGGCGCGGTGCGAGGCCGGGCGGTGTTCGGGAACGGTGCTGTAGGCGTACTTGATAAAGCTCCTTGGATGGGAGGCCACCCGTTTGCCCTTGTGGTAAAGCTCGACTGTGTCCTGTGTGGCGCGCACCCAGAGTGATTCTTTGACGAGCGCATGAGGGGCGCTGTAGTAGTGATCCTCGAACTGCGCGTGGTAGTCGATGTTGAGCCGCACGCAACGCCACTGCGCGTACTCGTAGGGGGTCTCCGGCAAAGGCCGCAAGGCGGGCTTGTCGAGCCGCTCGTAGAGATCGCGTCTGGAGGCGTTCACATGGCGCATGACGCGGGCGTTCAGCTTATCCAGGAGCGGGGCGATGGCTTCGTTCAGCTCGGCCAGATGATAAAAAGTGCGGTGACGCAGCGCCGCGAGAATCCATCTCTGGGCCACAAGCACCGCGACTTCCGCCTTGGCCTTGTCACGCGGTTTTTTGACGCGGGCGGCAATGACACAGGTGCCGTAATGACGGGCGAGCTCCTGGTAGGACTCATTGACTTCGGCCTCGTAGCGGTCCGGGCGCTGGATGCCGGAGCGCAGGTTGTCGCAGACGGTGATGGCGGTGACCCCGTGGAAGTCTTCGTACATCCGCACGTGGCAATCGAGCCATTCAGGCATGGCCTGGGAGATGGTCGCGCGGGCGAACGTATAGGACGAGGCCCCCAGGGCGCCGACGAAGAGTTCGGTCGGGATCTTCGCGCCCGTGACGGGATCGGTGAGCCTGATCCCATCACAGAAGTCGACGAACACCTTCTCGCCGGGACGGTGGTGCTGGCGCATGACGACCGAGAGCTTTTGTTCGAACTTCCGGTAGCGGCACACGAACTGCGAGTACTGAAGACCGTCGGGGTGTTCGGACTTGTATTCCTGCCACAAGAGCGCGAGCGTCACCTGGTGATCGCCCCGGGCGAGCTCCTCGCGCACGCGCGCCCAGTCCGGCAGCGGCCGCCGGGTGCCCTTGACGGGCCCGCCCGGTGACTTCGGATAAAGCCGGGCTTCGAGCGCCTCCTCGTCCAGGGCGTCGATCGCCGCCCAGTCGGTGAGCCCTGAAACCTTGGCGCGCCTTAGGCACTCCTGCACCGCCGTGCGCCCGCAGTCCACCGCACGGGCTATGAGGCGCGAGCGTGTGACGCCGCCCAGGTAGTACAGCCTCAGGATCGTCTTGATCTTTACCATCGCAAGCCTCTTTTGTGCCACCTCATCCTCCCGTGGAATGGACCCAACGGGATCAGGGTGGCGTTACAAGGGGCTTGCGTCGAGTTCGCCGAGAGGAATTACAGACAAATTCCGGACATGGCGGTCAGCATCCCGGTGGGAACCAAAAACTGGCCGCCATGGCGCCGGAATGCTGACCGCCATGCTCCCGGAATCCTGACCGCCATCAAATCGGAAAGGTGGCCGTCATGGGCCGGAATACGCACATGTGAAGGCGGTTGTAGCGTTCGATGCTTTAGTCGTCATTGTGGACCATCGCCCCACCCTGCCCTGTCCTGCATCAGTTCGCGCGGACGAAGATTGCTCCGTAATGGTAGGGCGGTAACTCGATCAAGGTTTCCAGCGTAAAACCGGCCGCTCGACCACCGCGCGGGTTCGTTCCGGCGACATGCGCAGTTCAGAGCTCGGCTTGCGCGGCTGATCCAGGACGGTGGTTTCTTCGCGCGGCAGGAAATGCCAGTTGACGACAGCGAAGCGGTCGCCGGGCTTCAGGACCATTTTGACCTTCCTCGCCAATGCTGTCTTGTCCGGTACGCCGTGAAAGATGTTGGCGATCAGTACATGGTCCGCCGGCGCGCCAAGCAGGCGGCTCAACTCCATGGCGTCTCCGGGCAGCCAGTTGCAGTTCGTCATCCCCTTACCAAGCCGCCTGCGCCTGCTCAAGCATATCCGGGTCAAGGTCAAATCCGATAACGTGTCCCGGCCCAACCGGCCGGGCAATGGCGCGGTGAAGTAACCATATCCACGACCGCCATTTCAGGCTCTATGCGCAAGGCCCTGACGACGCCATCTGGGTCGGGCCATAAGGCATGCCACCAGTTCCTGTCGGGCATCCCTGTGGCCGGAAACAATCGGTCCTGAAACATCATTCGAGTTCCTTCCTCATTTCCCGATACTCCTCCCGGCTGATTTCCCCGCGGGCGTAACGCCGGTCGAGAATATCTCTCGCGCTTTCCTCTTTTTTGTCAGGCATTCCTTCGTTCCGTATTTCCCGCCCGCCGCACGGGTGGCCACCCCCACCCCCGCGGCCGCCGCGGAAGAGGAAGATCAATATCGCGACCACGAAGACCAGCGGAAATATCCACATGAAAGGAAACCATCCCCACGGTCCATAAGGCCCCATGACTACACCTCCTCGGTTTCTGCCAGCACCGATTTGGGGTCGGCTGGGCAGCTGGATTGATCGGATA
>JAJYHH010000025.1:0-5193 GCA_021784845.1 Pseudomonadota bacterium
CCGCGCCGGGATGGCGGAACTGGCAGACGCGCCGGACTCAAAATCCGGTGGTAGAGATACCGTGTGGGTTCGACCCCCTCTCCCGGCACCATTGAAATCAATCGGTTAGCGCACAATACCCCGCGCAGGCCACCCCTCGTTTGATTTTTTGCTCCAAATTTTCTCCACATGCTACCGACCGGGGCAACGAGCTCCCGTGGGAGCACGGTGGCGTCTATCCAGAAACGGGAGATTTGCCGCGGGAAGCCACGCGTGCGTCGACGCAGCCAACCCGTGCAGCGCAAGAGCTTCACCGCCAGGACCGGCCGGAGGCCTGGGTCCGGCAGGTCGAGGGTAAAATGGACCGGGGCGTGTTCGTCTTGCGCGCCGGGGCCGAGAATACGACCCTGGCCGGGGCCTTGGGCCGTTACGCGCCGGAAGTCCCGTCACGCAAAAAAGGCCGCCGCCCCAAATCGGGCATGCGTCCGGGCGCAGGCGGCTTCGCCTCTGTCGCAACGGTATCTCTACCCCCTTCCCACCCTTTCCCTTCCTCCGCGCTCCCGGCCATGCGGCCATACCGCATGAACGCGAAGGGAAAGCGGTCATGTCTAGCAAGACCGCGGGCAGATTTCACGCAGCAAAGCCCTTGCGGGGACGGCATTCCTTGTAGAAGAGCGGCCAGGCAGCGACGTTGTGCTGACACGGGCCGCCCTTGCGCCGATAAACGAGCGCTCGCTGCACGAGCCTTTCATGCGCGAAAAGCTCGCACAGGTGGACGCCGGGATGCACGCCAACCCGTCCACCGAAACCTCACTGGAAGAACTCGAGGCCACTTGCCCGCATGAATGCAAAACATTCACAACGAATGCATCGAATGCCAGTGGAGATCATGAATCATGGCGATGTTGACCGTGCGCAAGTTACCGGAAGAGATGCACCGCGCCCTGCGCGTGCGCGCCATTCTGGAAGAAGCCGTAAGGCCCGAGAGCCGGGTACGGCTCGGTTCTCTATTGGCTGACCTGAGCCGTCAGGCCAAACTCACCGATGAGGATTTCGCAGCTTTTGCGCAGCGCGAAACGACCGCCGCCTGACGATGACCTTCGAACGGTGATTCTGACCGGCCCGAACGTCATGGGGGCACACCCGATCGGCCTTGGGCAGCTCATGGACAATATCGGTTCGGGGCAAAGAGGCCGGTAGGGGCTTGCAGCATCCCCAAGCCTTGCGTGCATGGGCGGCTGCGACGGTCTGGGCCGGAGTCTCTTCGGTGCCTTCTTCGGCATCGACGGCCAGCACCTCGGCCTCGTCGAAAAGTCGCATCTGGTCGGCTGGGATCTTCTCCCCGCAAAGGACCTGTGGTCGCTACGGGCGGCGAAAACATTTACTGGCCGGAACTCGATGAAGATTTATGCGCGGCCAGCCTATTGCGCGGCTCGCATCAATCGCTGCCTCTCACCCTCCGTGTGCCCACGCTGACCTTTTTTGCCACACCGGGTGGAGTTCATGCTCGGCGTCAACGGTTCCCTTGCCACCTCGCGCAGAAGATCGATATCCTCCCGCGCACAAAATCCCTTTAAACCACGAGAGAAGCGTGGAACGAAGTCTTTCCCCTCGCCCATCGCCCGCCCTGCCGCCTCCAGCGACTCCGCATTCGTCAAAAGGGGTTCTGTTCAGAAACTCCCCAGACGGCTCTTTTCTTGCGCGAGGTTTGCCTGCTCGCCATCTTCTGGCAACTTGACCCTGTGGTCCACGCTGTAGAGATAGTCCCGAAATACATGATCGGCATCCAGTATCTCGTAAGATCCATCCGGCCGCCGGCGCGTGGTGTCCTTGAGCCGGTAGGTATACTGTCCACAGGTCCAGCAATCGTAATTGCGCATGTGGGTGCACAGACAGGTTTTATCGCGCACGGATATGGCTTGGCCATCCGGATGTTTGTCCAGCTCGCGGTTGTAGGCCTCTATATAGGCGCAGTTGCCTGAGCCATCGAGCAGATAACCGTACGCCTCGCAATTTGGACGTATGCCCGCGCCAATGGCCGGGCTGTTCTTCAGCATGCGCATGGGATAACCGGTGGGGGAGATCAGATTGACCTCTATGTCTTCTTCCCGGGCCTTGAAGTACTCCTGTTTGACCTTGTCCGGCAGGCCACACTCTTTGGTAATCGTAAAGCGCGTCGCGACCTGGACTGCGGCGACTCCGGTTTCCAGAAATTCCACGGCGTCGGTACCGGTGAAGATACCGCCCGCAGCGATAAGCGGGATATCCAACTCCTCCTGCACGAGATACTGCCGAACCTCGGCAACGATCGTTTTGAGATCGTATTGCGTCCAGTCCATGCCAAAACCAAGATGCCCGCCCGCCAGAGGACCCTCCACGATTATGTAATCAGGCAGGCGGTTTAGGCGCGCGCTCTTGCGCAAGAAAAGCACCAGCGCGCGCAAGGATGAAACGATGATCCCAAACCGCACATCGCGAAACCGTGGATGATCCTGGACCAGGGCGAGGGAGCCCAGATGCAGGCCCGCGCTCAGCGTAATGCCGTCGATCCCGCCATCCATCGCAGCCGACAATCGCACACGCAGTGTCTCGTGCGGATTGCCCATGGTCAGCTTTTCCATGCAGTTGATGAAAATCAGACCATCACCCTGCTTGGCTTCCATCGTGCGGCCCACATGCAGCCGAGTGGCCTCGGCCAGCCGTACAAGATCGAATTTCACATCCGATTTGTCCCGATTCGCGACGTTATATTTATATTTCTTCTGCTTTTCCCTGACAAAGCCGGTCTTGAAACGCCGGTCTGAAACCGTGGGGACCATCGCATCGGAAATATGTCCGACTCCGCCGAGCCGCGCCGACACGAGCGACAGCTCCGCCGTGGAGATGTCGACGCCCATCCCACCGATCATGATGGGCACCAGCTCCTTCTTGCCGAGTCGCCACCGGAAATCATCAACACACTTCATTCATGCTCCAAGGCTACCGGAATGCCATATGACCGAGCCCATGTACCGAGCACGCGTATCCGGAACCGCAGTTTAAAACCTCGTTTGCCCATGCCCGCCGTGGGGGCGCTTGCCCCTTATCCGCTCTGGCGGCCGCCGGTCATGCCGCTCGCCTGACGACCGGAGCTGATTCTCCGCCACACGCGCAGGCGCAGCCCTTCGGACGACTGCGCCAATCACGAAGACCGAACAAACCGTGTCCGCGCAACGACGGACCACCCCGTCGCGCCCTCAGGATTCTCGCGGGCCGCTGACCACCCATGCCAGAAGTATAGACAGTTTTTGATTATACGCCTTAAATTCCGTGCGCCTCCCCCGTTTGGCCAGGAAACCCGACCGCTATCCCCCACAGTCACAGGCCGCAAGGAGCGAGCCCGTCCCCTGGCACCCGCGCCGCGGACCCTAAAGCCGCTCTGATCTTCCGGATCTTAAGACCCTGAGAACGCCCTCTTGGATGAGGCTTTTATCCCACTATAAGTGCTGCCGATACGGGTGATCGGCGCATCGACACAATCTATGGATACCAACCTGGATCCGCGCTTTTCCGTCTGGCGCCTCGTGGCAGAGGCGCGTATACTGCGCGACCCAATCGCGGCCAAATTCGCGAGCTACGGTGTTTCGTCGCACGTCGACGAGCGAACCGATCATAAAGAGCAGACCGACCCGCTACAGTGTGTTCGCGCGGTTGCAGATTCCGCAGCACAGCTTTTGCGAAATGGGCGGGGCGCTTGAGCATTTCTAAGAGAGGACGAGACGTGGATTCGAAGTTTCCCCACCCGTATTTCAGTTCGCATCCCAAATGGCGCTGGTTCATCCTGTCGACGGTATTGGTCGGCGCAACGATGTCAGCTCTTGATGTCAGTATCGTGAATGTCGCGCTGCCGACCCTGCAAACGACATTCAAGGTCAGCCTGGCCGAGATCGAATGGGTGGCGATGGCATACATGCTGACCCTGACCATTTTCCTGCCTCTGTTTGGCCGGTTGGCCGATATCTTCGGGCGCAGCAAGATGTACAACACGGGTTTCGTCGTTTTTACCGTGGGTTCGGCCTTCTGCGGTCTGGCGCCTTCAGCCGGGTTCCTCGTCGGTGCACGCATTCTGCAGGCCGTCGGCGCGGGCCTCCTGCAGGCCAATTCGGTGGCGCTGATCACGCAGGCCTTCCCTGCCAGTGAGCGGGGGCGGGCCATCGGCATCCAGGGTGCCGTACAGGCGATCGCCATGTCGGTCGGCCCCTTCGTCGGCGGTCTCCTGATTTCGGCGATCGGCTGGCGCTCGATCTTCTATGTCAACGTCCCGATCGGCATCCTCGGTACCTTCGCCGCACTGTACTGCCTGCCGGCGGCCAAGAAGGCCGAGCGCCAGGAAAAGATCGACTACCTCGGCATTGCGCTGTTCGCAACAGGCCTCGCGTTCCTGGTGCTGGCAGTCAACGAAGGCGAGGCGCTGGGCTGGACATCGTCCATCATCTTGACGTACTTCGCACTGGGCGTGGTCCTGCTTTCCGGATTCATCCTGGTCGAGACGCACGTCGAACACCCCATGATCGACCTGTCGCTATTCAAGCGCTATGCGTTCTCCGCCGGCAACTTCACCGGACTCCTGTCCTATTACGTGCTGTTCGCGGTCTTGTTCCTGATGCCCTTCTATCTGGAAAAGATCGTGGGCTACGGCCCTGCGGCGACCGGTACCATCCTGACGCCCATTCCGTTGGCCATGGCGATCGTCGCACCGTTTGCCGGTCATATCTCCGATAAGGTCGGTTCACGCATCATGACCACCGCGGGAATGGCAGTCTGCGCACTGGCGACCCTGCTGCTCATCTTCCTCGGCCATTCGCCCGACATCACGCTCCTGGTCATCGAGCTCATCCTGCTTGGCATTGGCATGGGCCTCTTCACGCCCCCCAATAACTCGGCCATCATGGGCTCGGCGCCGAAAGAGCGGCTTGGCGTCGCAGGCGGCATTCTCAATATGATGCGCGCCTTGGGTCTCATCTTTGGAGTCGACATCTCCGGCGTGATCTTTACCGCCCTCGAGAATCGTTACGTGGCGGCCCATCACTTCAAGGGCACTCCGTTCAAGGAGATCCCGATCACCGTGCGCGAACACGCCTTCCTGCACGGGTTCGCCCCGGTCATGGTGACGCTGCTTCTCATAACCGTCGTGGCCGCGATCCTGTCCGTGGCCAAGCGCGACGTGGATACCGC
>JAJYHH010000025.1:5731-19786 GCA_021784845.1 Pseudomonadota bacterium
TGCATAAACGCGATTATCCTGCTTTCTCCGCCTCATGCAAAGCAGCCGACTCGGCCAGCCCCAACCGGCTGAATTCGCGGTTGTCGATCAGGCGCGCCTCTCCAAGATGCGCGGCCGCAAGGATCACCAGGGCGTCATCCGTCTCCTGTGGCAGGCCCAGATCGGACTGGCGGCGCACCGACACGTAGTCTGGAACGAATCCAGCGCCCCGAAGCTGTTCAAGCACAGTCCGCTCCACAGCCGGGATATCGTCCCCCGCCTGTATGGCCACAGCCGCTGTTCGCAGCAGTTCGGCGAGCAAAGGCGCCCGCGCCCTTTGGTCGGCATTCAGGTAGCGATTGCGGGTGCTGAGAGCAAGCCCATCCGCTTCGCGGACCGTATCGACACCGATCACTGCGATCGACCATGCCAGATCACGCACCATCTGCTCGATCAGCCGCCACTGCTGGTAATCCTTCTTGCCGAAGTACGCGACCGTCGGCTGAACCAGACCAAAGAGACGCGCGACCACTGTGGTCACGCCCGTGAAGTGCCCCGGCCGATAGCGCCCACACAGGTCGTCCGACAGGCCGGGCACTCTCACCTCGGTCTGCCGGGCCGGGCCCGCCGGGTAGATCGCGTCAGGTGTTGGAAAAAACGCAATGTCCACGCCAGAAGCCTCCAGCAATGCCTGGTCTGCCTCGAACGTGCGCGGATAGGCGGAAAAGTCTTCGCGGGGACCAAACTGCAGTGGATTCACATAGACGCTCGCAACCACATGGCGGTGACGGGTGCGTGCGTGGGCGAACAGTGCCGCATGCCCTCGGTGCAGGCCACCCATTGTCGGGACGAAACCGACATCCCCCGTCCATGCACGCCGCGCAGCCTGCAATTCCACCGCGCTCGTGATGATCTTCATGACGCGTAACTCTCGGCCTCGGTCGGGAAAGCCCCGCCGCGCACCGCTTCGACGTACGCCCGAAAAGCCCCTTCGATGGATCCGCCGTGCGCCAGGAAGTCCCGCACAAAGCGCGGAGCCCGGGTATTCAGACCCAGAACGTCATGCATGACAAGGACCTGTCCGTCACAATCCCGGCCGGCACCGATACCAATCGTGGGAACCGGCACATGGCGGGTGATCTCTGCGGCCAGCATCGCCGGCACGGCCTCCAGAACCAGGGCATCGACACCCGCCTCGGCGAGCTTGTGCGCCTGCACGCGCAGTTCACCGCCCCGCTCGCCGCGCCCCTGCACCTTGAAACCGCCAAAGGCATTGACCGATTGGGGCGTAAGGCCGATGTGGCCGCACACAGGTATCCCGCGCGCATGCAGATAGGCCACGGTTTCGAGCACCGGACCTGCGCCTTCGAGCTTGACCATGTGCGCGCCGGCCTGCATCAAGGCGCCTGCCGCCCGCAGGGCGTCCTCCAGCCCACCCTGGAATGTCAGGAAAGGCATATCGGCGATGATCAGGGGGCGTTCGAGCCCGCGGGCCACGCATGCGGTGTGGTAGGCCATGTCGGCAAGCGACACGGGTAGCGTCGTCTTGTGTCCCTGCACTACCATGCCAAGCGAATCGCCGATCAACACAACATCGATTCCGGCGCGATCCATCGCCTGCGCAAAGGACACGTCATAGGCCGTCAAAGCGGCGATCTTGCGTCCCTCCGCCTTCATGATGCGCAGATAAGGCACTGTCACACTGACATGGTCTGTCTGTCTCATCCTGCAAAGCCCGATGGCAAGGGATTGAAAAAATGCCGCCCGTTGCGGACATTGTCGAGATAATCAACCAGAAACCGGACGTCTTCGTCGCTTTCCACGAAATTGACCTCGGCCGCGTTGACAATGAGCAGTGGCGAATCCTGATAGCCGTGGAAGAAATCGGTATAGGCCGTGGCCACTTCAGCCAGATAATCCCGATCCACCCGTTCGTACCCGCGCCCCCGGCGGCGGATCCGCTCAAACAGCACCTCGATCGGTGCCTGGAGAAAAATGACGAGCTCCGGCGCCGGCAGATCCATCTCCACTGTGCCTGCCACCTGCTCGTACAGGCGCCATTCATCATCACTCAGATTGATGCGCGCAAAGAGCCTGTCTTTGGCCCACAAAAAATCACTGACGACACCGCGACTGAAGAGACTGGCCTGACGCAGATCATCAAGCATCTGCCGTCTCTGGAACAGGAAAAAAAGCTGCGCGGACAACGCAAAGTGTCGCCGGTCTTCATAAAACCGCGCAAGAAACGGATTTTCTTCCGGCATCTCGAGCAGCGGCTCGGCACCGGAGACGTCCGCCAGGCGGCGGGCAAGGCTGGTCTTGCCCACACCGATGGGTCCTTCGATGGCAACAAATCCCCGTCCGAGGACCGGGGCCGGCGCTGCTGCGGTCGTCAAGGCGCTTCTCTCCTTTACCATGTGATCGGCAGCCGCTCCACCCGCTGGTCCAGCGTCCCATCGCGCAGGGCGCGAATGGAGCCGTGCCCCGGAATGACCAGGTCCGGGCTCAGTTCAGCCCAGGGATGCAGCACGAAACCCCGCTCATGCAGCCGGGGATGGGGGAGATGGAGATGCGCAGCTTCCATGCTGACGCCTTCATAGAACAGCAGATCGATGTCGATCACGCGCGGACCATTGCGGTCGGCCGTCCTTACCCGGCCGAGATCGCGCTCGATGTCGAGCAGAATCCCCACAAGGGCCACGGGTTCCAGGCCGGTCCGGAGATGGCACACGGCATTCAAAAAGTCCGGCTGGTCCGAAAAACCCACCGGCGCCGTCCGGTATAGTCCCGACCAGGCCACTAATTCGGTGTATCCGATGGCGCCCAGACGCGCGCGGCACGCCGCCAGAGTGACCATCGGCTCACCCAGATTGGCACCGAGACCGACAAACACATCAGCGGGAACGGCTGGAACGCCGGCGCCTGCGTTTGCGCTTTTCGGGTTGTTCACTCAAGGCCTCCACCAAGGTCTGGCGCTCCTTGTCATCGATCTCCTGGAAGCGCGTCCACCAGTCAAAGAGAGCCTCATCGGCTCCACCTGCCCGAGCCCGCAAGCCCAGGAAGTCATAGGCCGCACGAAATCTCTTGCTTTCCAGAAACCGGAACGCCTGGCGGCCGCCGCGGCGTTCAAAACGGCTCTGCAGCGACCAGATCTCCCGCATCGGAACACTGAAACGCTTCGGCACGGCGATGATCTTCAGTTGCGCCTGCAGCGTCTCTTCGGCGGCGCGCTGCCAGGCTTCGGCCGGCGCCGCCCCGTCGGCGATCAGACGTGTGGCACCCTCATGCACCGGGTCCCACAAAAGCGCCGCAAACAGGAAGGCCGGTGTCACCGCCTTGCCTTCGGCGATACGCTGATCGGTACTTGCCAGTGCCTGCACAAGCACACTTTTCTCGCGATGGGCACGATCGACATAGGCCGCCGATGCGGGAAAGAGCGCCCCGAAAAGGTGATGCTGGCACAAGGCCTGATAGTTGGCCAGGGCATTGCCGGCCTGAAAGAGCTTCAGAACCTCCTCAAACAGGCGCGCAGGCGGGATATCCTGGAGCAAGGGACCAAGCCGCGCCAAAAGCCGGTCATCATGCTGCGCAAGCTCAAACTGCAGGCGCACCGCAAAACGGACTGCGCGCAGCATGCGCACAGGATCCTCGCGGAAACGCTCCTCGGGATCCCCTATGACCCGCAACACCCGCGCCTCGAGATCAGCCAGGCCGCCGACATAGTCCCGGATCAGACCTTCCACCGGATCGTAGTACAACGCGTTGACGGTGAAATCACGCCGGCGCGCGTCCTCATCAATGGTGCCAAAGACGTTATCGCCATCACCCACATCCGCGGCAGGCGCCGCCCGGTAGGTCGCCACCTCAATGATTTCGCGCCCGAACTGAACATGAGCCAGGCGAAAGCGACGCCCTATCAGCCGGGCATTGCGAAAGACGAGCCGGATCTCCTCGGGACGCGCCTCTGTCACCACATCGAAATCCTTGGGGGCGTGCCCCAAGGCGAGGTCTCGTATGCACCCCCCGACAAGATGAGCCGTGTAGCCCGCATCCTGCAGGCGCCCGACCACCTGACGGGCATGGGCGCTGATGCGCTCTGGGGTGATGCCGTAATGCAATGCCTCGACGACGCGCGGCGCTATAGGGGTCTCGCTCAAGGTCTCCTCGTTGAATCAATCATCTGCCGGTACAAGGCTGGAGGGCCCCGATCCGGGATGTCGCAGGATCAAGGACGATTATATCGCCTTGCGAACCGGCTGGCAGGCGACAGCAAAAACGCTGTCTGTTTTGTTTTCTTTCCGCCACCGACATGTATAATACCAGCCTTTGCGGCCTGCGGCCGTATGCTCCCTTCGTCTAGTGGCCTAGGACGCTGGCCTCTCACGCCGGTAACAGGGGTTCGAATCCCCTAGGGAGCGCCATCCGTCGCGCGGGGCGCCCGCCCTTGATAATCGACCGGCATGGCCACATATGTCGCCCCAAAAGGGGAACCACCACGATGGCTCATTCCGTCTACTCTGCCGATGTCACACAGGAAAGCTTCGAGACCGACGTACTGGAGCGGTCACGCACGGTCCCCGTGCTCGTCGATTTCTGGGCCGCCTGGTGCGGACCATGCAAAATGCTCATGCCGATGCTGGCCAAGCTCGCCGAGGAATATCAGGGCCGTTTCTTCCTCGCCAAGGTCAACAGTGACGAGCAGCAGGAGCTCGCCACGCGCTATGGCATCCGCAGTTTGCCAACGATAAAACTTTTTAGCAACGGCGCCGTGGTGGGCGAATTCGTGGGCGTCCAGCCAGAACGCAGCATTCGCGCGCTGCTCGACCGCCATATAGCGCGGCCCTCGGATCGTCTGGTGCACGAAGCACTGGAGGCCGAAGCCAGAGGCGACGCTGCCGGGGCCCTCGACATTCTGCGCCGTGTCCACAGCGAGGACGCAGCCAACGATCGGGCCATTGTCCATCTGGGGCGGATGCTCCTCGAACAGGGCGCGGATACGCAAGCCGAGCAGATCCTGGCCAGGATCTCACCGGCGGGCCGCGCCGATCCGGATCTTGCGCCGCTACTCACCCGTCTGGAATTTATCCGCATGACCGTGGCCGCGCCGCCGCTGGCGGAACTGGAAAAACGGGTGCAGGCGCAGCCGGGCGACATGCAGGCACGCCACTGGCTTGGTGCCCGCTATCTGCTCGCAGGGCACTATGAAGCCGCGCTGGAGCAATGGCTGACGATGGTAAGGGAAAACCGCCAATTCGGCAACGACGCGGGGCGCAAGGCCCTGCTCGCGGCCTTTAATTTCCTTGGCGGCAAGGGCGAGCTCGTGCGCAAGTACCGGAATCTGCTGTCACTGGCCCTCAATTAACCGCACGGGCGCCACGCTCTACACCATCGTCGGCGCAAACCAGGGAACGCAGACCTTCGACGAGCGGTGTGCCCGGCACAAACCCAAGCCCCTGCTGCAGACGCTCGATGCGCGCACATGAACGGCGAATATCGCCCGACCGGGCCGCTGCAAACCGGGGCATGGCCGGCGCATCCAGTGTGCGGCATACGGTTGCCCACACAGTCAGAAGATCGGATTCCACGCCTGTGCCGACATTCAAGACCTGACCGGCAAGATCATCTTGCCCGATGCTCGCCACGAGCACATCGACAAGATCATGGACGTAGACGAAATCACGGGTCTGGCGGCCGTCGCCATAGACTGTGCAAGGGAGGCCGCTGCGGGCAGAGGCAACGAAGCGGCTGATCACGCCGGAATAGGGAGACGCGGCATCCTGCCTGGGCCCGTACACATTGAAAAAGCGAAAGGCTGTCGTCTTCAGGCCATGCTCGCGATGGTAGTATTCCAGGTAGTGCTCGCCAGCCAGCTTGTCGATGGCGTAGGGAGAAAGCGGCGCAGGCAGGGCGCCCTCGTCAACGGGGGGCGCGGCACGGTCGCCGTAGATCGCGGCCGAACTGGCATACAGGAAACGCGGCACATGCAAAGCGCGCGCGGCTTCCAGGCAGTGCAAAGTGCCACCGAGGTTCGTGGCGTGGGTACCTAGTGGATCCTGCATGCTGCTCTGTACAGACGCCACCGCTGCCAGATGCACGATCACGGATACTCCCTGCGCGGCCCGTCGCACCAGGGATCCGTCGCGGACGTCCCCAGGCAGAAACTCCGCGACCCGGGCCGGTCCGGACAGATTGTCGATCCGGCCCGTCGAAAGATTGTCGAGTATGCGCACACGATGGCCTTTCTGAACGAGCCGATCGGCAAGATGCGACCCGATGAAACCCGCTCCGCCGGTAATGAGGATATGCATGACACCACCCTTCCTTGGGCTGCCTCGACCGAAGGGCCAAATACTGGCGCCTGCACCCACAACGGACCATCCTGCTTTAGCCTTATTGAGGAGCCCTCCTCCAAACAAGTAGGGTGGCGACCTGAAGAACGCCTCTCCATGCCACGACAGGGGCCACTGGAGAATCCGGAACATTCAATAAGGACATTCTATGGGCACTGTGGCAGTCGTTGGGCTTGGCTACGTCGGCTTGCCGCTCGCGGTCGCGTTTGGCCGGCGCGGGCACACGATCGGGTTCGACGTCGATCCGGACAAGGTCGACAGCTATCGGCACTTCTGCGACCCGACAGGGGAAGTCAGCACCGAGGCGCTGTGTGATGCAACCCGCCTGGCTGTCACCAGCGACCCGGCGGCCCTGAAAGAGGCGGATTTTGTCATCGTCGCGGTACCGACCCCGATCGACGCCGCCCATCAGCCCGATTTCGGTCCGCTCGTACGGGCCAGCCGGACCGTCGGTGAACATATGAAGCCTGGCGCCATCGTTATTTATGAATCGACCGTCTATCCCGGCGCCACGGAAGAAATCTGCGCGCCCATCCTCGAGCGTCACTCAGGCTTGCGCTGGCGACGCGATTTCCACATCGGCTACTCGCCCGAGCGCATCAATCCGGGCGATCACGAGCACACGCTAACGCGCATCACCAAAGTGGTATCGGGGGATGATGCCCCGACACTGGCGGCCGTCGCCGATCTCTACGAATCGATCATCGATGCCGGCGTCTACCGGGCCTCCAGCATCCGCGTCGCGGAAGCCGCCAAGGTCATCGAAAACACACAGCGCGACCTCAACATCGCCCTCATGAACGAGCTCTCCATCCTCTTTCACCGGCTGGATCTCGATACATCGGAGGTTCTGCGGGCGGCGGGCACGAAATGGAACTTCCTGCCCTTCCGCCCGGGTCTCGTGGGCGGCCACTGCATCGGCGTCGACCCCTACTACCTCACATACAAGGCCGACAAGGTCGGGTATCATCCCCAGATTATCCTGGCAGGCCGCCGCATCAACGACGGCATGGGACACTATGTTGCCGAACAGACGGTCAAGCAGATGATTCGCAACGGCAGCCCGGTCAAGGGCGCGCGCATCAATGTGCTTGGGCTCACCTTCAAGGAGAACTGTCCGGATTTGCGCAACTCGCGCGTGATCGATGTCATCCAGGAACTGCGCTCCTACGGGGCGGAGGTCTATGTCCACGACCCCGTTCCCGCACAGGACGAGGCCGAAGACGAATACGGGATCACGCTGCTGCCCTGGGAGCAGCTGCCGGTCGCAGACGCCATGGTCGTGGCGGTGGCCCACCAGGAATTCACCCGGCGGGATCCGGCCGAACTGGCATGCAAGATCGGCCCTCGTGGCACATTTGTCGATGTTAAGTCACAATTCGACCAGCAGGCGCTGGAGAGGCGCGGCCTCTCCGTATGGCGCCTGTAACTGACAAGGGCAGGAACAACGGCATGAAGATTCTCATCACAGGCGTCGCAGGCTTTATCGGTTCCGCGCTCGCCCTTCGCCTGCTCGCCAGAGGCGACGAGGTTGTCGGCATAGACAACCTGAACGACTATTATTCCGTCGATCTGAAGAAGGCACGGCTTGCGCGTCTCACACCCTACCCCCTGTTCACCTTCGTGCACCAGGACATCGCCGATCGCAACGCCGTGGCCGCCCTGTTCAAGGCGCACGACTTCAATGCCGTGATGAACCTCGCGGCACAGGCAGGCGTGCGTCACTCGCTTATTGACCCCTATGCCTATGTCGACGCCAATCTCGTCGGTTTCGTCAACCTTCTGGAAGGGGCCCGCCACCACGGCGTCGGCCACTTTGTTTTCGCCTCGTCCAGTTCTGTCTATGGGGCCAATACCCGCCAGCCATTCAGCGAGCATGATGCGGTCAACCATCCAGTGTCTCTGTACGCGGCCAGCAAACGCGCCAATGAACTCATGGCTCACAGCTATGCGCATCTGTTTCGCCTCCCCTGCACGGGATTGCGTTTCTTTACTGTCTACGGTCCCTGGGGACGGCCGGACATGGCTTTGTTCCTCTTTACCCGCGGGATTTTGAGCGGCGAACCGATCAAGGTGTTTAACCAGGGACGGATGGTGCGCGACTTCACCTACATCGATGACATCGTGGAAGGCGTTGTGCGCGTCATCGACCGGCCCGCCACCCCGAATCCGGGGTGGTCGGCTGACACGCCCGACCCGGCGACCAGCAACGCGCCTTTCCGCCTCTACAACATAGGCAACAACAAGCCCGTCGAACTCATGGACTACATCCGCGTCCTCGAGAACTGTCTGGGGCGCAAGGCACGCATCGACATGCTGCCGCTGCAGCCTGGTGATGTGCCATCGACGGTCGCCAGCATCGATGATCTGACGGCTGATCTTGGATTCCGGCCATCCACTTCCGTTGAAGAAGGCGTCAGCCGCTTCGTGGCCTGGTATCGGGATTATTTTGAGGCCGCAAAGCCCGGCGCCCGCCATTCCGCATCGGCGTGACCGCGGCATGCTTCTTTCGCCTCGCGACCGGAGCGATGGGCACCTTCGACACGACTCCCTGCCCGTCTACGCCTCCCTGGCCAGAAGGCGCGACAGCTGCCCGCACGGACGCACCTTACCATGGCGCCGCGCCGCGGATGTCCTGATCAGGGCTTGGGCACTTGCCGGTGCTTGCGCGCGCGGTCGGTGCGCGTAACCGGGATACCCAGGCCGCCCTTCGCCAGAGGAGGCCCGTCGGCGTCCCCTCAAGGTCGTACAGCCCACACAGCGCGCGCCCTGCCGCAAAACCCGCCACGTGGCCCGGTGTGCCCACAGGTGGCCCCGCCCGCCGGATTCGCCCGTCACCGGAGACCTGACAGAGTCTGCTGCCCACTGCGCGCTTGCTCTTCGCCTTGCCCGGCTCCAGGCAGACGATCGGCATCAGATTTCGAGGATCCCGCGTCGGTCGGCTGCCCGCTCCTGCGTCGACACGCCTTGCCGCCTTCCCGCCGCCATGTCGCCCCGCGACGACCGGCCGGATTCCGCTAAACGACCGCAGTCGATACGCACAGGTGCAAGCGCTGTCATAACAATTCACCAACAATAGAAGCGCCGCATGATGGAATTTTCTATATAAGGTAAAAATACAGGACATCGGGCGGCTTTATATCCCCGGTAACGCATAGTCACCCGGTCCGACTTAGGTCTGATGGGAGGAGGATGCCCTTCGACCAATAATGGCGTTTCCGCTCGTCCTCCTCCCTGAGCGGCGCCTTAAACCTTTAAGGCCTTTCGAGCCTCCGGCTTTCCCCCCCTAGTCCGGAGGTTTTTTTTGTCTTAAAAATTGGAGATATCGCCGCATCCCTGTTCGAACCACCTTGCGGGGGCACACACAGAGGAGAGACCAAAGCCCCATATTTAGTGTTTCAAGGCACATTTACCCGCAATATCAGGCCTTTGTCTGATGACGGCCTAAGGCGCGCCCACTTAGACTCGCAGCCAGTGAAGCATGACATCCGCCCTGTTTCGCGGGTGTCCGAAACACCACTGACATATCAAGGAGCCTATTCATGCCGAATGAGCGCAAAAGTAAGCGCGGGTTCGCAGCGATGGATGCGAACAAGCAGCGCGAAATCGCCAGCAAGGGCGGCAAGGCCGCCCATGAGAAGGGGACTGCGCACGAATTCACCCCCGAGGAGGCGCGCGAAGCGGGCCGCAAAGGGGGGGAGGCTGTCAGCCAAAATCGCGAACACATGGCCGCTATCGGCCGCAAAGGAGGCGAAAGTTCACATGGTGGCTGGGAACGCAGCCGACCAAGCCACGAGACCGAACAGGCCGAGGCAGAACATCGCGAAGGCGCCACCCGCCATGGTGAACACTCTTCCGAACCCAAACCTGGCAAGTCCTGACACTCCGCGCGGCCATCGGTCAAAAGGCCGCGCACGCCCTCTCTCTTTGCATCCATGCGTCCACCTGGGCGCATCCCCGAGCAGGCCCTGGCAACCCGTGTTCGCGCACCAGCCTCCTCGTCGCAAGACAGCGCCCACAGCACCGGCGGACACGACCTGGCTCTCTTTGGCCGGTCACGCCCTGCCCGCTTCCACACACGAGCGGGACATCGCAAGCCCGGCTCCCCCGGCCGAGGCCCGCCTTCGCAGTTTTTGAAAACGGCTCAATGGAGGCGGGCCTCGATCATCTGGCCCAGACGCCACTTCAGCGCGCGCAGGGCGCGAGGACTCTTCGTCCAGTCATGTGTCGACACGATCAGGGGACCTATGAGCCGCTCGATGCGGGATCGCCCATAAAGCCTTGATGCGAGGTGGAGATATTCGTAATCCTGATAGCCCGCCCGGATCATCATGAGTCGAATGCTTTGAATGGGTATGTCGCGCTTTCCGCCAATGACTGCCGGCGTCCCCGGGTAGAAAAGTGTGCCATCTCCATTTCCCCCAAAGTGATACTGATCGACCCAGGGGTCCTTGCGTCCGCGCGCAAAGCCGATATCGGTACCGTAATACAGTTCACCCTGAATCGCGTACTTCCACGTCAACCACGGCATGATCCGGTTGTAAATGGCGGGCTGGTCAATCATGTAGCTGGGCCAGCCCAGCGTATCCCGGCCGCCAACCACCCAGCAACCATGGCTCATGCATGACTGATACCACCAGATTTTCATATGATAGTGCCGCGCCAGACGCTCGAGCTCCGGCTGCCGGTTGACATCGTCAAGATTGTCCATATCGTTGATAACAGGGCAGAGAATGCCGAAGTTGCGCAGGTCAAGCCGGCTTGCGTGCACCGTCGTCACGAGCGGCGCCACGGCCCGTGTCGCTGCGCGGATAATGCGGGCCCGCCTGTTTGCGGAATCGAACTGCTTCGCCGAATGAGGCTCATCCACAGTCAGCGCGTAGAGCGACACCGGCCATTTCTCTTTGCGAAAATGCCGCACCCAGGCCCGGAAGTAGGCTTGCTGTTCCCGTGGCGGCATGCGGTGGTCGAACACATGACTAAGCCAGCGCACGTCGGTTGTGCGCCAGCGGGCGCCATGCGCCGCCGGGCAGCCCACCATGAAGGGACGCACTTCCCTGTCATACTCGCGCCAGTTCATGCGCAGGCGTCCGTCCTTGTATGTCATGGGCGCCGGAATGCCCGACCCGCCCGACAATGCAATGCGATCCTTGAGGCCGGCCACGTTGAACAGGCGCGTCAGCCGCATGAGCTGGTCGTTCGACAAAAGGCCGTAGTGACCCCGAAACACCAGCGACAACGGGGGACCCTCGAACCCGAAGGCTGACGGCAGCGTGGGCGTTCTTGGTATGGAAAAACCAAGCACCCTCAAGCGCACGTGCACAATATGCCGGGCCACGCCACGGCTGGCGGACGTGATCACGGTAACCGGGGCATCATACACGCCCGCTGCCGCCGCGCGCGGAATGTACACATCGACCCAGAAGCTCTGCGTAAAATGGGCCGGCACGTGCCACGGCAGGGCATCGCGCCGCTCATGGTAGTAGTTGTCCACGGTCGGAATGAGCGCATCTGGCCAAAGCCCGGTGGCCGCCGCGACATTGCTCGGGTGAACCGTGCGGATGAAGGCCTCCCTGTAGACGGTCATGTCCGCGCGCCCGATCAGGGACGTGCCGTCACGCAACCCATCCGGCACGATGCGTTCGACGACAACGGGGGCAGACGAGCGGATGGCAATCTGATAGGCGACATATTCCCCGCGTGCACCAAAAAGCGCCAGGCTCGACACCGATTCCCTGGGCGCCTCGGGACGTATCTTGTGTGTCGCGTGTGTCATCCACACCGCCAAAGCCGCATGCGCCGGGCCACACAGCCACGCGGCTGCAGCGGTAATGAGCCACTTGTTCATCATCCTTCCTCCCCCGTTGTCATGATGCAGCCTTGCCTTTTTCTTCGACACCGAGATGATGCGCATAGGAGCGGCTCGTGTGCTGAATCGTATAGGTCGTTTGCACGCGGCGCATTGCCGCTCCTCCAAGCGCCCGGCGGCGCCCCGCGTCTTTCGCGAGAGCGGCCAACGCATCCGCCATGGCGCGGGCATCTCCAGAATCCACGAGAATTCCCGTAACACCGTCTTCTATGATTTCCGGAATCGCCGTGATTTTCGTGGCGACGACCGGCAGTGCTGTCGCCATGGCCTCCATGATGGCTATAGGCAGGCCCTCATGTTTTGAACTCAAGACATAAATGTCCAGATCCCGCAGGAAGGCCGCCACGTTGTCGCAGCGACCCCTGAAACGCACAAGCTTGGACAGGCCAAGGTCTTGCGCTTGCGCGCGCAAGCGACCCGCAAGCGGTCCATCACCTGCAATCTCGGCAAAGAAGCGCACGCGATCTTTCAGCAACGCAAGCGCCTCGAGAAGAGTTGGATAATCCTTTTCATCGACAAGACGGCCGACCGCGCCGATATGTACGACAGGAGACATTTCCGGGCGGCCAGGGTTTGGATGATAGCGCTGCACGTCCACCCCGTTATATATGGTAACAATGCGGCGCGGGACTCCGAGAGCACGGAAAACATCCGCAAGATCGCGGGATACGCAGGTAAAGCAGCGCACGAACAGACTGACGACAGGCAGCGCCACGCGCATCCACGTGGTCCTTGTGATACCCAATGCCGAATGCTCCGTATAAACGATCCGGAAACAGCCGGCCAGATAAGCGGGCACCAATACATTGACGAGCGAATTCAGGTGGTGGACATGAAGCGCGCCGGGACGCACACGGCGCAGATACCGCCAGATACGCACCCAGCGCCGCCACATCGGCAAAGCGTCGATATCGAGAAGATCGTACGGGATATCCGCAGCCTCGAACGCGGCAATCAAGGCCCCTTCGCGTTTGTACAGGCAGCAGATGCGCGCCTTGATGCCCGTTTTCTGCCAGTCCCGGCATAGGTTGAAGGCAAGCATTTCCGACCCGCCGACAACGGGTGCGTAAATGACCTCAACGATTGCGCCGCGCGCCATCACCGCCCCCGTAACTCTGCCATGCGCGGCCCGACGCCGCGCCGGCTTCTTCCACCCGATGCGACCGATTTCGCGCGTCCACGATGTCCACCCAGGACTCCGATCACCTTTCTCATGACAAAGGACTCCGCTCGGCCTTGTGGACTGTGCGCTGCGCGAGGATGCTTGTGCACACTTGGCGCAACCGACCGGCCCGCTCGCGCCAGTCATGCGCCGCCGCGTAGGCCTTGCGACGGTGGTATGCGCGGGGATCCTTAGGGTCTTGCGTCAGAACGCGTGCAATGGCCGCCAGATAACCGGCGTGATCAGGGGCGACCTCCACCATATCGCGGTGCCGGGCCATTTCGGGCATGTCGACCGACACGACAGCCTGACCCAGGGCCAGATACTCGAGAAGCTTGAGAGGATTGACGCTCGCCACATGGGCGTCCGCCTTGTAGGCAATGAGCCCCACATCGAACACCTGTATCCATTGTGGCAGGCGCTCGTAGGGCACAGCTCCCATCCCGTGAAAATTGGGATAGCGCCGCAGACGCGACAGATCCACCTCTTCCTTTCCCACTGTAACGAGGGAAGCCCGCGGAAATCGCTGCAGGATTTTTTCGAACAGATCCAGATCCACTCGCGGACCGACAATGCCCTGGAAGCCGATGATGGGCCGTGGCAGATCTGCAAGCGGAAGCGGAACTGGACCCGGATTTCGAAAATGATCCAGATCTACCCCCTGCGGTATATACACGGGATCATGGCCGGGACGC
>JAJYHH010000059.1:0-7597 GCA_021784845.1 Pseudomonadota bacterium
CTAATGCCGTATGGTTTCAGGGCACGCCCGGCCCTTTTGGTTCCTGACGCCGCGGTCGCCCGTAGAGGGCCCGCAACTCCTCTTTTGCCTGCTCGAGCACAGCACGACGTCCGGCCGGCAGGTTGCGCCCGGCGCGGTTGATGTAGAAGTTCAGCATACCCATGGCGGAAGCAAAAGGTGTCGCGGCACGGCGCCTGCGACTCATGTCGGCGGAGCGCTTCAGGGATTGCGCGATTGCGCGGGGATCCGTCCTGGCAAAGACCCCCCGTTCCAGATCCAGCGCATTGCTCTCCCGTGTCACGCGCTGTGACCAGCGGGCCGTCTCGTCAGGCGTCATATCGCGCCACTCCTCGTGCCTGTCATTATATCCTCGCATACGGCAAGAGCCCCCGGACCTTTCGGCTACATACCTGCCTTGGCCCACATCCTGCCTGGAGGACTTGCCGCCCGCGTCCATCCTTGCCATAGTCGGATCGCCGGGCATCAAGCCCGCGAGGAGGGCGGTGTCTGCTTTATATCGACCATGGTCAAGGGGGTCCTGCGTCCTGCCTGCGGTTGGCACAAGGAGTCCGACCCGTGCCGCGGCGAGGCGAGGTCCTGATCAAGGTCGCCCATGCCGGCGTCAACCGCCCTGACATCCTGCAGCGTCGCGGCGAGTATCCCGCTCCTTTGGACGCCTCCCCGGTACTCGGCCTTGAGGTCTCCGGCCACATCGTCGCGACGGGTCCGGACGCAGAATCCTGGTCTCCTGGCACACCGGTCACCGCACTGGTGCCCGGAGGCGGCTACGCCGAATATTGCGTGACCCCCGCCGGGCAAGCCTTGCCGATCCCCGAAGGCATGGATATGGCATCAGCCGCGGCTCTCCCCGAGACCTGGTTTACGGTCTGGGCGAATCTCGTTGATCTTGCAGGCCTTGGACCCAACGAGCGCCTGCTCGTGCATGGTGGAGCAGGTGGCATCGGGCTGGCCGCGCTCGCCTTGGGTCAGCTGCGCGGCGCCCACTGCTTTGCCACCGTCGGCGACGACAACAAAGCGGCATTTTGCCAAGCCTTTGGCGCGGAGCTTGCCATAAACCGCCATACGACCGACTTCGTACAGGCCTTATCCGAGGCTACCGGCGGCGAAGGCGTAGACGTCGTCCTCGACATCGTCGGCATGCCCTATCTCGAGCGCAACCTGAAAATCCTGCGCCGCGACGGCCGGCTCATCTTTCTCGCATTCATGGGTGGCAGCCGGGGCATGGCCGATCTGGCCCCGATCATGACAAAACGCCTGCGTCTCACGGGTTCGACCATGCGCGCGCGCTCCGTCGCTGAAAAACGTGCCATCCGTGATGCACTCCTGGCCCACGTCTGGCCGGCCTTGGCGCGCGGCCGCTTTCATCCCCCCATTCACGCGCGGTTCCCGCTTGCCAAAGCCGCCATGGCACACACGCTCATGGAAGCGGGCGCGCATACGGGCAAGATCGTCCTCGACGTCGCGCAGTCTCCCGACCAGGCTTTCCCGTACAATGCATAGACCCCCCAAGCCCCCCGTCATGCAACAGCCGTTTGCCGATCTCACGCCCGATCTGATTCTCGACTCTACCGAACAGGCCGGCCTCATAGCCACAGGAACCCTGCAGGCGCTAAACAGTTTTGAAAATCGTGTCTACAAGGTCGGCACGGAGGAGGGCGCCTTCGCCATCAAATTCTACCGGCCAGGACGCTGGACCGACGCCGCCATCGCCGAAGAGCACGCCTTCACGCAAGCGCTCGTCGATGCCGAGATCCCTGCGGTGGCCCCGCGCGCATACGGCGGTAACACACTTTTCCACCGGGCCGGATATCGTTTTGCCCTCTTTCCCTGGCGCCCGGGACGCACCGGAATGCTCGAGACCGCTGACGAACGCATGGCCATCGGCCGCTATCTCGGCCGCCTGCACATGGCCGGTCACGGGCGCTTCCACCAGCGGCTCACCCTGGACGTCCAGACCTTCGTCGACCCGGCGATCACGACACTCGCTGAAAGCCCCTTTTTGCCATCGGATCTTCTGTCTCCGTTCCGCGCGATCGCCGGACAGCTGCGCGACGCGATCCGGGCGCGACTCCAGACAGCGGCACCGGATATCCTGCGGCTGCATGGCGACTGCCATGCCGGCAACATACTGTTTGATGGCGAACAGTTTGCCATCGTCGACTTTGACGACAGCCTGAACGGCCCGGCGATCCAGGATCTGTGGATGCTCCTCCCGGGGGACCGCACCGAACAGGAAGAGGCCCTGCGCGCACTGCTTGTTGGCTATGAGATGTTCCAGCCGTTCAATCGCCGCGAACTGGTCTTGATCGAACCACTGCGGGCACTGCGTCTTTTGCACTACAACGCATGGATTGCCAGGCGTTGGCACGATCCGGCCTTTCCGCGTGCATTTCCGTGGTTTGCCGAAGACCGCCACTTCCGGGAACTTGTAAGCCTTCTGCAAACACAGATGGAACGTCTCGACGCGCCGCCGCTTTTGGCCGGCGCCCTCGACTGACCAATCAGCCGAGAATCACAAGGGAGAGAGCGCGCCCACAATGACAGGCACGACCAGGACGCCAGTCGATACAGCCGGGTGACGCGGCAGGCCAAACGCGCTATGCCAGCCGGTCAGCATCAGCGTGCGCAAGGCGTCGATGAGATAAAAAGGGGTTCAGCCGCGCCAGCACCGCACACCCACGTGGCATAAGGAGCCCCCCTTAAGTAAATGGCATTGCTGGCAAACGAACAGACGTGACCCGCCGTTGACGAAGGCCCGTGGGGCATTCACGGGTTTTGACCGCCGTGAAGATTCCTCATGCGCGAACGTCTACCCACGTCTTTCTTGCGCACGGGCCCCGGTCGGGATCGCAAGGTAGCTGCCCAATCACGCCCCGTACAAACGGTCACACAGACTACTTGTCCCTCACAATGCCCGCCAGCAGGCCTTCCATCCTTTCAAGCCGCGTACCGGTGGCCGCAAGCCCTTCGGCGAGATCGGCAATCTGGCGCCGCAATGTGTCGTTTTCCGCCTGCGCGCGTGCCAGTTTCGCCAAAAGCACCTCCCGTTCGGCCGTCAGGGCCTCGTTGCGGCGCAGCACCTCTTCGAGCTGACCCTGCAATTCTGCAACGTCCCCGAGGGCTGCCTCCCGGATCCGGTCGATGCTCTGGTTGGCCTCATGGGAGGCCAACACCCAGAGACTGCCGAGCAGCTCCCGGGCCTTGGCCTCTACCAGCGGCGGTATTTGTGTCTCACCATCGAGCTTCCATTTCAAGGCCTTCCATTCACTGAGGTGCTGATTGATGGTGGTGAAACTGCCCTTACCGAGATCACCGCGCACCGTCACGACCGTCGGCGACAATCCGCTTTCCGCCAGACGGTCTGCTGCATCGAAGACCTGACGGCGTGTCACGCCAGTGCGCGGCATGTGAATTCTCCTTTTGACTGTGAGAGTGTTATATTACATTATATAGCGTAATGCCTTTGTATGAAAAATGCAGCCAGGCTTGAATTCGGACGCAGCGGTTTTTTGATGCTATATGGGGCGGGAGATCCCGGGGAATGATCGCTCAGGTAGGCCATGATCCACTTGATCTTACCTTGGCAGCCTGCGCGATCTGGCTTGTTCTGGCTGCAGCAAGTCTTGCCCTGTCACGCCGGCCGCGCGCACTCCGGGCCCTCTTTGTGGGAGGCAGTGCCGGCAGCTTCCTGTTTCTCACCGCCGGCCTGCGCGCCCTCTTTGCTCCAGCCTCGCATATGACCTTGCCCTTCGGGCTCCCGCAGCTTGCTTTTCATCTGCATCTCGACCCCCTGGCTGCGGTCTTCGTCGTCCTCTTTGGCTTCACGAGTGTGGCAATCTCTCTCTTTGCCGCGGGCTATCTGCGGCACGAGCCGACCGCGCACGTGGCGCGCATGGCCGGCCAGTATCATCTGCTGCTTGCCGCCATCGGGCTTGTCCTGCTGGCCGACGACGCCTACGTCTTCCTTGTCGCGTGGGAAACCATGGCCTGGTCGTCTTACCTTCTGATCATCAGCGACGATCACATGGTCCAGGCGCGCCGCGCGGGTCTTCTCTACCTCGTTACCGAGCACATGGGCGCCATCGCTCTCATGCTCGCCTTTGGTATCCTGCAGAGCGCCACGCACGCCGGCCTCGCCGGCTATGCCTTCCCGGTAATGCGCGCCACCACGTTGACGCCGGAGATGGCAAGCACGGTCTTTGCCCTGGGTCTTTTCGGCTTTGGCGCCAAGGCCGGTTTCCTGCCCCTGCATGCGTGGCTGCCGGAAGCACACCCCGTGGCTCCTTCGCCGGTCTCGGCACTCCTGAGCGGGGTGCTGCTCAAACTGGGCATCTACGGCCTGCTGCTCGTCACCCTCGAACTGCTGCACGCACCACTCTGGTGGTGGGGCATCGTCATGCTCGTGCTGGGACTGACCACCGCGCTTTTTGGTGCCATCTATTCGGCGGCGCAAAACGACATGAAGCGTCTGTTGAGTTACTCGTCGATCGAAAATATCGGCCTTATTCTCGCCGGCATCGGTCTGACTGTTCTCTTTGAGGCCTACCACATGGCGTCGCTTGCCGCCCTTGCGCTCATGGCCACCCTCTATCACACCCTAAACCATGCCGTCTTCAAGAGCCTGCTCTTTCTTGGTACGGGCTCGATTCTGCATGCCACGGCTGAACGCAATCTCGGAAGGCTCGGAGGGCTCATTCACCGCATGCCGTGGGTGGCGGCCCTTCTGCTGATCGGCAGCTTTGCCGCCGCCGGCGTGCCACCATTCAACGGCTTCGTTTCCGAATGGCTGCTTCTGCAATCTTTCCTTGGCGCCACATCCTTCCCGCAGCCCTACCTCAACATGGCCGTGCCGTTGGGTGCGGCAGCCGTCGTGCTGGTGGCGGGACTGGCCGCCTATGTGATGGTGAAATTCTACGGCATAAGCTTCCTCGGGCAGCCGCGCGAGCCCGCGCTGAAGGCGGCTGAAGACGCAGGACCGCATGAGCGTACCGGCTTGCTTCTGCTGGCGGCCGGCTGTCTTTTCCTGGGCCTGTTCCCCGCGTGGACGGTGGATCTCTTCCGGCCGGCGGTGGCCCAACTCATCGGTCCGGCCGCCGCCCAGGATACCCTCGCTGGCAATGTGTTTTCCTGCCGCCTGCATGCCGCCACACAGGCCGATTACAGGCCGCTCGTCGTGCTTGGCGCATTGGCCCTGGTGTCGGCGACTCTGGTTTTTCTCCTGCGCCGCCTGGCGCCCGCCCCTTTGCGCCGGACCGATGCGTGGAATGGCGGCCATGAGGCGCGCACGGCGCGCATGCAAGACACAGCCGAAGGTTTCGGGCAACCCATCCGGCATGTATTTGCGTCGTTTTTTCGCATGCAGATCGAGCGGCCGGCAGCCGCCGAGACCACCCCTGTCTATGCCAGCCGCATAGAAGACCCTCTCTGGTACGCAATCTACCTGCCAATCGTCCGCAGCGTATCTCGCCTGTCTGAATGGGTGGCCCTTCTGCGCCGGCGCCGCATCGCCATCTACCTCTTGTACGCCTTCGCTACCCTGGTCATCCTGCTGGTTCTGACGCCATGACGGACCGCGCTCTCGCCCTGCAGTTCCTGCAATCCGTACTCGTCCTCGCCGGCGCACCTCTCCTTGCGGGCTGGGTCGAGCAATGCCGCGCGTGGCTCGGCAACCGCCGCGGGGCAGGTCCTTTGCAGCCCTATCGGGTGCTGCGCAAACTCTGGCGCAAGGAACTTGTCGTGGCCCATGGAGCATCCTGGGTGTTTCGCGGAGCACCCTACGTGCTGGTGGCAGCGATGATCATCGCCGGATCCATAGTTCCCCTTCTCGCTCCCATCCTGCCGCTTGCGCCCGCCGCGGACGCCATTGCCCTGGTCGGCGTGTTCGCCTTGGCGCGCATGGTTTCGGCCCTTGCCGCCATGGATATCGGCACCGCGTTTGGGAGTATGGGTGCGCGCCGTGAGATGCTGATCGGCTTTCTGGCTGAACCTGCCCTCCTCATGGTGCTCTTCACACCAGCCTTGATCAGCCATTCGACATCACTTGCCGCCATCGTGCGCCAACTGGCAGCAACCCACCTCCTTCTCTATCCGAGCATGGCATTTGCCGCCAGCGCCTACGTCATGGTGCTTCTTGCCGAGAACGCGCGCCTGCCCGTGGACAATCCGGACACCCACCTTGAGCTCACAATGATCCACGGCGCGCTGCATCTCGAATACACGGGCCGGCATCTTGCCCTGATCGAATGGGCCGCCGCCATCAAGCTTGTCACCTATATGGCGATCGGCATCGCGCTCTTTCTGCCGTGGGGCATGAGCGCTACGGGATCCCTGTCTGGCATTGCGTTTGCCACCGGCCTGCTTGCCATGAAGATGACGGCCGCCGGCGCAGCTCTTGCTTTCATCGAGACGCTACTCGCCAAACTGCGACTCTTCCGTGTGCCGGAGTTCCTCGGCACGGCATTCATGGTCGCTGTACTCGGCATCCTCGTCCATTTCCTGCTTGGCACCTGACCATGCCCCTTTTTGCGCAGATCACCAACATGCTGGCCGCGCTCTTTCTGCTCGTCGGATTTGCCATGCTCGCACAGCGGCGCATCGTCCATCTCATCAACCTGTATGCGCTGCAAGGCGGCATCCTCGCGCTCAGCATCGTCACGGTCGGTTATGGCACGCATCAGGAAAGCCTCTATCTGTCGGCAGCTCTAAACGGCCTCCTGAAAGTGATCATCATCCCCGCCATCCTCTACCGGCTGGTACGCCGGCTGGGCCTTGTATGGGACCGGGAGAATCTGCTGCGCGTACCGACACTGCTGCTTGCCGGTCTTGTTCTCAACATCTTCGCCTTCAACGCCGCGCTGCCGATCGCGCATCTTGCCGGCACCATCAACCACGACACGTTCGGCATCGCGCTTGCGAGTGTCCTTCTGTCGCTGCTCATGATGATCGTGCGCACCACGGCGCTCACCCAGGTACTGGGCTTCCTGTCGCTGGAAAATGGCATCATCTTTGCGGCCACCAGCGTCACCTACGGCATGCCGATGATGATCGAGCTTGGCATTGCCCTCGATGTGATCGTCGGCGTCTTCATTCTCGGCGTATTCTTCTTCCACATCCGCGATGAATTTGACAGCCTCGACCTGCAGCGCTTCGACCGCCACGAGGAATAACGCATGATTATCCTGTGGATCCTCTGCATACCTCTTGGCGGCGCCTTCATCCTTGGTCTCTACGGCCACAAGCCGTGGGCGTTTGCCGTCAACACGGGCTTTAGCGCTGGCACCCTGGCGGCAACCGCGCTGATGACGATGCGCGTGCTTGCCCACGGCCCCTTCCTGGCCCTGCACGATCAGGCATTTGTCGATCCCTTCAATATCTTTCTGGTCGACCTGACGGCCTTCGTCAGCCTGACAACAGCCATCTTCAGCCGTTCCTACATGCGCATAGAAAGCCACGTCGGGCGGCTCACACCCCCGCGATTGCGCCTCTATCACAGCATGTTCCAGCTTTTCGAGCTGACCATGCTGGTCGCTCTTCTTACCAACAACATAGGTGTCCTGTGGGTGGCCATGGAAGGAGC
>JAJYHH010000059.1:8162-19752 GCA_021784845.1 Pseudomonadota bacterium
ATTGCGACTTTCGCGGCTTTGCTGCACATGACCGTGCACTCGCTTACCAAATCGTCGCTCTTTTTCAGCGGTGGCCACATCGCGCAAAAGACCGGCACGCAACGCATAGACAAGATCCAGGGACTGCTCGGCCGCAATCCCGCCATGGGCTGGGCATTCATGCTCGGCAGTCTCGCCATCCTCGGCACACCACCTTTTGGCGTATTCACAAGCGAGTTTTTGATCCTGACAGTGGCCATTCACAAGGAACCATGGGCGCTGCCCTTCCTTGCCATAGGGCTTGGCGTCGCGTTTGCTGCGTTGTTTGGCCGCATGCAGGCCATGGTGTTTGGTCAGACGCAGGTGCCCAAGGCCCCGGCACCGACCTCACTGTGGCCGTCCTTCCTGCATCTGGCCCTGGTACTGATGTTGGGTCTTGTCATTCCACCGGCACTGTCTAGCTGGTACACAGCCGCTGCGCGGCTCCTTGGACACTAGGAGGCTGCATGCCCAAGACACCATGGTCCCACATGCGCCTGACCCGGCTCGCAGGTCCGCTCCCGGCCTGGCAGGGCCTTGTCGATCACGCCGGCTGGCGCGCGGCCTGCGCGCGCTGCCAGGCCGATGGCGGACGGCTGGTCTCCCTGTGGGGCACTGACGCGCGGCATGCTGCTCAAGGGTTTCTGATCCATGCGCTGCTCGCCTGGACCGACCGCCTCATCTGGCTCACCACACGGGCGGGCGATGCCTCGCCCCATTATCCGGATGTAAGCGACATCTTCCCGGCGACTGCGCGCGAGCAGCGCGCGACCGCCGATCTGCTGGGACTTACCTGCGGATCGGCGGATGCACGGCCGTGGCTGCGCCACGACGCATGGTCGGCCGCCGATTTCCCCTTACGCGAGGATTTCACCACCGCCACCGCGGCCGATGCAAAGCCCTACCCGTTCCTGCGCGTTGCAGGCGATGGTGTGCATGAAATCCCGGTTGGCCCGATCCATGCCGGCATCATCGAACCGGGGCACTTCCATTTTTCGGTCGTAGGCGATGACGTGCTGCGCCTTGAAGCGCATCTAGGTTACGCGCACAAGGGGGTGGAAAAGGCCTTCGGTTCCCTGTCCCTTGCAGACGGCAGCCGCCTCGCCGGACGCATCTGCGGCGACAGCACGGTTGCCTACACGCTGGCCTATGTCATGGCCGTGGAAGCTCTCGACGGCTACACGGTGCCGCCGCGCGCCCAGGCCCTGCGGGCGCTGCTCCTCGAACGCGAGCGCATCGCCAATCATCTGGGCGACATCGGCGCCCTCTGCGGTGACGGGGGGCTGGCGTTTGGTCAGGCGCAGTTCGGTCTCCTCAAGGAACACTGGCTGCAGACCCACCAGAAGCTATTCGGTCACCGTTACCTGATGGACACGATCACCGTCGGTGGAATGGCCTGCGATCTCAGCGAAGCCGACGGCGTCGCCATGACCGCGCAGTGCCGCGAGCTTGCAGGCGCGCTGCGTGCGCTTGAAGAGATCGTCAACGACCATGCGGGTCTCCAGGAACGCTTCCTCGGCACCGGCACTCTGACGGCCGAACAGGTGGAAAGATACAATGGTGTCGGATTGATCGCGCGCGCCGCCGGCGTAGGCCGGGACATGCGCCTTGAGTTTCCCCATGCCCCTTATGCCGACCTGCCGGTGCAGGATACACGGCGCCCCGAAGGAGATGTAGCCGCCCGCGTGGCGCTGCGTTTTGCCGAGATGCACGCCTCGCTTGAGCTTGTGCGCCATCTACTGGCCGCACTGCCTGACGGCCCCCTGGCTTCTCACTGCGCCACAACACGGCACACCCGGGCCCTGGGCGGAGCGGAAGGCTGGCGCGGCGAAATCTTTGTTGCCATTGAACGGCATGCGGCTGATGGATCGCATCGTGTGCACGTCCATGATCCTTCCTGGCAAAACTGGCCGCTGCTGGAGCTTGCCGCGACCGATGGGCTGATACCGGATTTTCCCCTGATCAACAAATCCTTCAATCTTGCCTACAGCGGCCACGACCTGTGAACCCATGGAAAAACTGATCAAAAGAATCTTCGCCACCGGACTGCCGGAGGTGCGCCTTCCCGCGACCCCCGCGCACAGGGAAGAAACGGATGCGATCGCGGCATTTTGCGCACAGGCCGGTCGCGCTATCGCCGTGCGGCACGTGGACGCCGGCTCCTGCAACGCCTGCGAGCTCGAGATCCTTGCAGCCAACAACATCTACTACAATCTCGCGCGTCTTGGTGTGCACTTCGTCGCAAGCCCCCGCCATGCCGACATCCTGCTCGTCACAGGACCTGTCAGCCGCCACATGGCAGACCCGCTGCGCGCAGCCTATGCGGCCATGCCTGCACCAAAACTCGTGCTCGCCTTCGGCGACTGCGCCGCCGGTTGCGGCGTGCACACCGCCAACTACGCCACGATCGGACGTGTCACCGACGTCATTCCTGTCGACATCACTTTACCCGGCTGTCCCCCGCCACCCCTTGTTCTGATCAGTGCCCTGCACCGGCTGGCGTCGATGAAAACCGCATGAGATTGCATCATGGTACGCGCCGCGGCAGGAGGACTTGAGCGTGAGGGGCATGATCAAAAACCGGCCTTTTGTCGTGTGCCGTATCTGGCCAGGTTTTTTTTTGAGTGCCAGCGACAGCTGGAGTACAAAGCAGCGCAGCTGCGGCGCGATGATCGTCGTGGCCGGCCGCTGATATCCCGGCGGCAAGGCGTGCTCGATGTCCGGGAACAAACGGGACGATCTGCCGCTGTCGCTGCGCGAATGGGGTGTCGCGAATGCGCATCGGTTCACGACCGTGACGTGCATGCAGCCATCACTCGGTGAAGCGGGAATCCGGCAGAAAAGCCGCCTGTGGCTGGCTTTGCGCAGACAGGGACCGCGGTTCACGGGAAATCACGGCTCATCTTGGATTACGGTTCAGGCCCGCTCGCTGCTCGCGGGCGCCTGTCATCGCGCCACGCGACGCAGATCCTGCCCCCGTTCACAGCCGTGCAGCAGGCAATGGGCTCCTTGCGCGATACGCCGATACGCGCTAGATTCTTTCTAAACCCATGTGGAGGGGGCCGCGCATGCCGCGGATCGAGACCGCATTCTTCTCCCCGACATCCTTATCTTTAAGGAGATACACGCATGTCACACGTGAATCGCTGGATGAAAAGGGCCACAGCGGCCGCTGCCCTGGGCGGTGTAGCGATGGGTCTTGCCGACACCGCGCACGCAGCCCCCGGCAAGGCCTGGCATGCCGGATGGGTACGCTGTTGGGGGGTGAACGCAGCCTACAAGAACGACTGTCTCACAGCCACGGGCGCCTGTGCCGGCACCGACCCCCACGCGCACGATCCGAGCGCCTATGTATGGATGCCGGCCGGTACCTGCACGGAAATCGGCGGCAGCGCGGTGCCGAGTGCCAGAGCCGCCGCGCACATCCACAAGTTCCTGTCGCTGCCACCCGCCGAACGCGCGCGCATCCATGATGTGCCCTCTTTGCGCGAACAGCAGATTTATTATGCCTCCGCGGCACAGTATCTGGCCGAGGCTGCACAGTGGGCCAAAACCCACCGGCCCTAGCCGCCACACCGCGCGCGGCCGATCTCTCCATCGGCATCGGCCTGCGTCAGCCCCATCACGACGCCTGGCTTGCGCTGCGGCCGCCGGTGGACTTTCTTGAAATCCACCCGGAGAACTACAAGGACACGGGCAGCGCCCAGTACGCCGACCTCGAAACGCTGCGGCAGGATTATGCAGTCAGCGTCCATGGCGTAAGCCTTGGTCTTGGCAATGCCACGCTCGATGCACAGCCCCTCCTCTGTCTGCAGGAACTAAGCAGGCGGCTCGAACCCTTGTTTGTGTCGGAACATCTCTGCTGGACAGCCTATCAGGGACGGCATTTCCATCACCTTCTGCCCATGCCCTTCACGCAGGAAACGCACGACCGGTTTGTCGCCCATATCCAGCAAGTCCAGGACACCTTGCGCCGCCCCATTCTTATCGAACCAGTTGCCGCCTACATGCGCCATCGTGAAGACGACCGCGACGAAGTCGATCTCATCAACGGATTGGTGGCAGCCACAGGCTGTGGAATCCTGCTCGATTTGACGAACCTCTATGTGAATGCGTGCAATCATGGCGAAGACGCGGAAAATTTTCTCACCCGCATCGATGCCGACGCCGTGCGCGAAATCCATCTGGCCGGCTGCCGCCTGAACAGGTTTGGCGACGGCCACATGTGGATCGACAGCCACGACACCGTCGTGCCCGACAGTGTCTGGTCGCTCTATGACCTGACGCGCGCACGGATGGGACCACGGGCGACCTTGCTTGAGCGCGACGCCTCGCTGCCGGCCCTTCAGGAACTCGTGGAGGAAATCATGCCGGCACGGGACCGCATGCGCGCAGAAACCGCCCATGTCGCTTGCTAGCTGCCAGGAAGCGTGGGCGAAGGCCCTGTCCGAGGGATGCTTCGATGGCGCCGAGAGCTGGATACGCAGCGAGGGCCTGCCACCCCACCGGCGCCTGTGGATCTACCACAATCAGCTGCGCATCGCGTGGCGCGACGCCCTGGAGATCACCTATCCGGCCATTGTGTCCTTGACGGGGCAGCGGTATTTCCGGCGAATCGCCCGCGACTATGGCCGCTGGCACAAGGCTTTGGGCGGAAACCTACAGGACTACGGCGTCTGCTTTCCAGCCTATCTCGCGCAGCGCCCCGAAATCTCGCTCTACCCCTACCTGCCGGATGTCGCGCGCCTCGAATGGGCGCGCACCGAAAGCGTGGCGGCCGCCGAGGAACCAGGACTGTCCAGCCAGATGCTGGCCGGCCTTGACACCGCCGCCTGGGCGGATCTGCGCCTGCGGCTTACCGCTTCCCTGCGCCTTGTCGCCTCGGCCTATCCGATCACGCGCATCTGGGCGGCCGCATCCGGAGAGGGTTCGCACAAGGACGCAGCACGCGCCGCACTGCGGCAACGCGAAGCGGCCGCGATCATCGTATACCGGCAATGCCGCAGCGTGGTGATGGAAACCGCAACCCCACCGGTCTGGCGCTGGCTCCTCGCGCTCCAGCACGGTCGGCGCCTCCCGGACGCCGTGGCGCTTGCCTGCGAAGCGGCAACGGTCCTGCAAATACCCTTCGATCTGCCGGATGCATTGGCCTTTGCGTTCGAACGCGGACTTATCACGGCGGCAGTCTAGATCCCCAAAAAAGATCTGTCGCTCTATTCCTCAAAGACGACCACACGGCGCTCCTTGGCACGCTTGCGGTGACGCTTGGCTGCAAGCCGTTCGCGGCGGATTGCCGTCGGCACGCGCGTTGGCACCCGCGCAGCCGGAATCTCTGCCGCCCGCCGTAACCACGCAACGAGACGCGCACGCGCGTCGCGCCTATTCTGTTCGCGCGTGCGAAACCGTTGAGCGGTGATGATCAGGATCCCCTCGGCGGTCAACCGCCGTCCACCTGTCTGCAGAAGGCGGGCACGGGCAGCCTCGGGCATGCGGGCGCGCGCGACATCGAAACGCAGCTGCACGGCGGTCGACACCTTGTTGACGTTCTGGCCGCCGGGCCCCGAGGCGCGAATGAAGTGCTCCTCGATATCGCCCTCATTTAGCGACCAGCCTTTGCGTATGGGGATCATGGGACAGAGAGTAGCGGCTGCGCCCCGGCATCGCCAGCCCTCCGGCGACGCCGCCTTGTGGCGCAGCCTGATCCTGTCAGGCGGGGGGCTTGGTCGCCTTGCGCAGATGATCGGCGATAAGGCTCAGGTAACGAATCGCCTCCTGCGTGCGCGGCTGCATGGCAAGATGCCACAACCCCATCACGCCTCCTGGCATGGGACTCTGCCTGGCGGCCTCCGCGCTCGCCGCCTGAGCCGCGCCAATGGCCCCTACCATCAGCCTGCCACCCTCGCGGCATTCAGGACTGCCCGCGATCACGCCGCAGGCATCGACCATCGTCGGGATCACGCGCACGAGCTTCGCGATGGCGGCCTCGTCCAGATGCTCGGCCACCCGCACAAGCAGCGTCACGACCCGCTCGAGCTTGGGATCATTGGCGCGGTCGAGCAGCTCCAGTACGCGACCAAAGACGCTTGTCATGCGCACGACCATCTCATCCGTGAGTGCGTCTTGCGCCGCGCCCACCAGGCGCGCCATGTGCGAAAGCCGCTCGAGATCCCCGCTTTCGGCAAGCTGCGCCAGGATCGGCAAGGCCCGGCCGATCTGCAGGCGGTTGGCGTGATCCAGCATGGTCATGCCCGCGCTCATCGTCTCGGCCAGCCGTCCCACCATCTCGTCGGTGAGCGCGTCCTGGGCCCCATCAAGGATCCGGTTGATGGCGACGCGGCCCTCGTTTTCCGGTACCGGTCCCTTCGTCTCTGTGCTCATAATTCCCCCTCAGAGCAGGCCACGGACGCTATTCCAGTACAGCCTGTTGTAGGCCAGCTTGAACCAGTGGATGGCTTTGGTTGGCGGCTTTGGCTGCGGCGGGTTCACGTAGTCAAAGGACGCATACGTCGCGCGATCCTTTCCCGCCTCTATGAAGCAAAAGACCTTGCCCTCGTACAGGCGCACCATGTGGCCGTGACGCACGAGCGCCGCCAGATTCTCGCCGAGCGCCTCGGCCTCGTAGTGGGCAGTCGAGCCCGCCTTGCTGATCGGCAGATTGGTCGTGTCACCCAGAACGAACACATTGTCGCGACCCTCGAGATTGAGTGTGCCGCGGTTGGTCGGCATGAAACCGGATTTGCCCAGACCCGCCTTCTCGATCACCTCCATACCCTTGTGGGGCGGGATGGCAATGAGAAGATCGTAAGCAAGCGTGGTGCCTTCTTCGCTCAACACCTGTTTCTTGGCCCCGTCGACGGTCTTGGCGTTGAAGAGTGTCTCGTAGGTGATCCCCAGCCGGTCAAATTCCGGAGCTGCCCACTTGGCAACATTTTCCAGGGAATGGACGCGCCCGATCGGATAGGTGTAGTGAATACGGACCTTGTCGAGCAGCCCGCGATCCTTGAAGTAGTCATACATCATGAAGGTGATTTCAAGCGGGACCATCGGGCACTTGTGCGGGACGCCGGTGACCACTGCCACCTTGCCACCCTGAAAAGTCCGCAACGCCTCGCAGGTCTTGGTCGCGGCCTCCACGGTGTAGACATGATGCGCATTTTCCGCCATGCCCGGCACCATCTCCGGCACGGCACGCGATCCGGTCGCAATGGCCAGATAATCATACTCGAATGTCTTGCCGGATTTTGTCACCACATGATTCCCGTCCAGAACGAACTTCTCCACCGGATCGGCGTGGAAGGCGATACCGGGCTCGAGCAGGGATGCCTGATCCTGGTACAACTCATCGACTTCCATCCGTCCGAATGCCACATAGAGAAGCCCGGGCTGATACACGTGCTTGTCCGATGCCGACAAGACCGTAAGACTCACACGCCCCGCCCGCAACTCCTGCGCGAGCCGGCGAGCCAGATTGTTGGCGAGGATGGTGCCGCCGGTCCCGCCCCCGACGATTACGACCTTTTTCATACACATGCCTCCTGGTGTCGCTTCCCGTTATTTGGTTTTGCGGATGACTATGTGATAGACGCCGTTTTGCTCTCGCGTTTCGACCACATCGTGGCCCACCTTCCGCGCCCATTCGGGAATGTCGTCCGCAGATCCCTTGTCCGTCGACAGGACCTCCAGCGAATCACCGACCTCGACCTCCTTGATGGCCGCCAGAAGCTCCATCAGAGGTCCGGGGCAGAACGCCCCGCGCGCATCGACTTCTCTTGTGCTCGCCATGATGTATGTTGCTCCTTGTGGAATGCCGCGATCGCACCCCACTCGTTAGAATGTCAGTACCTGGCTGCCTTCCATTTCTGTCAGAAACCGTGTCAGGCCCAATGGCTTCTCAAGGACCGGATCGAGATCTTCCGGCATGAGATGCATGACATCGACCGCCATCGAACAGGGGTAGAGGCGCGCGGCGCCCAGTGCCACCGCCTGCCTGAAAAGATCCACAAAAGGCGGGACGTTCTTTTCCTCCATGAGGCGACCCATGGGCCCTTCGGCCGGTGCATTCGCAAGACCGCCTTTCACGAAATACGTCAGGGCATTCATCGACAGAAACACGCTCGTCTCGGTGCCCGTGGCGGCGGCGACGGCCGCGATCATGCCGGCCATCTGCAGCTTTTCCCGGGCTCCCGAAGTGACAATCAAGAAAAGGCGTTGTGCCATGCTTTTTATCCTCATTGGTCGGGCACAGACGGAGCGAGGAGATCCCCCTCGGCACCGTATGCAAAGCACAGATCGTGCCAAAAAAAAGCTGGCCGTTTTTCAATGACATGCAAAAACATTCCCGTGACGGATGGCCTTTCTACTGTCATACTGTCATGACACTATGTCACGCAGGACCCAGGCCATGTCCGCCACTTTGACGCAGTCGCTGATCGACATCCGCGAAGAACCCTTCGTTCTGATCGACGCGGACTACCGCATCGTTGCCGCCAACGCCGCCTACTGCAGCGCCTACGGCGCGGAGGAAAAAGAGATCATCGGCCGGCGCTGCCATGAAGTGTCACACCATCGCGCAAGCCCCTGCCACCTGCATAAGGAGGACTGCCCGCACCAGCAGGTGTTCAAGACCGGACAGACCCATGAGGTCTTTCACACCCACTACGACCACCAGGGCCATGCCGAACAGGTACGCATCCTCGGTTATGCCATCGCCGACGCAGAAGGCCGCCTGCTCCTTGGCGAATCGATTCGCCGTGCGCCCGACCAGCCGGACCTGAACTGCCAGGAGATCCGCCTTATCGGCCGGTCGCCTGCGCTTTTGCGCGCCGTCGATAATCTCCGGCAGGCGGCGCGCAGCACCATCGGCGTACTGCTGCTCGGCGAAAGTGGGGTCGGCAAGGAGCTTGCCGCACATTTCGTCCATGAGGAAAGTGCGCGCGCCGACCGGGCCTTTCTGGCGATCGACTGCGCTTCGCTTAGCGAATCACTCTTCGAGAGCGAGTTCTTTGGTCATGAACGGGGGTCGTTTACGGGCTGCATAGGCCGCAAGAAAGGCCTCTTTGAGACCGCCGATGGCGGGACCCTCTTTCTCGATGAGATCGGCGAACTGCCGCTGTCCATGCAAGCCAAACTGCTGCGAGTGCTCGAGACCGGTGAGTTCCGCCGGCTCGGCGGCCGCGCCACAATCCGCGCCGACGTGCGCGTGGTGGCGGCGACCAATCGCGACCTGCCAGCCATGGTCGCGCGCGGGGCCTTCCGGGAAGACCTCTATTACCGTCTTGCCTGCATCACAATCCGCCTGCCCTCGCTGCGCGACCGGCGCAGCGACGTTCCGGCCCTTGCCGAGGCGCTGGTTGCGCGCATCAACCGCGCGACCGGCAAGAACATGTGCCTGACCGGCGACGCCCTCGAATGGCTGATGCGTTATGATTTTCCCGGGAATGTGCGTGAATTGCGCAATATGCTCGAGCGGGCCGCCGCATTGGCGCCTGGCGATACCATCGACACCGGGTTGCTCGACACCGCGCCCGCGCGACTGAATGCTTCACCGCCCAGTCGGGCTGCCCTGTCGATGAACGCCGTGGAAGCCGATTACATACGGCGGCTGCTGCGTGAACACGACGGCAACCGGCGCAAGGTGGCACAGATCCTCGACATGAGCGAACGCACCGTCTATCGGAAAATCCGCCGTTACAATATCGAGGGGTAGAAAACACCGCGCCGCGTGCGGCAGGCGTTGGGCCTTGCCGGCAAGACGATCTGGCAGGCCGCGCCGGCGCTCTGATACAATGACGCGGTGTCACCCTCAGCCCCCGTGCCTGCGGCGCGTCCTTCCAGTAGCCTCGTCCCCCTCTTTTCCGGGGTGGGCCTTGCGCTGGGACTTGGATCGTTCGAAGGCGCAGCCGTGCAGGGCATCTTCCCGTACGTTGCGGGCGGACTGTCCACCAGCAGCTACGACGCCCTCTGGACGCTCACCTACTTCATCGTGCACTGGGCACTTGGCATCACCCTGATGCCGTGGACGACCGCGCGCTTTGGCCCGCGGCGCGCCTTTCAGGCTGCCGTTATCGCCGCCGGCGCCGGCACACTCATCAGCGCTTTGACACACAATCTGTGGATCATGCTGCTGTCGCGCGCCCTGGAGGGACTCGGGGCGGGTCTCCTCGTGCCCCTGTCGCAAAGCCTGTTTCTGGGTGCGACCCCTCCGCGCCGCCACGGGATGGTAACGGTGTTCTGGAGCAACGCCATGTTGCTGCCGTTCTTCCTTGGTCCGGTCATCGGCGGCTGGCTCGCCGTGGGTCCGGGGTTCCGGTTCATTTTCTGGCTGTCTCTGCCGTTATTTGTGCTGGCATTCCTGCTTGGCAGCCGTGGTATTCCGGCGCCCTCACGGGCCTCCGGCACCACGCCCTTCGATACGTGGGGCTTTGTCCTGCTCTACCTCGGGTTGATGTCCTTGCAGGTGGTCCTGGATCAGGGCGAGGAGCACGGCTGGTGCCATTCCCCTTTCATCGTGCACATGACGCTTGCCGCCATCGCCTGCCTCTACCTGTTCGCCTGGCATGAGATGCGCACACCGCACCCGCTGCTGCGTTTCCATTACCTGAAGCAGCGCAACTTCAGCCTCGGACTTTTGCTGTTGTGTGTCGGCTGGGCGCTGTTCATGGCCTGGGCTTCGACCCTGCCTTTGTGGGCGGAGGAGTATCTCGGCTACAACGGCCTCTGGGGCGGCGTTCTGCTCGTACCCATCGCCCTTGGCGCGGTGCCGTTGTCGACGGTGCTCGACCAGCTGCACAGCCTGCTCGGGTTACGACGCCTGGCAACACTAAGCCTGCTGTTGCTCGCAACCGCCTATGGCAGTCTCGACCTCGGTATTTACGCGGGACTGTCCACCCTATTCTGGCCGCTTGTGCTCCTCGGTTGCGGCATCGGCGTGCTGTTCGTTCCGTTGACGATGATCATCATGTCAGAGATTCCCGCACCGCTCGTGGCCGGCGCGGCCACCACAACCAATTTTATCCGCGTATTCAGTGCCAACATCGGTGTCTCCCTGGTGACCGTCTACTCGTCACGCGGCACCGCCCGGGCATCAAATGCGCTCAGCAGCGAATGGTCCCGCTACGCCTGGCATGGCCACACGGGCCTGCAGATCGCCCAGCCGTTTCTTGCCACCGAAGCCCACACCCTGAGCCTCGATAATCTTCTGCGGCTGTCCATGTGGCTGTGCCTCGGCGGCGCCGCGGCTGCCTGGTTTTTTCTGACTCCACCACGAACACTGCCAGCTGCGCCACAGAGCTACGTCGAGGAACTGGAACGGGAGGCGTCATGAAACGGATGCGATCGCCCTTGTGCCGCGCGATCACTGGAGGAAAGATCTGGTCTCTGGAACGATAACCACGAAAAGAACGGGGCCGGCCGCACAGCAGGGCCGGCCCCGACAGGACTGGATACGCGGTCAGCGGCGGCGCCCGCCCCCCTGCAGCGCACCCAGGATTTCGAGCAGGGCAATGAATATGTTCAGCACGTCGAGATAGAGGCTGACGGCGAGCAGCACCGGGTTCGTCTGGCCGCCATGGAT
>JAJYHH010000109.1 GCA_021784845.1 Pseudomonadota bacterium
CCCTGGCCGCACCTCTGGGAGACGTTTTGTGTATCGGGGGCGGCACTCTGGGTGTCGAGGCTGCTTTCTTTCTCCAGCAATTTGGCGGGCGCGTCACCATCGTCGAGGAAAAGGCCCGCCTGCTCGACCTGCCGGTCATCCCTGAACGCGCGTCAGCCCTGCTCGGACGCAGTCTGGCGAGCCTTGGTGTCACCATTTACACACAGCAGACCGTTCGCTCGGTACAACCCGCCCATGACGCTGTCCATGTCACGTTTTCCGACGGACGCAGTGCCAGCTTCGCGCGTGTCCTGGTCGGTGTGGGTCGCGAACCGCGGCCTGATGACCTGGGTCTCGATGACCTGGGAATCGAGCGGGATACCCGCGGATTCCTCGTCACAGATGAATTCCTGCAAACAAGCGTTCCGGGCATTTTTGCAGTAGGCGACGTCAAAGGGGGGCCCATGACCGCCACCGCCGCCCTTCACGATGGCCGTGTGGCGGGAGAAAATGCCCTGCTGGGCGCCGTACGCCAGAGAAATTATCACCAGGTACCACTTGTCGTGGATTCGGTTCTGCCCATCGCGGCCATGGGTCTGTCGGAGGAACTGGCAGAATCGGCTGGATTCAATCCAGACACTGTCTACATCCCGCTGCGGGCCTCTGTCAAGGCGCGCGCCTACAACGACGCCACCGGATTCATCGAGATTGTCCATGACCAGGAAACCGGCCAGATGCTCGGTGGCTGCATTGTGGGCGCAGGTGCCGATGAATTGATCCACATGATCGCGTTGGCCTGCCGCTCCAAGCGAGGCCTATGGTCTTTGACCGACCTCGATTACAGCCACCCTTCCTGGAGCGAGGATGTCGGAACGGCGCTGGAACCTTATATTCGGACGCTGACACAGACAGCCGACACGGTGTTTAGGCCGGGCATTTATGCCGCAGACTGAACGGCAAGAGAGGGTGCTCATCCCGCAGGCGATGTTCGTATATAGTATCGAGCAGAGTTCTTCTGCCGCCAGCCGGCCCGAGGCCCCTATGGAAAAACGGTACTTTGGGAAAACACCCGTGTGGCAGCAATGGTGGAGCGACTGGCGTTCCCGACCCGCGGACGGCTGGCGGCGCAAGTATCGCCCCTGGCTCGTGGGGGCCGCGCCAGTCGGCCTCATGGTGCTGCTGCTCACCGCCGTCATCGCGGAAGGGGCCGATGACGGCCAGGGACCCCATGCGATGCTGTTCCATGGCCTGGCCCTTGTGATCCTGCTTCTAGCCCTCGTCGGCACCGCCGGCGTCTGGGTGGTCACGTTCCGTTCCCTGCTGACGCCGCTTTATCACCTGCGCACATGGGCGGCGCGGGTACGGGCCGGCAATCTGTCCGTGCGCATCCCGGCCTCCGTCACCGATGGCGAATTCGCCAAGCTCGCCGCCGACGTCAACAGCGTGAGCGACATTCTGAGCAACCTGTCTGCCGAGCGTTCCTCGCTGCCCTACCGGCCGATGACCGCGCGCTGGCTCGAGATCCTAAATGACATTACCGCCGGTATCGCAAGCTCTCAGGATCTCGACGAGCTGCTGCCGCGCTTTCTGTATACCCTTTGGAACGCCAACGAAATCCGCGCCGGCATGGTGCGCCTGGCGACCGATGACGGCCATCTGCGTCTCATGGCCAGCATTGGTCTTCCCGATGACATCGTCGCCAAGGAACGCCGTATCCCCCTTGATTGCTGCCTGTGCGGGCACGCCGCAGGCCAGGTATCCCTGAGTGTCGGATTCAATATTCATTCCTGCTGCGAATCGTGGGGTCAAACGCCCTTTGCGGGCGAGGATCTCGTGTTGCTTGCGGTGCCTTTGCGGTGCGAAGGCCGGACGGTTGGTATCTACAATCTCTTCATGCAGCGCACGCGCATCGTCGGCCACAACGACGTTTCGGACCTGCTTCTTGGTCTCGGTCGTCATCTGGGCGCGGCAATCGAAAAGATGCGCCTTCAAGACGAACGGCGCCAGCTCTCTCTGCTGCAGGAGCGCATGACCATCGCGCATGAGCTGCACGACTCCCTTGCCCAAACGCTCGCTGGACTGCGCATTCAGGCGCAGGTTCTGCGCGAAACGCTGGCCCAGGATGAACACCCGGGTGTACGCAGTGAATTTGACCGCCTGAGCGCAGGCCTCGAGGTGGCCCACAGGGAAGTGCGCGATCTGATCCGCAACTGGCGGGCGGTGGGGGCCGAAGGCGGCCTGCTGCCTGCACTTGATGCCACAATCACGCGCTTCCAGGCCGAGACAGGGATTCCGGTGTTCGTACAGAAGGACTGGCAGGGCGTTCTGCCGGCGAGTTACCAGACACACGTGCTGCGCGTGATCCAGGAGGCCTTGAGCAATGTGCGCAAGCACGCCCATGCGCAGACGGTACGGGTTCTTCTGGCGAGCGAAGCGGATGGTTTGTATCGGGTTCTGATCGAGGATGACGGGGAGGGAGCCGTGCCAGGCAAGGAAAGGGATGACCAGGAAGAACACTTTGGGCAGGCCATCATGCGCGAACGCGCGCGTGCCATGGGTGGTGAGTTGCGCGTCGAGAGGGAAATAGGCGAGGGGACGCAAGTGCTTCTCACCTTTCGCAATCCGGGGGCCACACCGTCCCGAACAAATTATCCGGTGGCGTCTTCATGAAGGTCATGCTGATCGATGATCACGCGCTGTTTCGCAGCGGACTCGAGCATTTGCTTGTCCGGCGCGGGATTGAGGTGGTGGCCACAACCAGTGACGGCGAACAGGCGCTGACCTTGATTCAGGAGACACATCCCCATGTGATACTCCTTGACATCCGCATGCCGAAACTCGGCGGTATAGAAACCCTGCGGCGTCTGCGTGCGGGAGGGGTCACCGTTCCCATCGTGATGCTGACAACGAGCAGCGACGAAGCCGATCTCGTGTCCTCTCTCCACCATGGCGCCCAGGGTTATCTGCTGAAAGATATGGAGCCCGATGGGCTGGTGGCCGCGCTGGCGCGGATAGAAACGGGAGAAATGATCGTGGCACCGGAATTCGCGCCTGTGCTCGCCCGCTTCATTCAAAGTGGGCCGGAGGCCATGAAAGCCTCCCACGCATTCAGCGAACTGACGCCGCGGGAGATGGAGATTCTTGGACACCTGGGAGACGGGCAAAGCAACAAAGTGATTGCCCGTTCGCTTGGCATATCCGAAGGAACCGTCAAGCTCCATGTGAAAGCCATTCTGCGCAAGCTCAAACTGAGTTCGCGCGTACAGGCCGCGGTACGATCGGTTGAGGAAGGGTTCGGCCGGAAGAGCTGACAGCCCGCCCGCCCCCCAACGGGCGGGCTATCCTCTCAACCTGCGGCGCGCAATTCCGATGCGGCGGTGTGCCTGCGAGTGGCCCAGCGGTCATGCAGTCGCACGATTTCACCGATGACGACAAGGGTCGGTGGTGTAATGGATTGCCCACTCACAACGTCTGGCAACTCGCTCAACGTGCTGGTCAGGACCCGCTGTTGGGGGGTCGTGCCGCGCTCAACCAGTGCGGCGGGTGTGGTGGGTGGCAGGCCATGGGCGATGAGTTCGCGGCTGATCGTTGCGACCGCCGCGACGCCCATATAGAACACGACGGTCTGATGGGGCTGGGCCAGGGCGGCCCAGTTCACAGGCAAACCGTCATTCTGACAGTGTCCGGCGACGAACACGCAAGACTGCGCATACTCGCGGTGAGTCAGTGGCAGATCGCCGTAGGCGGCGCAACCCAGTGCAGCCGTGATACCGGGAACGACCTGGAAAGGAATACCGGCCTCCACCAGGGTGTCAATTTCCTCGCCCCCCCGGCCGAAAACGAAGGGATCGCCTCCCTTCAGGCGTACGACCCGCTTGCCGGCGGCTGCCAGATCCACCAGCAGTTGATTGATGTTTTCCTGTGGAACCGCATGACGACCGGCACTCTTGCCCACGTCGATGCGCTCTGCATCCTTGCGGCAAAGGGCTAGAATCGGTGGGGCAACGAGGCGGTCGTAAACGATCATGTCGGCCTCCTGCATGAGACGCAGGGCACGCAATGTCAGGAGATCCGGATCACCTGGCCCCGCTCCGACAAGCGACACGAGCCCCAATGTATCCTTTGCGCGCGGAGAAGATATCTCCTGCGCAAAAAGTCCTTCGGCTTCCTCGGTGCGCCCACCGAGCAGAAGCTCCGCGACAGGACCCTGCAGGATGCGCTCCCAGAACCGCCGCCGTGCATCCGGTCCAGGAATATGCTGGCGAACGAGAGTGCGCCGCT
>JAJYHH010000023.1 GCA_021784845.1 Pseudomonadota bacterium
TATGGACACACGTGGATGTGACGGAACGTCATCGGCAGGATCAGTCGATTCGGGCTCTAAGTGGCGAGCGGGCGACGCTGCTTGCCAACACCACCGCGGGCATTGCGCTCGTGCGCTATCCGGAACGAATGTTCGTTGAAGTCAATCAGGCGTTTCTCGACATTCTTGGATACCAGAGCGCGGCGGAGATCGTTGGGCATGCGACACGAGGGATCTATGCGGATGATGCGCAAAATGAGCGCATGGTCCAGTTGGCGCGTGAGGTGATAGGCAACGGGCAGGGTCGCGTGCGTGACCTTGCGCTCATGTCGCGCGACGGTCGCGGTGTCGTCTTTGTCGACGTTTCCGGGCAACGCATCGAAGCGGGGGACGCGGCCCATCCGGTGGTGGTGTGGACATCGGTGGACGTGACGGAGCGCCGCCGGTTCGCGGAGGCGCTTGTTCATCAGGCGTTCTCGGACAAATTGACGGGGCTGCCCAACCGGCGCGCGCTCGACGAGGAACTTGAAAAGGCCATGGTGCGCGCGCAGCGGCACGAACGTCTCCTGGCTGTTGTCATGATGGACCTCGATGGCTTCAAGCCAGTGAATGATACCTATGGTCATGAGGCGGGCGATCTGGTTCTGCAGACACTGGGCGAGCGCTTGCAGCGTGGGCTGCGGGCATCGGACTTCGTGGCGCGTCTGGGAGGCGACGAATTCGTTTTGTTGCTGGAAGATTGCCGGTCCCTTGATGAGGTCGTGCAAATTCTTGAGGACGTGGGCCAGCTCGTAGGGGTGCCGATCACACTGCCGGAAGGACGGCAAGTGGAGATCCGCTGCAGCGCGGGCGTATGTGTCTATCCGTACGACGACATAACAAATCCGGACGGACTCATACGCTATGCGGATCAGGCGCTCTATGAAAGCAAGGAGCACAAATCGGATCGATTGCATTTCTGGGCGCTCTACGGGGAGCCCGCGCCGCGCTGTCTGAACGGTGTGCAAAGGCGGCTCCACGAGGATGGTCTGGTCGTGTACTACCAGCCTATCTTGGACAACCGTTCGCGGCGTGTCGTGGGCGTGGAGGCGCTCGCGCGCATCCGCGATGCGGACGGACGGATCCTCGCACCAGACGGGTTTCTGGCGTTTTTTGACCATGATGACCTGTTCTATCTTACCGAGCGCGTTCTGCGTGCCTCGCTCGTCGATCTGCTGCGTCTTGATGGGTTCGGGGGTGCACTATGGGTTTCGGTCAATGTTGACCCCTCCTCGGTCTCGGAGCGGCTTGTCGCCCATCTGGGGGCCATCATTGCCGATACCGGGGTGGCGCCATCACGCATAGTGCTGGAGATACTCGAGGGCAGCAATTTTCTTGAGCGCACAACGGCGCTCAAGCATCTCCTCGACCTTAAGGCGCTTGGAGTGCGCCTTGCTCTGGACGACGTGGGAAGCGCCTATTCCTCTCTGCTGCGGCTGAAGGAGCTTCCAGTAGACGAGGTCAAGCTTGACCAGGGCTTCGTGCGTACCCTGGAAGAAGACCCTTCCGGCATTTTGTTTACCGCCACCGTTTTGGATCTCGCGCGTGACATGGGCAAGACGATGGTGGTGGAGGGCGTCGAAACGGAGGATATCCTGGATGCCGTGACCGTTCTCAACGTGCCCCTGCTTCAGGGATACCAGATCGCCCGGCCCATGCCCATCGATGAACTGGGTACGTTTCTGCGCGGTACGCCTTTTGCGCACAGGCAGCATCCGACGAGCCTCCTTGGCGTCTATGCGCAACAGCTTGTCTATGACAGGACGGTACGGCGCGCGATTCGCCACGATGCGGCCGTAATCAGCCATGGAGCGTTGTCGAATCCGCAGACCTGTCGGCTGCACGGGCACATGAAGAGGTTAAATGTGAGCGACGGGAGCGTCTTGTGGGAATTGCATGCACGTTATCATCGCGCGCTGGCAGCTATGGAAACGCTGGCTCTGGTGGACGCCGGCGCGGATTTGACGGACGTGCAGGTGGCGCAAGAGGCGTTTTTGCAGGCGATCCTTGCGGAATACCAAAAAAGCCGCAGCCTCGTGACCGGAGTCTGATCTGGCACGGCAGATTGGGAAGAAAAAATAAAGGGATTAAAAGCGGAGGTCGACACGGCGTATATGTGGCAGGGTTTGGTGGAAAACGCTATCAGCCGGTCGCGGACAAAAAAGGGGCTGAGAGCTATGTTCGCTTGTGGTTGTGAATCCGCGATGGTAGATTTGATTTACATATTTAAGGAGTGATGGTCCAATCATAACGAACGGCTTTTCTGTCGCAAGGTGCATTCGGGTGTGACGGAAGCAATGGCTCCGGTCGGTTTATACGCTGTTGGCGTTCAGGGCGGGTAGCCAGGTCGTTCGGTGATGATGTGTCGCGATCACCGCGAAGGGAGAGGACTCACGTGACAGGAAGTTATCAGGAAAACAGCGTGACCGGACGCCCGGGCACGGGGACGCGGCGGGGTGCCGGGCGCGCGGCAGGCGGCCACGGCAGATCAGGCCGGCTGCTTTATCTGCGCGAGGAGGGAGCTACGCCCAAGCGCCAGGGTTTCGACTCGGCCGGAGGTGTATTGACGCTTCTGGGTGTCGCCGCAGGCCTCGCCGTGGGTTATGTTCTCTATACTCTGGGTGTCGTCAAGCCGGGTGCCCCCGTTCACTATGTCGCAATCTGGCTGATGGCGGTGCCCGCGCTCATGGGCGGGGGCATTGGCGTGGTCGCCGCGTGGCTACAGGCGCGAACCAAGCTCGCGCAGGCCCTTGTTACCTCGGAAGGGTTTCGGCAGCGCTTGATGAGTATAGAGCGCAACCAGGCATTATGGATCAGTCTTTCGGCGGTCCTGCACGATGTCCGCAATCCGCTGCACAACATCAATCTTCTGGTGGAAAGCCTGGCCGTGCCAGGGTCGGACGTCGAACGGATTCGGGCGCAAATCAGCGAGCAACTGGAACGTATCTACGCACGCGTGCGGCGCGTCACAAGCCAGATCGCGGAATTATCGGGGGACATAGAGCGGCGGCCCGTGGATCTCGACCGCGTTCTGAAAGAGGTCCACCACATGATCAAGCCACTGGCCCGCCAGGCGCGGGCCTCTATCCGCATGCCCGACGGCGCAAATGTGCGGGTGGTCGCCGATTCGAAGTTTCTGGTGCAGGCGATCGACCACCTGATGCTCAATTCCCTGCAAATTCTGAGTGATCAACCCGTCGGGCGGCCGCGGATGTTGACGGTGTCGCACCACTGCGAGGCATTGTTCGTGGAAATGTGGGTGGACGACTCGGGTCCAGGCTTGCCGGACGAGGTAAGGCAGAGGCTGTTTGAGCCGTTGACGGTGAGTAGAGCCAATGGCATGGGCCTTGGTTTGGCCATTGCACATGCCCTGGCGTCGGCAGCGGGCGCGGAATTGACGCTCGGGCGAACGGGTGCCGATGGAACCCGCTTCGTTCTGCGGATCCCGTGCGATGGGTGAAGCGTGAACAGGCAAGTATGCGTATGGATACGATGAGCCAACATCTGGCAGTGCTTTACGTGGGCAGCGACGCCGGGATTCCGGCGCTGCTGGACGGAATTGCCACAGGCGCGGGTCTTGGGGTGGACGTCACGGCCACCGCGCCACCCCTGCCCAGAGTGCTTTTGCAGGATGCCATGTGGGATCTGATCGTTGTCGATGCCGCCGTTTTCCTCGAAGTCACCGCAGGCGCGCCCATCATCGGCATGCGCCCGACCCTCGTTTTGGGCGATGAAAGTATGCTGGAGCGGGCACTGGAATGGGGCGCCCTGGACATCGTGGATCCGCAGGATGCCCGCCGCATGGCCGCGCGCATGCGTGGGCTTTGGGGGGCGCGTGGCGATCGGGATCTCATGAATGAGGCGCTCTCCTATCTTGAGGATTCGGTAATGATCGCGCGAGCGCGCGACGGAGAGGAATTTGAGGTGTTATTCCGCAATCCGGCCTGTTCACGGCGCATGGGGGCTCATGTCGGTGACCGGCTCATGGGTTTGACACCGGGTCCGCGGACGGATACCCGCAAGATCGAAGAGATCCGCCATGAAATGCGGGCCGGGCACCCGGTTCGGGCAGAACTGTTGGACTACCGACCAGACGGCGAGGTCTCGTGGATCGAGTTTAGTGCGGCCCCTATATCCCAGACGGGCTACTGGATACTCGTATCGAAGGACGTGTCACGCCGACATGAGTCCGAGGATCGGGCACAGAAACTGCGGGATCTCCTGATGAAGTCGCAAAAGCATGAGAATGTGGCGGTCCTGGCCGCAGGAATTGCGCATGATTTCAATAACATACTGACTGGCATCGTTGGTAACGCCGAGCTTGCCCGCCTGGCGGTGCCAGCTGAGCATAGCGCACACGAAGATCTCAATACGATCATCATGGCATCGCAGCGCGCCGCCGGACTGACCCGGGAGCTTCTGGACTTTGCGGGACCCGGGAAGGGCGCGCTCGAGGCTGTTTATCTAAACAGTATGGTCACAACCATGCTTGTTATCCTGCGCTCGCAGATGCACAAGTCCATCATCGTGCGCAAATCCCTGCGGCCCGATGTACCCCCCATCGAGGCGGATCCAGCGGAAGTGCAGCAGATTATGCTGAATCTCTGTTTGAATGCGAGCGAAGCTATGGTTGAGACAGGTGGTGTGCTCTCAATCACGACGGACTGGATCGATATTAGCGAGGATATGCGGCAGTCATTTTCCTACGGGCGACCGCACGTTGGGCGTCACGCGGTGTTCGAGGTCTCGGACACCGGCTGCGGCATGGAGCCCAATGTTCTGCTGCGGGCGTTCGAGCCGTTCTTTACGACCAAGCCGGACGCGCGCGGCATCGGGCTGGGGGTCGTTTTGAGTGTGGTCAAGGCCTACCGGGGTGCCATTGACATCGACTCGGTGCCAGGCGAAGGGACGACTGTGCGTGTGGTTATTCCCGCAGCCGTCGCGCGCGAGCGCAGGCAAGCGCCGGGCCGCGAAGGAAAGCGGAGCGACCCTCATGAGGCGCGGACCGTGCTTTTTGTAGATGACGAGGAGATGCTGCGTTCTCTATGCCAGCGGGCACTGGAACCACTGGGGTACCGGGTTCTCGCGGCGGCCGATGGCATCGAGGCGCTCAGGATTTTCACAGAGAACCGGGATTGCGTTGATCTTGTGATTCTGGATCTGTCCATGCCGAGGATGGGCGGGGAAGATGCGTTTAAGGCCATCCAGGCGGTGCGCGATGACGTCCCGGTGCTTTTGTGCTGCGGTTACGACGAAACCAGCGCACAGCGGAAGATGAGTGGTTCGACATTTTGTGGATATTTACCAAAGCCGTTTGGCGTGGCAGCGCTCATAGATGCCGTTGAGAGGTCCATTATTGACAGTACAGCAGGCATGGAAACCAGGGAGACAAATAAAATATAGCGTGCAAACCATTGTAAAGTGCTTTGGAAAGCGCAAGAAAACAAAGTGACTTTTCCGACCTTTGTCTGATGATGGCGTTGGGATCAGGTCACTAGAATGTCCACTCGGGTAGACGAGGCGATGCAACCATGGGGCCGGATGACAGCCAGGCACAGCAGAGCAATGCGGGATTGGAATGGCTCATGCAAATCGCCTATCTTGCGGGGAAATCGTTGGATGTCGAGGAGAACGTACCGCCCGTTCTTGCGGCCATGGCCGGGCTTGTGCCGTGTGATGACCTCGCGTTGCTGCAGGTGCGCGATGATGTCATGGAAATGACGGGTCTGTGGTCACGGCCCGGGTCGACCGTAAGCCTGGGCGGTTCCTGCGCGTTCAAGCGTTCGCAGCAGGAAGCGCCTTGCGAGGCGCGCGTGTTTACGGGAAAGCCGTCCGAGGCATCGGAACTTCCGTACCTGACCGGGCGCGATGACGTGATGGTGCTGATCGTGCCGCTGGTCGTTGATTACATCTGCATAGGCCGCCTGGATTTCATAAGAGACCTCCGGTCTGAGCCATTCTCGGCATGGGAACGGCATTGTGCTCAGGCGTGCGGGCGTCTGTTGGCCTTAAGCCTCCACAACAGCGCGGAATATGCGCGCGTGGCGTGGCTTGCGGATCACGATGCGCTGACAGGCATCGGTAACCGGCGGACGTTTGACTTGGCGCTGAATCGGGAGCTTGCGCGGGCGGAGCGCTACCGGCGCGATGTGTCTTTGCTTCTCATCGATCTGGATGACTTCAAGGAAGCCAATACGCACCTGGGCCTGTCCGGTGGTGATGAGATTTTGCGGCGCACGGCAAAAGTCCTTGCCGAAAGAGCGCGCAAGGGCGTTGACATATCCTGCAGGATCGGTGGGGACGAGTTTGCCATGATCCTGCCGGAGATAGGAGAAGGCATGGCCAGTGAGCTCGCGCAACGATTGGTGAAGGACGTGGCGAGAGCAACCATGTCGCTGTGGCCCATGCGGTTTTCCTACAGCATTTCCACATATCCGTCGACCTCGGCGGAGCTTTTGCGACGCGCAGCCGACGTCAAACTGATGGCGGCAAAGTCGCGCAAGGGACGCATTGCAGTGTCTTTGGGAGGGGCCGTTCAATAGGGTGTGCTTCGCAGGCTAGGCGGGTCGGGCGGGAAGGCATCGATTCTGCCGGCGACATGGTCGGATACTACCAGGAAGGGGATGGAGATGACTGCACGGTTGGCAAAAACGGGCATGGGCCTAGGTCTATCGGAGTCGCGGCGACGGGAGGCGAGCGCCATGCGCCGCCCCCGCCAGATACTCTTGATAGAAGACGAAAGCGTTGCAGGGCAGGCATTGAGCCAGTCCCTTCAGGGTCTGGGGATGATCTGCAGGTGGGTATCGACTTTCGAGGAGGCGTCACAGGCCTGGAAGGATGCATCCTATGACGCGGTCATCACCGACATCATGCTAGACAGCGGCAAGCCTGACGGTCTGGATATCCTGCGCAAAATCGAACAGGCGGGCATGCCCATGCCGGTGGTCGTGATAAGCGCCTTTGCGGATCAGGCGCGGGTCAAGGAAGCACTGAATCACGGCGCCGCTTACCTCCTGGAAAAACCCTTTTCTACGAGCGAACTGAAGAAAATCCTCGAGCGTTTGTGGGAGGAGCCAAAGGGCCTGATTGGAGCCCGGGAGAGGGCGCTCAATCAGGCAACGCTTACAAACAAGGAATGTGAAGTGGCCCGTTTGCTTTTGAAGGGCCTGTCGACGCAGGAAATGGCAAGGTTGACCGGGAATTCGGAAAAAACGCTAAAGCAGCACATCAGCACGATTTACGAGAAATGCGGCGTGTCGAGCCGGACGGAATTTTTCCACTATATCTTTCCGACCTGATGATATAGGTCGAGGGTTCGATGGCGGAAATGGGCCAGCCTGTTAGAGTTTACCCGGAGTGAACGACGCAGGGGCAGCGCCATATGAGCACCTACGCATTGCTTGGCACGGTCGTCATCGTCCTGGATGTTGTTGCGATTATCAGCATCCTGTTTGGTGCGGCTTCTGTCGGTCACAAAGTCTTCTGGACGCTTGTGGTGCTTATCTTTCCACTGGTGGGCATGATCGTTTACTACCTGATCGGACGTAGCCCGCGCGACGCCCAGATTCCCTAAGACAGCTCAGGAGGTAAATGCATGGAAACGCACATGGAACATTCCGCTGCGATGCGAGGTGGTCGGGTGGGCTCGAGGGTTCTGACATTCATGGGCGGTCTTGCGGTGGGGTATGTGGCGGCGACATTGCTGGCCCCGAAAGCGGGGCGGGAACTGCGCTCGAGCCTGTCTGACTATGCGAAGACCACATCCAGCAATGTATCTTCGGCGATGCGAGGCGTGATCAGTTCGGCGCGTGAGGCGACCCGGTCCATGGGCCGGAAAATGGGCGCCGTAAGTGAGAAAGGGCAGGCTGTCGGAGGGACCGGCGTGACCGGAGAGGGTGCAACGCAACAGGGCGCGCAGTAGGTCGAAGGGGTGTTCCGGACCGAAAGGCCGATCGTAAACCGGACACGACCCTATGAGAATCAGAAGACCCCGGGAACGCCGGATAGATGATATCGCGAAAGTTTTCAGCAAGGAGGCTGTATGGCGAAATGTGTGGGGCGAGAGTTGGTCGAGGCGAAAGGCATGGATGTCGACAGCCTGATCAACGTCCTGGTCGAGCGGGCGCTGGCTGAGATGGGCAATTATTACTACTTCACGTTGTTGCGCATCCATCTGCTCGGGGTCGATGGCGAAGCGTTGCGGCGCATCATTGAACAGGTGCGCGAGCAGGATCGTCGTCATTTCGAGCTGCTGGTTCCGCGCATCTATGAGCTAGGGGGGCGCCTTCCGGAAAGTGTCGAACAGGAATTTGGTACTCTAAGCGCGTTGCGTGTGCTGCCGGTTGAAGCCGATGTACCCAAGATTCTGCCCATACTCTTGCAGGCGGCCGAGGCGTCGGTGAAGGCCTATACGAATCTCTGCGCAATGACGATAGGAAAGGACAACCACACCTACAATCTTGCGCTGGCAATCCGTCAGGATGAGATTCAGCATCAAGTGCGATTTCTGGAGATGTTGGGGCGGGGGGCAGCGGAGCCGCGCCTGCAGACGAGCGCGGAAATTCTTCTGTCGGTAGGTCAGTTGGGCGCGCCGCTTGCGCCAGTGCGTGTCGGGGTGGGTGCCTGATCGCGCAGGAGCGCTTTGTGTCTGTCGTGGCCGCCGCACTGCCGCGTGCGCGGATGCGCTATAATGGCCGGCGTAATGCGGGCGCCCGAAGTGGCGCCGCACCGGGCGTGGCTACAGGAATGCAGGGGGCGAGATATGGGATATGGACGATACGCGGGCGCGTCCAGGCGTTTACTCATGAGTGCCATGGTAGGAATCAGTCTGGCGCTGGGTGCGGGGTGCGCTTCCATGGGGGCGCAGGAAACGACGAACGAATATTTCCGCGATGCGGCAATCACGTCGAAGATCAAGGCACGCTTGCTTGAGGATCAGGCGCTACGCGGCTTTCAGGTCAAGGTCGACACCTACCGTGGTCATGTGATCCTGAGCGGCTTTGTCAACCACGCAGACGAGATCCAGGAAGCAGTGCGGATCGCAAAGAGTGTGCGTGGTGTGGTCAGTGTGCGCAACGATCTTGTAGTCAAGGCGGCGGCCGCGCCCAGGCCTCTGCCCAAGAATGGCGTCACCCCATCGGAGCCGCCAGCGGCTTCACCGGCGTCCTAGAATCCGTGAGGTCTGTCAGGGCCAATTGATCGGCAGACCGAGGCCGCGCAAACGTGTGATGGTTGAGCCAAGACAACGGGCCACAAAGGCACGGCGGACGGAATTTTCGCGTGCACGTTGCGCCCACGGCGCAGACGGGAGTGCGGCGTGCCTGTACAGGGCCTGCGACGGGTAGTAGAAAGTCTGTACGAATCGTTTGAGCAGCATGGTGAGGGCGCGTGCCACCAGAAACCGTTTTGGTGCATGCATGCCGTCCAGTCTGTCCTGCAGGATCTCGTGCCCGTAGGCGATGTGACGCGCCTCGTCGGTGCTGTGGAGAACGGACAGTTCGACTGCAACCGGACAAACCCCCTCCGCATGCAGGCGGATATAGCGGTTTAGGCGATCTGGTACTTCCTCGCCGAGCAGGATCGCACCCCAGAATAATGTTGAATCAAAGGGCAGATGGCGCCCGAGCAAGGTCAATGCGCCGTCGTGCCGTGCAGCGATTGCGTGCAAGGGGAGCCCGCTGCGACGAAAAAATTCGAGGAACATCAGGCTGTGCCCGGCTTCTTCGCGCAGTTCATGCAGATGGTACATGCGCGTTGCCAGCGGTGCGCCCGGGTGGGCCGCCGCGCGTCCCAGGCGTTCAAGAAAGATGCCCTCAAGCCATAGCCCGGCTTCCAGAAAATGCGCGAATTCATAGTGGGAGAGGCGCTGGCGGTCTGCAAGCGGGAGGTCATCGAATTCCCGTATACCATGCAGGGACAGAGCAGTCTCCGGGAGCCAGAACGCATGCGCATTTAGTCGTTCCCACTGCACGCGGGTGGTCGGATCGCGGTAGGGTGTGCTGTGTCGGGCGAGCTGATCGGCGCGCTGGATCAGGGCGTCGGTTGGAATCGGGTTGATCATGGCCACGTGGCGAGTATACCGGGAGTTTGGTGGGGGGCCTAGGGGCCGCCCGACGGGGGATGATCGTCTGGGCGTGTTGCTTGCGGCCCCTTGGGTTACTGGGTTACTCTTGGGCGCTCTTGCGGGGAGAGGTGTCCGAGCGGTCGAAGGAGCACGCCTGGAAAGTGTGTGTACGCCAAAAGCGTACCGAGGGTTCGAATCCCTCCCTCTCCGCCATCCCTATACTCAGTGTCTGATTTTTCCGATTGTGCGCCGGCTTCCGAGATGCGTGATGGGACGTCCGGGGCGCTCTCGCGCCCGCGATCCCGGCGCAGCTCATGATCCTGCCGCTTCGCTTCCAGATGCTTGCTGCCGTCCTGTGGTCGGGCGTGCGCTCATTGGCGGCCGCATGGCCGGTTTCTGGTGCACAACCGATAGGTCCGCTGTGGGGAGAGGCTGGCCCGCAATAACGGGACGGCGTGTCGACATTGCCGGCCGCATGATTGGTGTCCGGGCGAGGTGGCCTGCCCCGTTACTGTCTTCCTGCCTCTACAATGGAGGTTCGGCCAGTCAGATCCGGCATGATTGCCGCGCGCGGTCGACCATGATCCGGGGATCTTGTCACCGGGTCGGACAGGCAGTCATCGTCGACAGGGGCTTGAAGCCTGTTGTGTGTCAAGGCCGCCTGTAATGTGAATGCCGAGACTTTCCGCCTAAGTGTCTGATAGTCAATGAAAGTGGTCTGTCGGGAATCGCGGGAGCCTGATGTAGCGGTGCGGCGTCCGTGCCGCCTTACTGTGTTCCATTACCTTGGCTTCGAAGACCCCCCGGCCGCCTCCTCGAACATGGGAGCGAATCCGCCGCCGGGCGTGCGGAAGTTGGTGGTCTGCCCCTGATAAAGACGCGCCGATAGCCACAACACATGGCCGATGTCGGCATAGGCGCGCAGATCAAACTTGAGACTGCGGGAATCCATGGCATCGCCGATACGGCGTTCACCTGGTGGCGTCAGGGTTTGCGCGACATATTCGCCTTGGACGATGGTCTGCCACACGCCCCGGGTAAGCTTGGCGCCGCGGTAGGCGGCGCGGCTTCCAAAGCCGGCCCAGGGTTTGAAGAACAGATTCCGGCGCTGCGCCCACAGGCGTTCGGCGTTGTCCTGGGTGAGGATTTCGGTATGCGGCACCTGGGCTGCAAGGAAATCTGCCAGCGCCCCATCAGCGCCCATCGCGCGCAGCGTCGATGAGTCACACAGCAAGGCGAGATTGCGCTTGTCGGCAAAGCGTGCATGGGCTCGGGGGTGCGGCGTGATTACGGCGGTATCAAGCTCCCACGCGCGGCGCAAGACGGCGTGTTCAGGGGCGCTGAGCGCGAAATCAGTGAGCCGGTTGTAGACCAGGTCGATACGTCGGCCATCCACGCTCAGTGTTGTGTCGTCACAGTGGAGCTGCGCCGGATCGGCGATGATAGCCTCGATGCCCGCTCGCGCGAACAGGCGTTGATAAAGCAGGAATTCGGCATAGAGATACTGATTTTCGGGTTCGGTGTCGACGATGGCGATACATGCGGGCCTGCCTTCTCGCCCCGCAGCCTGCCATTCGCGCAGGAACATCGCAACGATTGCCGTTTCGAATGCGTCGATGGCCTCGCCGCTTGGCATCATGTTGCGCATATCCTCGCAACAGGCGCGCTGCGCGCGCGCCAGTACAGCCGATAGCAGCGCCCCACCGGGGTTCGTGTTGATCTCTATGAGACCGAGCTTGCCTGCTTCGAGGTGAAAGTCAAAACCGAGGAATACGCCCGGATTGCCCGGATCGTGTTGAGCGGCTTGTGGCGCACGAGCGAGCACGGCGCGCTGGAAAGCGGGAAGTGCGGCGACCTGTTCGATAGCCAAAACCACTTCGCGCATGCGTTGCGCGTGCTCGTGACTGACGAATACCGGTTGCGCCGAAAAAAGATGCGGATTGCGCTGTTGCACGAGAGCGTACAGACCAGGCTGGCCAATCTCTGTCTCGAGCGCGTGGGCCAGCTTGACCCGATCCAGGCTCACGCAGAAACAATCGCGGTTCAGGCGTTCGATCATCGCCGGTTCACGGAGGGCTGCCATCGACATGGACCTGAAGCCACCATTCCAGCAGGGCGGCATGCCACAGTTTGCTGCCCTGAATGCGGGTGAAGTGTGCGGGCGCTTCCGGTGCGGCAAGCAGCGCGTCGATGAAGTGGCGCTGGTACAACCCGCGTTCGCGGGAGGCGCGCGAGTTCAGTATTTCGCGCATGCGCGCACGAAAAGGCCCGCGCACATGCTTGAGTGCGGGTACCGGAAAATACCCTTTTGGCCGGTCGATTATGGCGTCTGGAAGCACGCCGCGCGCGATCGCCTTGAGCGGGAACTTGCCGTCTTCGCGCAGGCGGAAGGCAGGCGGCATGCGCGCGGCAAGCTCAACCAGCGACCGGTCGAGAAAGGGTACGCGCAGTTCCAGGGCGTGTGCCATGGGCAGGTTGTCTACGCGTTTGACGGGGTCATCGACGATGAGTGTTGTCACATCGAGTCGCAACACCTGGTCGAGAAACGTGTCGGCTCGCGGGCGCTGCAATGCGGCCTCCAGAAATTCCCCGGTGACATCCGGCACATGGTGTGCCGGATCGATGAAGCGCAGCCATTCGCCGTGATCGCGGTCTACGTAATGCCGGGAGAAGCGCTCCACCGGCAGGCCTGACTCGGCTTCCATGCGCGGGTACCAGAAGTAGCCGGCAAACACCTCGTCAGCTCCCTGTCCCGCGAGCACAGCCTTCACGTCGCTACCCACCCATTCCGCGAGCAGGTCAAACGCAACGACGTCATGACTGAACATCGGCTCAGTCATGCGAGCGATGGTTTGCGGGAGGCGCTCAAGCACAGCGCTGTTGGGGATCGACAGCTGGTGGTGACATGTGCCGAAGGTTTGCGCGACGAGATCGGAGTAGGTGAATTCGTCAGCCCTCTCCGTGTCGGCGTCGAGGCTTTGGAAGCCGATCGAATAAGTGCGCAGATCCTGTATCTTGCCTGCAAGCATGCCCACGAGCAGGCTCGAATCCAGCCCGCCGGATAGCAACACGCCCACCGGTACGTCCGCCGCATGCACATGGCTGTCGAGCGCGGCCTGCAGGGCGGCGCGCGTGGCATCGATCCATTCGTGTTCGTTTGGCGGCGGGTCGGGGCGCGTGGCATCGAGCTGCCAGTAGCGCGTCAGCCAGCGCATGCCCGAGGGATCGATGCGAAGGGTGTGCGCGGGTTCCAGCTTGCGTACGCCGCGCAGGATGGTGCGCGGCGCCGGTACCACGGCGTGGAGAGAAAACAGATGATGCAGCGCCAGGGAATCGATTGCGGTATCAACACCGCCCCCGGCGAGCAGCGCAGGGAGGCTCGACGCAAAGCGCAGACGTCTGTTGTCGTGCGTGAGGTAAAGCGGCTTCATGCCGAAGCGGTCGCGCGCAAGCAGCAGATTTCGGCGCCGGGGATCCCACAGGGCAAAAGCGAACATGCCGTCGAGGCGCCGTACGCAGTCATCGCCCCATTGTGCGTAGGCCTTCAGGATGACTTCGGTATCGCCGCTGGATGTGAACCGCTGGCCTAGCTTGTTCAGTTCACCGCGCAGCGCGCGGTAATTATAGATGACACCGTTGAACACCAGTGCGCAGCCCGTATCGGCGTCGAGCATGGGTTGATCGCTTGCGGGACTGAGATCGATGATTGAAAGCCGGGTGTGTCCGAATGCGATGGGGCCGCTATGCCATTGGGCGGTATGGTCAGGCCCGCGGTGCCTTAGGGCGTTGCGCATGCGTCCGATCGCGGCAAGGTCGGCCGTTTGGTCGTCGAAACGCAATTCGCCGCAAATGCCGCACATTGTGTCAGGTGCTTCGGGGCTCGGAGCGGGGGGACGGGGTACACCACGCGTCACCGCGAACACCGCAGGCGGGAGCCGGTGTGCTACGCACCCGGGCCCCACAGGTGCGTAGCACGCGGGACGTGATGTCGCCGCCGGAGCGCCCGAACGCAGCCGGGGTGATGAAGCCGGGGGCGGCTGGCATCTCGCTGGTGAGTGCCGTGTCGGTTTCGACGGCGCCGTTGGGAAGCCCCGCATGAGGGCCGTTACAGGCGCGCAGGCTGCGTATCGGCAGCGTCTGGTTTGGGCCGGGCAGGCCTGCTAGCTGTCTGTGCCACTGGGACATGTGGTGCTCTTCGGGAAGGGCTCTCTGCAACAGCGCCGGCTCTTCGCCGACGGTGCGCGGGCGACGAAAACAGCTTTCGATTTTTGCCTCGCGAGCTCGCCAGGCGTAGGTGACACAGGTCTTGGCGGGCGTTGGCTGCAGGTTCACGCTGGCATGATAGGCGTCGTGAGCCACGGCCGTCAATCATGCAGCCCGGAAGCTCAACCAGGGGCCTCGCAACGTCTATGAGGCGCCCTGGGCGCGCAGACGTTTGGGTTGATCACGGGACCGGAAGAACCCGGGCCGGCTCGCCCCGGCCAAGCGTCTTGGTGCCCCCGAAAACCGGGACCATCACCTCCCGAAAACCCTGGGTATTCGCGAGATGCGGGCGGTCCTGTGGTCTTTGGAGGGCGGTGTGTCCGAGGGGTGCGCGGCAAAGCCGCCGGCCTGGGCCGCTTGCGGGGTCCACCGCAGTTGCGACCTCTGTGTGGGGACTCAGCCAAATCCGCTGGACATCGACGGCCTTACTGCGTTGTGCGCGGGGCCGGGCGAACGGAACATTCATCACCCTGGCGCGGGGGCGGTCTCAGTCTGCGCCGCGCGGCCCGCAAGTACCGCGGGACCGCATAGGAGTCTGCTGCGGCTCTTTCATGCTTGTCCGGATTCCCGCGCACTGCCGGCGGCGTGCCCACTTACGACCGCGCCATCTTGCGGCTGCAGGCGCATAAAGGCGGGAAACCCGAACAAGGGGATCAGTGCGAGGATGTAAAATACAGCATGGAATGCGCCCAGAGCGGGCACCATCTGGTTACGTGCCAGAAGACCAAGGAGCGCTGCGGCAAGCGAAACCCCAAAGCTTACGGTCAACTGTTGCATCAGGCCGCCGAGACTCGTGGCGCGACTCAACCGTTCCGACGGGACATCTGCGTAGGCAAGTGTATTGGAGGTCATAAACTGGGTCGATCGCGCGAGGCCGAAAAAGACGATCGCAAACGCGATCAGCTCATGCGAGGTGTGACGCCCGATCAGGGCAAGATTCCCGAGCGCGCACGCGCATGCCAGTGCGCCGCCAAGCAGCATGGTGCGGAATCCAAAGCGGCGCAAGGCGGGTCCGACAAGCAGACGGACCGGAGGTGCACCGAGTGCGGCAAGGAACGTAAGCCCCCCAGATTGTATGGGTGTGAGACCGAGACCGATCTGCAGCATGAGCGGCAGAAGGTAGATCGGCGCGTTCATGGCGATGCGGGACAGCCCGCCGGCCGTCGTGGCAACGGCAAAGGCCCGTTCGCGCAGCAATCGCAGATCGACCAGGGGATGCAGATGCGCACGACTGTGCCGGTAGAAAGCGAAAATGAGCCCGGCTGCACAAAGCGCCATGCCCGCAAGGACAAGGGGCGGCACGTAACCTGCGCCTTCGAAGGTCGCCTCGAGCAGGCCGACTCCCGCACCAAAAAGCACAAATCCCGCGAGATCAAACGACGGCGAGCGGGGTGTCTGTGATGGATTGAGAAACCGGTACGCCAAAATCACCCCAAGAAACCCAAAAGGCACATTGACATAGAAAATCCAGCGCCACGACAGATAAGTCGTCAGATAGCCGCCCAGCAGAGGACCGATGAGCGGTCCGGCGATGGCCGGCAGGGTTGCGTAAGTCATGGCCCTGACAAGCTGCGCGCGCGGGAAGCTGCGTAACAAAATCAGGCGCCCGACCGGCGTCATCATGGCGCCACCCAGTCCCTGGAGCACACGGGTGGCCACCAGTTCGGGAAAACTGCCGGCCGCGCCGCACAATGCCGAACCGGTGGTAAAGAGGCCGAGGGCGGCTATGAACACCGGACGCACACCAAAGCGGTCGGCACACCAGCCGCTCAACGGGATGAATACCGCCAGCGTGAGCACATAGGCGCTCACGGCCAGATTCATTTGAACGGGACTTGTGTGCAGGGCGTGCGCCATGCCGGGAATCGCCGTGGTGATGATCGTGGCATCAAGCTGCTCCATAAAAAACGCGATGGCCACAACGAGCGGGATCAGAAGACGCAAGCGCGGGGTGTCTTCCGTGACGAAGGTGTCGCCTTTCTTGCCGGCGGGCACTGGTTCGCCGCTGTGAGCGGGCGGGCGCGGACCGGGCGTATCGTCAGGCATGTCCGGTCACAGGCGGCGTGATGCGAAGGCGGACACTCAAGGTGCCAACAGAAAGGACGTGGGCGCCGCCGTGTGGCAAGACGAGCCGCGTCGAACGGATTGAACGTACGCGCCGGAGGGCCTTTGCGTCCCTGAAGACCCGGATTGCCGCGGTGGCCGTGGCGTAAGGCTGCGGCCCCGGGCGAGGCCTTGCGGTCTTTAGTGGGCATGGCCACGAATTTGCATTCACGTGCCTAAGACCGGGTGCGGGGGATCGGGGTGCTGCGGTGGGCCCGGCATACGCGCAAGTCATGCGCGAATCGTACAGCCCGATGCGCGACCCGGCAAGCGAATCTGTGATTTTTCACGGGCGCCCTGATGCCTGTCACGGGCGGCGAGAAGAAGCGGTCAGGCCACCGTTGCGAGAATGCAGTCGGGGTGGGGCTGCGGTACCGGAGCGCCTCTTTGCGCCGGGCAGCGCCATGGACATCCTTGACCCGAGTCAAGGAGGCAGAGCATCGCAACAGACGAAGATCGCCGCCTCGTGATATTTCACACTACACAAGGATCATGCATGTTTTGCTACCAGTGCGAACAAACGTCTAGAAAGATCGATACGGTAGGCTGTACATCCGTTGGGACGTGCGGAAAGAACGACATGACCGCCGCTCTACAGGATGTGTTGATTCACATGATAAAAGGCGTTGCGCAGCATGCGCATCGCGCCCGCGCCGGGGGTGTCGTCGACCGGGATCTCGATGCTTTTTTGCTCTATGCCACGTTTACGACTCTGACAAACGTGAACTTTAGTCCAGTGCGTCTTCAGGAGCTTGTTTATGAGGGGGCGCGCTGGCGAGATGCCATCCGCGCGCGCTGCACGCCGACGCAGGCCGGTTCGCCAGGCGCCCTTGAGGATCTGCGAGGACCAGCCAGTTTTGAGCCTGCTGCAGACAGGGACGGCCTTCTCGCGCAAGCGGCGTCGCTTGGCCCGCGTGGCGGGTCCCGGGCAGACGCCGATGCATCGGGACTGCAGGCTTTCATTCTGTATGGCATGAAGGGCGTGGCCGCCTATGCACACCACGCCCGACGGCTGGGGTACCAGGATGACGCCATCGACGCGCGCATTGAGGAGATGTTTGCGTATCTGGCCGGGGATCCCGCAGACAAAGAGGATCTCTTTGCGCATGCCCTTGAGGTGGGCCGACTGAATCTCAGCGTCATGGAATTGCTTGATGCGGCTAATACCGGAACATTTGGCCGCCAGACCGTGACATCCGTGCGCGTGACACCCGTTAAAGGGCGGGCCATTCTTGTCAGCGGACACGATTTCGAGGATCTTGCGAAAATTCTCGAGGCGACGAGCGGTCTCGATATTCAGGTGTATACGCATGGGGAGATGTTGCCCGCCCACGCTTACCCGGCGCTTAAGCATCATGCCCATCTTGCCGGAAACTGGGGTGGTGCGTGGCAGGATCAGCAGCGGGATTTTGCCGCCTTTCCGGGGCCGATCGTCATGACATCAAACTGCCTGATCGAACCTGCGCCTTCCTATCGGCACCGTATTTTTACAACGGGACCCGTCGGCTGGCCCGGAGTGCGGCATCTTGCGCACGGCCAGTTTGCGGAAGTGGTGAAGGCCGCCCGGGCAACACCGGGGTTCGCCGCAGACGGCGTGGAACAGCGCATCACGGTGGGTTTTGGGCGTCATACGCTTATGGGAGTTGCCGATCAGGTGGTCGCGGCGATCAGGAAAGGAGACATCGGCCACTTTTTTCTCGTCGGTGGATGCGACGGGGCTTCGCCCGCGCGGCGTTACTTCACAGAAATTGCAACGAGAGCGCCGGCCAACGTGGTCATCATGACTCTTGGTTGCGGCAAGTACCGTTTCAACAAGGAGGCTTTTGGGGACATCGGGGGGATCCCTCGTCTCCTTGATGTCGGCCAGTGCAGTGATGCGTTCTCGGCCATTCAGGTGGCGGGGGCCTTGGCGGGCGCACTGCAGTGTGGACTGAACGATTTACCCTTGTCCTACATGATTTCGTGGTTTGAACAGAAGGCGACTGCGGTGCTCTTGTCGCTTCTGGCGCTCGGCATCAAAGGGATTTACTGGGGTCCGGAGCTGCCCGGGTACATGACCGCAAATCTTGTGGACGAATTCGCGGTGCGATTCGACCTGAGGCAGGCAGGGGATGTCGAGCGGGACTTGCAGGCGGCATTGACCTGATCTTCCGGATGGAGGCGCATGCCGTTGTACGGAATATCCAGAGGCGAGAGGTTTTGGGATGACGGAATTTGAGATCACGGCTCATACCCGCGACGGACGGGCGCTGGCCTTCCTCTGTCGCGATGATGAGGCCGTATTGGCCGCCGCCGAGCGACAGAACATTATTTTGCCCTCTCAGTGCCGGAAAGGCAGTTGCGGCGCCTGCACGGCGAGGGTGCGGGCTGGTTCGTACCAGACAGGCGCTCGCGGTGCGGATGAAGGGGATTTGCGGATGTGCGCCGAAGGCGAGGTCTTGCTCTGCAAGACAGTGCCGCGTTCCACTCTGGCGGTGGATCTGCCCTACAGCCACGCCTTTGTGCGTTTTGAGCCGGTGCCGGAGCGCTGGGCTGAGGTCGTGGCGCTCGATCTGGTAGCCCCGGGGACGTGGCGGATGGAGATGAAGCTGCAGCCAGACGAAATCTTCGGGACCGGAGCCGCCTTCGCGGCAGGCCAGTACATGGAGATCCTTGTACCGGGGACGACCGCGTGGCGTGCCTACTCGCTTGTCAATACCACAAATTGGGATGGGCGTCTGGAGTTTCTGGTTGCGCAACGGCCGGATGGACTGTTCGGCCGTTATCTGCAGCGGGCGGCAATCGGCGACCGTCTGTTGGTGAAAGGCCCTTCGGGCGTGTTTACCCTGCAGGAAAATGGCCTGCATCCCCGCTGGTTCATTGGCGGACATACAGGGGTTGCACCTTTGTTATCGATGTTGGGCATCATGGCGGAGTGGG